>QHYU01000209.1 GCA_003224235.1 Acidobacteriota bacterium
GGCCTCCAGGTGCACGCGCAATCGGGGATGGGCCCTCTCCACTGCCTCGATGCCAAACCGGATTCGCTCGGACTCCGGCATGGCTGCCACGCGGCGCGTGAGCCCGTCTTCCAGGTAGGCCATCAGGATGCCGCGAATGCCTGGCTGGTCGAACGTTGGGTTCCAGATCTCCATCGGGTGGTCGGTGTCCGCGAACCCGTTCAGGCCCTCGTCGGTCCAGAATCTCCTGCGCGTCTGTAAAAAGACCCGCACGACGGGATCGTAATAGAGCTGCTCGATGACCGCGTGTTTTTCCGGCCGGAAGCGCGGCGAAACTTCTACACGACGGAGGCAGGAGAAGGGTATGGCGCAGATCATACGCTCCGCGGAATGAGTCTGGGGCGACCCAGCCTCCAAAGACACCGCGCGCACGCTACGTCCCTTTGGATCAACGTCCTGTTCGATGCGAACGACTGGTGAGCCGTAGCGGATTTTTTCCGCCAGCCGGGAGGCGAACGCCGTGGGAAGAAGGTCGTTCCCGCCGCGGATTTTGGTCAGGTGTTTGGCGCCTCGATGGCCAAGGTCATCCCGGAGGAAATCCAGGGCGGAATCGTCCTCCCAGCCAGATAGAGCAGTCAGCAGCTCGACCGCGCCGGGTGACGCGCCCTGGCTGCGCAAGAATTCCGGCCAAGTTATCTGGTCGTATTTCTTGAGCCGCTCCGGCGGCCACCCTGGGGCGGCAGGATTGCCCAGTTCCTTCAGCACGGGATCGATGTACTTCGCTTGGAGCGCGTCCAGGCCCAGGCGACGCTCCTCCGGCGTCAAGCCGAAAGGCAATTGGGCGAGGTCCAGTGTTTCGCCCGGCCGCAGTTTAATTCGTTTCCCTCGAATGGAATAGAGTGTGGCGCCTCCGCTCGGGTAGAACGGATCCAGCGTCAAGCCGAACAGCTTAACGTACTTCAAGGTCAGGTCGTGCGTTTCGGGAATCCGACCGGCGCCAGCCTCCGCGTAGAGACCGTCAGAGAAAGGCTCGCGCAGCGTCCAGATGCGCCCGCCGGGGCGCGTGCTGGCCTCGAGCAGCGTCACGTCGTGGCCCGCCTGGGTGAGTTCGTACGCGGCCACTAGTCCCGCCAGCCCCGCGCCGACCACGATCACTCTTTTGCGCGTGACGCCGACCTGCGCGACGACACTCGGAGGCAGCGCCAGCCGGCCCAGTCGAGATGCTGCGAGCGCCCCGGCTGCTAGCGCGCTCTGCCTCAAGAATTTGCGGCGATTCATCCTGGGGACTGAGCCTACGCGGATGTTCAAGAGACTGTCAAGAAATGACAGGTGGACCAGGTGGCCCCCGCGGACTCCGCCAGGGAATGGAGCGGTAGAGTGTGCGGCTCGCGACGCAACGGGAAGGCTCGCCGGGTAACGATTTGTTCGACTTACTGTTGGTCGATTCGGAACGCTACCTTGACTTGTTCCAGTCCAAGACGCAGAGTCAGTACGGAACGGATTCCTAGTTTCCCTCGACCTGCGCGATCTTCCCGGGACTCAGCCCAGTCTGAAGCCAGGGTGAGGCGGGTCCCGCATCCGAACGTAAATTTCTATCCTCCAGGAGGAGAAGAGACAAAGATGAAAAAGCTGACTCTACTGGCCGGGCTGTTTCTTTACTTTTCCGCCCCAGCATTTGCCCAGGATACGCCAATGGCCGAGGTCTTTGGCGGCTACTCGTTCGTTCGCAGCAGCGGCGTCACCTTCAACGGCTGGAACGGCGCCCTTGAAGGAAACCTAAATAAGTGGCTGGGGTTCGCGGGAGATTTCAGCGGTCATTACAAAAGCATCTCGGGCACCAGTGTGCGCTTGCACACCTTCACCATTGGGCCGCAGGTCTCCTTCAGGGGGATTAAGAAGGCGACTCCTTATGCCCACGCGTTGTTCGGAGGCGCTCGCACTAGCGTTTCCGGCTCGCCCACCGCACAGACTGTCTTTGCCATGAACTTTGGCGGAGGCCTCGACTGGAACTGGTCGGACCTGGTGGCCTTCCGCCTGATTCAGGTAGACGCCTTTGTGACACGCAATGCAGGCTTCACCACACGCGATGCACGGCTCTCTTTTGGCATTGTGCTTCGACTCGGGAGGAGAAGGTAAGCCATAGGTTTCGCGGCGAGGCCGAGTGGGCCGGCTGTCCTCGAGAACGAAATACGGACAGTCCGGCCCCTTTGCTTTTTGACTCGCATAAAGTGGAGGTCCTGGGAGGAGCGCTCTCCAGAGGGATACCTTCCGGCAGGGGCAAAACGGGCACCGGCGGTTTACCCTGGTGGTCGCGGGGGGCTAGCTCTTTCCGGTGGTGAAGGCCAAGGTGAGCAAGGTCTTCTGCTCGAGTTCGTGAGCCTTGGCTGAGCCGGTGGCCGGGCTGGCGCTGGCAGAGCGCTTCACCGAGCGCACCGGCAAGCCTCCAGCGATGCGGTCGAGGCGCGGCACCACGTAGAACAGGCCACCCATATTGGCGGGCTCTTCCTGCACCCAGACAATCTCCCGGGCCGAGGGGTGGGCGCTGATGGCGGCGACCAGCGCATCCTTCGGGAAAGGATAAAACTGTTCGAGGAAGACGATTGCGGTTGAGGTGTCTTTGCGCTGCTTGCGCTCGCGCCGCAGCTCGTGGCCGATTTTGCCGCTGCAAATCAGGATGCGGCCGGCGTTTTCGATTTCCATCTCCGGAATCACGGTCAGAAAACGCGGGCGGGTGAACTCTTCGATAGGCGACGCCGCGTCGGGATGCCGCAACATGCTCTTCGGCGTGAAGACGACCAGGGGCTTGCGCCACTGCCGCAGCGCCTGGCGCCGCAGCAAATGGAAATACTGCGCGGCGGTGGAGGGCTGGCAGACCTGGATGTTATCTTCGGCGGCGAGTTGCAAGTAGCGCTCGATGCGGGCACTCGAGTGCTCGGGCCCCTGGCCCTCGTGGCCATGCGGCAGCAGCAGCACAACGCCGGAGGGCAGGTCCCATTTATCTTCGCCCGCGCTGATGAACTGATCGATGATCACCTGCGCGCCGTTGGCGAAGTCGCCGAACTGCGCTTCCCACAGGACCAGCGCTTCAGGGAAGTCGCGGCTGTAACCGTACTCGAAGCCCAAGACGCCCGCCTCGGAGAGGGTTGAGTTGTAAATCTCGCAGCGGGCTTGGCCGGGCACGACGTGTTCCAGCGGCACGTATTGGGCTTCATTCTCGATGTCCACCAGCGCCGCGTGCCGCTGGTTGAAGGTGCCGCGGCGCGTGTCCTGGCCGGTCAGCCGCACCGGAGTGCCTTGGCGCAGCAGCGTGCCGAAGGCCAGAGCTTCCGCCATCCCGTAATCCACTGGCCGCGCGCCGCGGCCCATCTCGGCGCGCTGCTCGAGCAGTTTCGCAACCTTGGGGTGAATGGCAAAGCCCTGGGGATAGCGCGTCAGCGCCGCCGTGGTTTCGACCAACTCTTCGCGCGAGACGCCGGTATCGACTTCATAGGCTGCGTCGTAGCGCCCCCACTTGTAGGCCGACCAGTACGCCGGGAGCTCGCGCAGCACAGGATTCTTGTCCATCGCGGAGGCCTTTTTCTGTGCAGCCTCAAATTCGGCGCGAACCGCCGCGACAGTTGCCGTCGCGTCGGCTTGGATCTTTTTTGCGTAGGATTGCCAAAGTGGCGGGTGGTCCTTGATCTTGCGATAGAGCAGCGGCTGAGTGATGGTGGGGTCGTCCACTTCGCTGTGGCCGTGACGCCGGTAGCCGATCAGATCAACCACGACGTCGCTGGCGAAGGTATAGCGGTATTCGATCGCCAGACGCGCCACGCGGACCACCGCGTCAGGATCCTCGGCGTTAACGTGGAAGATGGGAATGGCCTGGCGCTTGGCCAGATCGGAGGCAAAGCGAGAGGAATGCAGCTCAGCAGGCGGCGTGGTGAAGCCAATCAAGTTGTTGACAATGATGTGCGCCGCGCCCCCCACCGTATAGGCGGGAAGATCGGCGAAGTTCAGCGTCTCGGCCCAGATGCCCTGGCCAGCGAACGCGGCGTCGCCGTGCAGCTCAATGGGCAGCACGTGCCTCGGGCCGTCCGCTCCCTGCCGCGCCTGTTTGGCGCGCGCGCGCCCCACGGCCACTGGATCAACGGCTTCCAGGTGGCTCGGATTCGAGACTAAATGAATCCCGAGCGTGCCGCCGCTAGGGGTGCGGTATTCTCCGGTCGCGCCGACGTGGTACTTGACGTCGCCACCGCCCAGCACGCTGCGCGGATCGACGTCCTCGAAGCCGGCAAAAACGTCGGCCGCAGACTTGTTGACGATGTGCGTCATGATGTTGAGCCGGCCGCGATGGCTCATGGCCAGGATCGCTTCGGTGGCGCCCAACCGCGCAGCCCCTTCCAGGATCTCGTCGAGCATGGGGATGAGGGCAGTGTTGCCCTCGAGCGAAAACCGTTTGGTGCCGAGATAGCGGGCCTGCAGTACCTGCTCGAACAGGTCGGCGCGGATCAGCCGCTCGAGGATGGCTTCGCGGTCGGGCTCGGGCGGCGTGGTCTCGATGCGTTCGGCGATCCAGCGGCGCCGCGCAGGATCAGGCAAGTACATGAACTCCGCGCCGATTGTGCCGCAGTAGTAGCGCCGCGCCAGCTCCGCCACGGCGCCGGTGAGTGCCAGTTCCGGGTGCGACTGCGGGCGGAAGAATCCCAGCGGGTCGAGGTCAGCCGCGAGGTAACCCCAGCGACGAAAGGCGTCGAAAATGCGCTCGCGCTCCGCATCGGCAGGTTTCATCGTTTCCGGAATGGGTCGTGCTTCCGTCGACCGCGCCATGAGGAAGATTCCAAGGAACGGATGTCCGTAGCTTAGACTCGGACCCCCCAGCATTCTACCAAACCGCGGTTAGCCCGGCCAAAATATGGGGCTTGTTGGAGAAACCACATGGTGCCCGCGTTTTGCGAGCGGTGGAGTGCTGCCGTCGTTGGTGTGGCGCCGGCATCCTGCGGGCCGTCTTTGATTTCCCTCTGCGCCCGGCCAAAATGGGCGGCAAGGAGCTGAGCGCGCGCCACTCTTGCCACTTTCCCGAAGCCAACTTGTCGCTCAAAATATGCCAGGGAGCGGCCCGAAAGAATCATGATCCGAATTGTGCCGGCCGAATCAGGAGAAGCAGTTGCCCGAGCGCGCGAGCTTTTTCTCGAGTACGCTTCTGGACTCGGGATTGACCTCTGCTTCCAGCACTTCGAGCAGGAGTTGGCTGGGCTCCCGGGAGACTACGCACCGCCGGAGGGGAGGCTGTTTGTGGCCTACTACGACAGCCCACATCCTGGCCGGGCGGGGCAGCCGACTGACCAAGACGCGCAACTGGCCGGGTGCGGGGCACTGCGTAAGATCGATCAAGCAGCCTGTGAAATGAAGCGCCTCTACGTGCGCCCCGCGTTTCGCGGCAAGGGTATCGCCCGCGCTGTGGCGAAAGCTCTGATCGACGCGGCCAAACAGATCGGCTACACCCGCATGGTCCTGGACACACTGCCCTCCATGTTGGAACCTCAGGCCCTCTACCGCACGCTGGGCTTTCGCGAGATTCCGCCGTACCGCTACAACCCCGTCCCCGATACGCTGTTTATGGAGTTAACTTTGGATTGAGGGCGTCTGCATTCCTGCGTCATCGGGAAAATCCCGCCTCTGCAGAAGCGGGCTACGCACCTGGCCGCGCCGTTAGGAGGTCACTCCTCTGCGGGCGCTGAAGAGACCGAGGCAGTAGTGACATTTCCAGGCGCAAACGCCCGGGCGAGGACGAAGGAAGCCAACCCCGCCAAAAGCCCGCCCGCGAGGATGATTGCTTCCCACACCAAGCCCACCGCCACCGTCAGCACCGGCGCGGCGCCGAACGGAGCGACCAGTGCCGCCAAGGCCACTTCGCGCACACCGAGGCCGCCCTGCGTGACCGGCAACAGCGCAGAAAGTTTGGCGAGCGGCCAGGCAAACAGCCACGCGCGCAACGGCACGTGGAGGCCGCAGCCCGCGGCGATCGCCGCCGTAAGCAGGACGAAGCCGATTTGTACCGTCACCCCCAGCCCCAGCGCCAGCGCGACATACTGCGGCTGGCGCGAAATCGACCGCGCCGCCTGGCGCAGCCGCGCGAAGTGCCTGCGCATCCGATAAGGAAACCGCCGCGAGGGAACAAAGGTCAGGACCGTCAGCAGCGCCACAAGCACCAGAGTCACCCCACCCGCAACCATCCAGAAGATCTTGCGACTCTGCGCGTTCAGGGAACTATGCAGCCAGATGGCGCCCGCCGCTGCCACGCCAACCAGCGCGGTAAGGTCCAGCAGGCGGTCAAAGACACTGCCCAGCACGGCCCCGACGCGGTTGCGCGCCAGCCGCAGCGCCAGGCCCAAGCGCACGACGTCGCCGCCCACGATTGAGGGAAGGAATAGCGTGGCGCACAGCCCGGTGAAATAGCACCGCGCCGCCTGTAGGAACGAAAGTTCCGCGCCGGCGAGGTTGATCATCAGCCGCCACTTGAGCACGCCGATGGCATGCGCGGCCAAATACCCACCCAGCGCAGTGAGCCACAGCCCCAGCGGGACGCGCTCCACCGCCTCCAGCAGTTGCTCGAAGGGCAGAAAGTGGAACAGCAGGGCCAGGATCAATCCGCTCGCGCCTAACCGCAGCGCTGCGCCGAGCCACGTGCGAGCTCTGGGGTGCGATGCAGGAGAAGAGGTCATTGGTGGTTTGGGGGTCGGACTTTCATTTTGAAGCTCCGGAACCAAGATTATCCTGCGCTGAGTGCAAACCCGGATCTGCGCCTAAAGTTGCGCTTGTAACCTCGACCTCGGCAGGCAGGGGCCGGGGCTCCCGATCAAAGGCTCCGGGACTTGAGACGAACAAGATTTCACGAGGGTTTCCTCAGAGATTCCTTCCGGTCAGCTCTTGGACGCCCGTGGAGAGCCTCCTCAATTCATTGTAGCGCCAGCGCCAGCGTGCCGCTGGCAGTTTTCCCGTTCGGGTGGGGGGTTCCACCCGATTATCCCGCCGGCTATCGCAACCGAAATATTGTCGGGCTTCGAGGTGCAGCAGGCAAGGCCCGCCTGCGTCTGTGTGTCGGGCGCGGAATCTGGTTGAAGGAAGTGGTTGTTTCCTTTATGGTATTCGCTCGCATTGATCCAGTGCGTGTCCCGATGCCCTCGGGGCAGCCATGGAGCTCATCGTGAGAAAAAAGATTCGCGCCATCCAGTACGGCGTCGGACCGATCGGCGCCGCCATCGTGCGCTTGTTGCGCGAAAAGCAGGCGGTGGAAATCATCGGCGCGATCGACACCGACCCTGCCAAGGCCGGGCGCGATCTGGGCGAGGTCGTAGGCGCCGCGCATGCGCCGTGGGGAATCAAAGTTTCGGCAGATGCCGCCAAGGTGCTGTCGGAGGCGGCTGACGTCGTCATGCATTCGACCTCCTCCTACCTATCTGATGTTGCAGAGCAGTTGCTGGAGTGTCTGGCAGCAGAATCTTGTGTGGTCTCCACCTGCGAAGAGCTCGCCTACCCGTTCCGCAAGCATCCAGGAATCGCAGCGAAGCTCGATGCCACAGCCAAAGACTGGGGCGTGGCGTTGGTGGGCACCGGCGTGAACCCCGGATTCGTGATGGATAAGCTGGTGCTGACGCTCGCGGCGGTCTCGCAGCGCGTCGAGGCCGCCAAAGCTATCCGCATCGTCGATGCCTCGAAGCGCCGCCTGCCGCTGCAGAAGAAAATCGGCGCGGGAATGACCCTTGAGGAGTTCAAAGAAAAAGTGGCCGCGGGTGTCGTCAAGCACCACGGCCTGCCCGAGTCGGTGGCCATGGTATCCGATGGCCTGGGGCTGGGTGTCGAGGAGATCACAGAAACCATCGAGCCGGTGGTCGCGCGCGAGCCGGTGAAGACGGAATTCCTGGAGGTTGCCGCCGGGCAGGCCGCGGGGCTGCATCAGATCGCGCGCGGGCTAGCTGGTGGGCAGGAAAAAGTCTACATGGAGCTGCAGATGTACGTCGGCGCGAAAGAATCGAGTGACACCATTGAACTCAGCGGGCAACCCAACATCCGCATGACCATCCCCGGCGGCACCCACGGCGACATTGCCACCGCCGCCGTGGTGGTGAACAGCATCCCGGCGATCCTCGACGCGCCCGCCGGCCTGCGCACCTCCCGCGACCTCCCCATGTGCTTCTTCCCGCCGACGGCCAAGCCGTAAGACACAATCCCATGTCATTTCGAGCGGAGCGAAAAACGCGGTTTGGAACTGCATACAAGGTGCGCAAAGCCGTAGATGACAATTGCCGGGCTTGACCGACCCACCCTGACTAAGAAATCTTCTTGAACCACGCGTTGTCAACATTTCTGATCTCTATTCTTGACACCCAAATATGTCTATACAAGCTGTAGCGAAATCTCCCGGTCAACAGCCCGGAAGTCTCGGTCTGTAGCCATTAAGCTTGCCCTTCTAAGTTTCGCAAGCGCGGCGGCGAAGCAGTCGGCGTAGGGCAACTTGTGCTGTGCCTTAAATTCAGCGGCAAGCTTNNTCGGCAACTGAGCAATCTCGGCCAAAGCCGTTTTCGCGGCGGCTTCGCCCCTGGTGCGCCAGACCGAATAGTAGACTTCACCCCAGTTCACCACACTCATCAGCAGCTCTCCCTTCCCCTGCACCGCCAGGCCAATGAGCTCTTCTACCTTCTCGGCACCTGTTCGGTTCTCGAAAAAAGCCATGACTGCGCTAGCGTCCAAAACGATTCGCTTCACAATTCGCGCTCTCGCTTGCGTTCCTCAAGCAGAAACTTGAGCGCTGAGGGTTCACCCTTTAGCGAGCCGCGCAGGCTGCGGATAAATTCGGGGGTCAGCGGCTGAAGGATCATCCGATGGTCCTCTGTTACAAAGGCCACCAGTGTGCCTCTACGGATCCCGAACTTACGGCGCAACTTTGCTGGAATCACCACCTGTCCCTTCGTTGTAACCGTAGAAATCTCAGTGTTCATGCGGCCCCTCAGTTCGTACCCTTACGCACGCTAAGTATACCTAATCGA
>QHYU01000160.1 GCA_003224235.1 Acidobacteriota bacterium
CAAAGGCTTTCACGAGCGCCAGGCTGCGTCCCTGCGTCATTGCGAGGCCCGACTTTTTGTGTCGCGGCGGCACGCAATGACCTCTGTGAGGCTGGCAACCCTGCGCCCAGGATGGTGCATCCGATTCCGCACAAAGGTTTGGAGCGGCCGTGCGCCTTTCTACCTCAGGCGCCCCGCTCAGAGTAGCGGGAGCAGTCGAGAGACACGGACGCTCCTGAAAAATCTGAAACTTTTTAAGGGAGGAAGACCTCTATGAGAAAGCTTGCGTGTCTATTCGGATTGGGAATGCTTTTCTTGCTGGCGCAGACGGCTGCGGCGCAGGATACCCCGAAAGTGGACGCATTTCTCGGCTATTCCTACGTGCGCGCCAACCCGGCAACTTCCGGTGCGCCCAGCTTCAATCTCCACGGGGGTAGTGCCTCGCTGGCCTACAACGTAAGCAATTCGTTGGGGCTGGTGGCCGACTTCGGCGGCTACCACGTCAACAAAATCGGCGGTTTCCCGGTGGACTCTGCGGTCTACACCTACCTGTTCGGTCCGCGTCTGTCCTACCGGCGTAGCGAGAGCAAGATCACACCGTACGCGCAGATCCTGTTCGGGGGCACGCACCTCGGCCGGGGGGCCTTGCAGGCGGGTTCTGACAATACGTTTGCCATGACCGTGGGCGGCGGCCTGGATGCGAACCCCACCAGGCACATCGGCCTCCGGCTCGGCCAGGTCGAGTATCTTATGACCCGCTTCAAGGAGGCGGCCCCGAACCGCCAGACGCAGAACAACCTGCGCTTCTCGACCGGAATCGTTTTCCGGTGGTAGCCGTCACTCCCCAACTATGGGGAAAGGGGGCCGAGCGTGTTGCTCGGCCCTTTCTTCTCTCGCGCCGCACCTGCCGGCGCAAGCGCCTATCGCTGGAGTGTGAAGACGGCGATTGGCCGAAGGTTTCCTGACCCCCGTGGCGGCCCCCCCCAAGAGCGTGACCGCCAGAGTTAACTTCGTGCTTGATTTCCACTTAGAATCATTCTAATATCCACCGTTTTTTTGACCCTGGGAAGCATCGTATAGGCACTCTGGTGCATCCATTGTTTTGAAGGCTTATCCGAGAACGAGGCAGGCACTTATGAATCGGCAACTAATCGAAACCTTGGGCGTGCGTTACACCGGGCGAGCGGCGCTGGACCGTGATCCCCAGGAAGACCTGGTGGAGTTCATCTGTCCGAACTGCGGACAGCGGGGCACCAAGTCGGCCCGCCGCGATCGCACACGGTATCACTTCACCGACGGCTTCGTGCAGGACCTAGAGGGGGAGCTGACCACTTGCCGGGGCTGCCGGCAAGCGCTTCGCGTTGCTCCGGTAGTGATGGTGCACGACGAAAATGAGAAGAGGCGCTTCACCGCCGTCTTCTCTGAAGCGCTCGGCGCCAACAATTAACCCTGAGAAAAAACCAAAGACCAATTCTCGTTTGCGGCCTGGCCGTCCCCGTCTGCCAGGGACACCGAGTCGCGAAGCATCGCAATTCTTAAGTCCTTCGATTCGCTCAGAGGACACTAACGGACAGAAGTCAGGGCCAAACTCTACTGCGAGCAACACGATGCGCAAGCTGGTTGAGCCCTTAGGTCGTTCGGAGACTTCCAGCTAGCCTTTCGATGCATCTGTGCCAACCTCAGCGCAGCAGTTTATTGAAAATCGAAAACCACCTTATATATTCCTATCCACGAATATGTCTTGACAAGAATAGTCGTGTTGGGGCATATTCGGATTCGCCATGATTACCACACTGCGAGCGCTGGCCGAGCCGCACCGTTTTCAAATCGTCGAACTCTTGCGTGACGGACCACGCCCTGTCGGGGACATGGTCCATCGGCTGCGTCTCCGCCAACCGCAAGTCTCCAAACATCTGCGGGTGCTCAGTGATGCCGGACTGGTTGACGTTCGCGTGGACGCTCAGCGCCGAATTTATGCGTTGCGGCCCGCGCCATTCCAGGAGCTTGAGGTGTGGCTGGAGAGGTACCGGCGTCTTTGGGAGGACAACTTCCAGCGCCTGGACGCCCTGCTCGACGAGCTGAAGACCAAGGAAAAAAAACGCGGACGCACGAAGCGATAAAGGAGATCACCGATGAAGAACACCGGAACATTGAAAGTCACTACGCCCACGGAGCGGGAGATCGTGCTGACACGCGTCTTCGACGCTTTGACCAAGCCCGAACTGCTCAAGCGTTGGTTCGGGCCGCGGGGCTGGTCGCTGGTGGTCTGCGAGGTCGATCTGAAGGTGGGTGGCACATGGCGCTTCGTGGTGCGTGGTCCCGACGGCACCGACATGGGGATGCGGGGCGTCTACCGCGTGATCGTGCCGCCCGAGCGGCTCGTCCACACCGAGACCTTCGACGACTTCCCGGGCGAGTCGCTCGTGACGACGGTCCTGATCGAGCGGGGCGGCAAGACCACGCTCACGGCCACCGTTCTCTACCCGTCGCAGGAGATCCGCGACGCGGTGATCAAGTCCGGCATGGAGCACGGCGCGGCCGAGAGCCACGACAAGCTCGCTGAGCTCCTTGACAAAGCATGAACAAGAACACTTTAAAAAGCATGGGCGCTCTGCTTACGGGCTTCCTCGCCGTCATCATTCTCTCCCTCGGCACCGACATCGTGCTGCACGCAACCGGCGTCTTCCCTCCGCTCGGCCAGCCGATGGTCGACGCACTCTTCCTGCTTGCGACGGCCTATCGCACTGTCTACGGCGGCGCGGGGAGCTACATCGCGGCGCGGCTCGCGCCCGATCGGCCCATGACGCACGCCCTGGCGCTTGGCGTCGTGGGCCTTGCCGTGAGTATTTTGGGCGCCGTGGTGACGTGGAACAGGGGACCGGCCTTCGGGCCCCACTGGTACCCCCTCGCACTCATCGCGCTGGCGATGCCGTGCGCCTGGGCGGGCGGCAGGCTCCGTGGGATGCAGTTGCGCGCACGCGTTGACGGCTGATGCCGAGGCTCGCACGCCCGGGCGCCGATCGCGCCCATTTTTGCGCGCTGCGGAACTCTATCGTTAAAGGAGATCACCGATGAAGGACACCGGGAAATTGAAAGTGACGGCACAATCGGAGCGGGAGATCGTGATGACGCGCGACTTCGACGCTCCGCGCCGCCTGGTCTTCGACGCCCTGACCAAGCCCGAACTGCTCAAGCGCTGGCTCGGTGTGTTCGGCGGCTGGGAGCTTGCGGTATGCGAGGTCGATCTGAAGGTAGGCGGCACGTACCGTTACGTGTGGCGGCGAAGCTCCGACGGAAGCGAGATGGGCGTGCGCGGCGTCTACCGCGAGATCGTGCCGCCAGAGCGGCTCGTCTGCACTGAGTTGTTCGACGAGGCCTGGTACCCAGGCGAGTCGCTGATCACGACCACCCTGGCCGAGCAGGGCGGCAGGACCACGTTCACGAGCACGATCCTGTACGAGTCGCAAGAGGCCCGCGACGCTGTCCTCAAGTCCCCCATGGAGCGCGGGGTCGCCGCGAGCTACAACAAGCTGGCCGAGCTCCTGGAGAACGCATGAATAATGTAAGAAAGCGCAGCGAATCTCTAACTCAGGACACTAGCTCGGGGCACTAGTCCTGCAGGTCGTTATCGAGCTTCAGGTGGTACATCTCCAGATTCGTACGGACGCGCTCGAAGGCCTGGTCTACCGTATCCGCAAACACGAGCAGGCCGTACTCATGCTCATCGATCGTGCCCCAGCGCTGCATGGCGCGCCAATTGAGGACCTGGTCCCAGTAGCGCCGGCCATAGATCAGAATCAGGTTGCTGCGTGGGAGTTTGCCGGTCTGCATCAGCGTGAGCATCTCCCAGAGCTCGTCCATGGTGCCGAAGCCGCCGGGGAAAACAATCAGGGCCTTGGCCAGTTGGGCAAACCAAAGCTTGCGCATGAAGAAGTAATGGAAATAGAAGCTGAGCTCCGGGCTGATGAAGGGGTTGGGCAACTGCTCGTGCGGCAGCTCGATGCTCAGGCCGATGGATTTGCCGCCGGCTTCGGCGGCGCCGCGGTTGGCCGCTTCCATGATGCCGGGACCGCCGCCTGAGCAGATCACAAAACGCCTCGGACGGTCTCCGAAGGTCATTGCCCAGGCAGTGATGCGGCGAGCCAACTCGCGCGCCTCTTCGTAATAGCGCGACATTTCAACTGCAGAGCGGGCCGCACGGAGCTTCTTCCGATACGCGTTGGCCTTTTCGGGCGTCCCACGGCCTTGGCGCGCGCGCTCGAGGCGCTTCAGAAGAGCCAGAGCGCGGTCGCGCGGCTCGATGCGGGCGGAACCGAACATCACGATGGTGTCACCCACGCCCTCGCGTCGCAGCCGCACCAGCGGGTCCAGATACTCCCCCAATATGCGGATCGGCCGCGCTGGCGCGCTCTCCATGAATTCGGGATTGCGGTGCGCCACCTTTGGCATGTCGCGGTGGCGAGAAGATTTCATAATGTCTCCCTGGGGTTCCGTTTGGCCGAATAACCATTCTACGCACCCGCCGCGCGGCCCGGCAACGCTTGGGAGCAAATCGGCGTCGAATCAAGTACACTGGTTATAGCGTGGGGGTTCTGGAAGATGAGAGATTTCTCGACAGGGTCACGCGCAGGAAGAATCGCTACGTACGCGGTGGCCTCACTGCTGGCTGCCTTTCCGTTAGGCACATCGTGGGCGCAGGCTCCGGCCGGGCCCTTGCCGCCCAAGCCGGGCGTTCCGATCCAGCAGCCTCCGCTGAATGAACTCCGGGAAAAAGCGCAGATTCGGGTGAAGGTTGAGTTGGTAAACGCGCCGGTGACGGTGCGCGACGCCTCGGGCGAGTTGGTGCTCGACCTCACCGAGCGCGATTTCCACATCTTCGACAACGGCGTCGAGCAGAAGATCGAGCACTTCGACTTAGGCGGCGACCCCGTCTCGGTGGTGATTTTGCTCGAGACCAGCTCGCGCATCGAGGCACTGCTGCCCGCAGTGCGCAAGACCGGCATTGTGTTCACCCAAACCGTGCTCGGGCAGACCGGCGAAGCTGCTGTGCTGGGTTATGACGACAGCGTGCAGACGCTACTGCCGTTCAACAGCGACGCCGATAAGATCGAGAAAACAATCGCCACCTTTCGGATGGGCACCTCGGGCGCGCGGCTCTACGATGCGCTGGGGGAGGCAGTCGCCATGCTCCGCAACCGCACCGCGGCGAAATCCCCGGGACGCCGGAGCGTGATCGTCGCCGTCTGCGAGGCTGCCGACACCGGCAGCGAGAGCAAACTCGGCCAGGTGCTGCGCGAAGCCCAACTCGCGAACGTCACCATCTATACCGTGGGTCTTTCCACCACCGCCGCCGAACTGCGCGCGCCGCCGAAGCAGTCCGGCCCGCCGCAGATCGGGCCGCCAGGCACCTTTCCGCTGCCGCCGATTCCCGGCACGGCGCAAACCCCGACGACCGAGCAACAGCGTTATGGAAATATCGACCTGATGGCGCTGGCAGTGTGGGTGGTGCAGCACGCCGCGAACGCGGTGCATGAACAGGCCCTAGAAGTCGCTGCCACCGCCACAGGAGGAACCCACCTGGCCACCTTCCGCGACCGCTCGATTGAAAAGGCCATTGATCAGATCGGCGGCGAGCTGCACGCTCAGTATACCGTCAGCTACCGGCCCGCCGGCACCGACCCGGTCGGCTACCACGAGATTAAAGTGCAGGTCGCGCGGCCCGGCGTGAAGGTGCGCTCGCGGCCGGGCTACTATCCCGCCCCGCCAGCAAGCTAACCTCGCTCGGAGCAGCGGCGGGCGACAGCCCTGCCGACAGTTGGGTGTTCGCAGCGCCGGGCAGCTTCCCTAGCCTAGCAGTTAGCGCAGAAGTGGAGCTTGTCAGGGAAGCTGCGGTGCCGCAGAATGGCAACATCCGCCCGGGAGAGTCTGCCGTGTCGAAGCGCGTGAAGGTTGAGATTTACGATCAGACCTATCACATCGGAAGCGAACTCGACGAAGCCTACGTGGAGCAGCTCGCAGGCTATGTGGACACGAAGATGCGCGCGGTGGCGGAAGCCACGCAGACTGTGGACTCGTTGCGCGTCGCGGTACTGGCCGCGCTGGCCATCGCCGATGAGCTTCAAACGCTGCGCCAAACCCAGGGCGAGCTCGACGGGGCGCTGCGCGAACGCGCCGAACGCTGTTTGAAACTGGTCGAGCGCGCGCTGAAACAGTCCGCGTAGTAAAAGCGCGTTGGTTTGCGGGGCTTTCGCGGCACGGCCAGGCCCTGACGCAAGCGTTCCTGCTCGTTTCCGAGCCTCGACGCCTGGCGCGTTTTTATTCGCCGGCAGGTTCTGGCAAGCGCCCGAGCAGGGCGTTGTCTGCTGGCGCCGATTCTTCCGCAAGCTGTTCTTCAAGCCGCGGCGGGGGAAGCCCCAACCGCGCTGCGATACGTTCCACCTCATCGACGGTGAAAACCTTCAAGTGCGTGAGCGGGTCGTGCCGCCCGATGCGCAGATCCGCCGCGACCAGGTACAGCTCCAAGCGCACGAGCCCTAGCGCGGCAGATACCTGGCGTTCGGTGAACTTGCGCATACTATCAGGAGCGCTCCGGGGACGGCCGACGGAATTTGTTGCATCGGCCATCGGGAAAGTTTCCTACCGCGGCCTGGAGAGGGTCTCTTCGCCACGCCCGCCCAGCGCCGCGTCGCGGTTGTTCGCGCTGGCCGGGCGGGCGCCTTCCAAGGCGCGGGCGGCGGCACGGCGGCGAACGATCAGGTGCACAAGGAACATCAGCACCAGAACGCCCCCGAAGGTACAGACGATGGTGGCGCCGGTGGGCAGATCGAGCACCACGGAGAGATAAACGCCCAGCGCGGAGACCAGCGTGCCCATCGTCCAGCCGATGGCCAGCCGCGGCCCGATCCGGTCCGCGAACAGCATCGCCCCCACCGACGGCACGATCAGGTAGCAGAACACCAGCAAAACGCCGGCGATGGCCACCGACGAAGTGACCACAAATCCGAACGAAGCGTAAAACAGGAAATCCCACAGGCGGATGGAAACGCCCTGCGCTTCGGCCTCCTCCGGGTGCATTGAGATGAGCAGAAACTTTTTGCGGAAAAGGTAGTGGAACAGGCCAATGCCACCGTAGAGCAGCGCCGTGCGTTCGACCTCCGCCTTGGAAACCGCCAGGATATTGCCGACGAGCATGTCCTTGAGGTGTTCTGTTTCGCCGGTGGCCTTGCTCATGGCCAGGATAGCGGCGGCCGAAGCCACGGCATAGGCGATGCCGATGAAGGCTTCCTGCGGGATGTGGCCGCGGCGAGTGCGGGCCAGCGCGAAGATCGCAGCACCCAAAAACGTGAAGCCCAGGCTGATCCAATAGGAGGTGCCGCCGTGGGGATCCATGCCGACCAGAATGGCGACTGTCGCCCCGAGCGCCGCAATCTGGGCCAGCGCCAAGTCCACGAAGATGACGCCGCGCTCGACCACGTGCACGCCCAGGTAGGCGTGGATGCCGGTGAGAATCAGGCTGGCCAAGAACGGCCAACGCAAAAACTCAAGGACTTCCATGCTACCTCCGGTCTGCGGGCGCGACGCGCTAACGCGTAGCAGCAAACGCCTTGGTCAGCAGCGCTATATCGTAATCGAACAGCTTGAAATAGTCGGTAACTTCCTTCTCGCCGCCCACCGAAGGCAGCAAGACGATCACCTGGGCCCCGGTTTCGCGCGCTATGGCGTTCGGGGTCTTCAAGTCAAAGTACGGCTCGACCAGGATCAACTTTACCTTTTCGCGCTTCATCAGTTGGATTAGCTCGACCGTGTGCGCGGGGCTGGGCGGGATGCCGGGCCGCGGCTCGACATACCCCACCACCTCGATGCCAAAGTGCTTGGCAAAATTCGGCCAGGAGCGGTGGTAGGTGACCACCTTGAGCCCGCGCAGCGGCTTCATCTCTTCGAGCCACTTCTTGTCTTCGTTCTCCAGGCGCTGGCGGAACGACTCGTAGCGCTGGGCGAAGTAAGCGGCGTCATTGGGCCGCATCTCGCTGAGCTTTTGCTCGATGCCGCGGGCGATGCGGAGACCGTTTTCCGGGTCGAGCCAGTAGTGCGGGTTGCCCAGGGGATGGACGTCGCCCATCGCGCGGGTCACCTGCGTGGTGGGAATCTCCAAAATCTCCGCAAACTGCGAGGCGTCCAGATAGCCCGGCGCGGCGGGCTGAATCTTCGGGTTGCCGCACTGGGTGATCAGCGGGGGAAGCCAGCCGATCTCCAGTTGCAACCCCACCATGATGAGCAAGTCCGCGTGTTTCAGCTTGAGCAGAAAGCTGGGTTTGGCCTCGACAAAGTGCGGGTCCTGGTAGCCGCGGGCGATCGATTCGACCTCCACACGGTCGCCACCCACTTCCTGGGCCAGCGCCGCCAGATCGGTGGTCGACGTGACAATGTACAGTTTCCCTGCGGCGCGAGCCGGCGCGGCAGAACCCGCGGCGGTGACCACGGCTGCCGCAGCGAGCGCAAGGACATATAAGCGACTCGATCGTTGAGTCATAAGGGCTCCTAGAAAGGATGGGCGCCGTGAGCGCCCAGCACGAACAGGAATTGGAAGCGCAGCTCGTTGGCGTCTTGCTTCTCGGCATAGCGCGCGAAGCGATACTGTCCGCGCACCTGGCTGAACTCGGAGGGCCAATAGGTCAGCAGAGCGGAGAACCCGCTGTCAGTCAGGTTGGCCTGGCGCGCGCGGTCGGAGCGATCGTACCGCGCGCCGACGGTCCAGCGCCGGTTGAGGCGATACTCACCGGAAGTATAGAAGCCGAAGGCCCGCTGCGTCTCGGGCAGCAGCAGCGCCGCGGAGAGTTGATCGCGATGGCTCCAGACCAGTTCGGTGCGCGCGAGGAAGTGATGGTAGATGGAGCGGCGCAGCGGCTTCCAGCGCAGGGTGGCGTCGAGGCCGTAGAGTTGGGTGTGAAAGGCGGAGCCGACGTCGTTATGCCCGAAAGCGTAGGAGAAGCCGAGATCCACGTTGGTGGACTCGCTTAAGTCGCGGTAGCCGCGCAGGTGTCCGACATAGCTGACGTCCTTCCTCCCGGTGGCGGTAAAGACGTTGGCGGAATCCCCGCGGTAAACCTGCGCTGTCCCCTCGAGAAAAATCCCCTTCGGCGCGGGGAGAATGCGCGTGACCGACAAGCCGGCGTCGTTGATACCGTCCGTGATTGTGGATCATGTTCACCTTGCCGAAGGCCGCGCGCATCTTGCCCACTCGCGCCACCAGCCCCGCCGGCAGCGAAGTAAACGTCAGGTAGCCCTCTTCCACATTTACGCCGCTTTCGCCGAAGGAAATGAAAAAGTCGCCGCGGGCGTAGGGATCGATGATGGCCTGCAAGCCCACCTCGGATTCGTGCAGCTCAAGCCCGGGGACTGGCCGCACGCGGTTGCGCCCAACGGCTCCCAAGAAGTCGCCGATCACGCTGATATCGGGATTGAGCGCCTTGGCCGCGGCACTGGCTCCGCCATAGATTGGCAGCGGGCCGGCCTGCGCTTGAGCAGCATTAGCCGCGGGTTCTGGGGAGGAGGAGAGGCCGGCGGGACCGGGGGTGGCTTCTGCCTCGGCAACTGGGGCAGCGGCTGAAGCCAGCAATAACCTCAGTGGGGCGGCCTGCGGCTCCCGAATCTTGGCGACCATTGGGGCCCGCGCAGCCTTCAGCGCCTCCTTAAGCAGAGTGAGCTCGTCCTCGAGGGCCCGGACGCGCTGCTCGAGCATGGCTAGGCGGTCGTCTCTCACAATCTCAGGGGGCAATGGCACCGCTTCGCATGGCGAAACTCCTACAAGAGATTTTTAGATAGCCCAGGGATGAGGTTCGTTTACGTTAGCGGAGGGGCGCGGGGGGCGCTGGCTTCACTTCGCCGGTTCTGCGCGCTTGCCCGGTCCGGCTCGGCAACCAGGCGCAAGGTTAACAGGGTCACCGTTAGGCCCGGGTCCGCGGAGAGAATCGCCCAAGCTCCGAAAGCGCAGACCCCACAAAAGTGGCCGGCGTTACGAGCGGGGACCGCTTCCACCCAAACGTGCACCTGCGCAGCGATCAAGAAAACCAGGATGGCCAGCGCGAGCAGGCGGGTTGACGGTTGGCGCATACACCTACCCTGCATAGGAGCCAGCCTATGGGAACTAAGGTTGCCCGTCAAGCGCGGGACGCGACCGCACTGTCAGCGGCTGGGTGACTTCTGCGCGGCCCGGTGGGGGCACATTTAGTTGACCCATCCGGCAGCGGGGCTACAATGGGAGCGGAGTAGGCCTGCGACGCGCGTGTTGGCGCGACGATCTTTTGAACCAACACTGGATCTCTGGGGGCCCGAGTCAGACGGCCGGTGCGCATGGCCCGCCCCGCATCTTGAATCCCGACGCTCTGAGATCGGCATTCAGGATGCGGGACGGGAAAGCCTAAAGGCCGGCGCAGGGCGCCCATCTTATACAGAGGTTCAGGATCTAGCGCCCACGGCGAAGCGGACCTCTCCTTTTTTATTGTGTTGGAAGTCAGGTTGGAGCTGGCCGATACTGCCAGATGGCAATTGATCTCAGGCGTCTCCATCCTCTAACCTCCAACCTCTAACTTCCGGCATGCGTATCCTGTTCATCGGCGACATTGTGGGCTCGCCCGGCCGGCACATTGTGGCCGAGCGGCTGGCCGATCTCGTCGCGCAGCAGAAAATCGACCTGGTGATTGCCAACTGCGAGAACGCCGCCTCGGGCTTCGGCATCACGCCGCGGCTGGTGGAAGAACTGCTGGGCACCGGCATTGAGGTCCTGTCGGGCGGCAATCACAGCTTCGACCGCAAGGAGATCCTGGACTACTTCCCGCACCAGCCGCGCTTGCTGCGCCCCGCGAACTATCCCAACGGGGCTCCTGGAAGCGGGCTCTACATCGGCGCCGCCAAGAACGGCGTCGGCTGCGCCGTGCTCAATCTGCAGGGGCGCGTCTTCATGGCTGCGCTCGACTGCCCGTTCCGCACCGCCGACCGCGAACTCGCGCGGATTCCGCCGGACGTCAAGGTGGTTCTGGTGGACATGCACGCCGAAGCCACGAGCGAAAAGCTGGCGATGGGCTGGTACCTGGACGGCCGGGTCACCGCGGTGGTGGGCACGCACACCCATGTGGCCACCGCCGATGAGCAACTGCTCCCGCAAGGTACGGCTTATATCACCGACGTCGGCATGACCGGTCCGCACGACTCGGTCATTGGCATGGAGAAGGCCCCAATCCTGCGGCGGTTCCTTGACGGGTTGCCCGCGCGCTTTGAGGTCGGTTCCGGCAACGTGCAGATGAATGCCGTGCTACTCGATGTGGATGAGTCCGGCCCGCTGGGCCCGGCGGGCCGCGCCTGTGCCCGCTCGATCCAGCGCCTACGCTTCCGCAGCGATTAACGTGAGCCAAGAGACAGGGTGACCAGCCGCGCCGTGTACGCGCTACGTCCATTCCGGAACCCGGTGAGTCCCTCACCGCGCCGGGGTGATGGCGCGGCTTCGTGGGGTCTTATTCGGCTGTGTATAAATCACTTTATGCGCTGGCGGATTCTGTTCGCAGGTTTGTGCGCCGTGCTTGCCCTGGCTGCGACGGCCGGGGCGCAGGTCCAGACCCAGCTGCTGGCTCGGCGGCGCTTTCTACCTGAAGTAGGCGCCGGGGTTCGCGCTATCAAGCGCGATGCCGCCGGGCGTTACTACGTGTTGACGGCGCCCGGCGCGGCCGTTTTGATCTACAACACTGCGGGGCAACGCGTCGGCCAAGTGCCCGCGGCAGCCGGAGCGGCCCCGGTCTCGAAGGAAGCAGCGCTGGTCTATGGCGATGACCTCGACGTGGACCCCACCGGCTGGATCTATGTCGCTGACCGGGGGGCTAACGCCGTCAAGGTATTCAAGCCCGACGGCACGCTCGCGGTTACGATTGCCATCGTGGCGCCGACCTCCGTGGCTGCGCTCGCCGAAGGCGAGATTGCAGTAGCCAGCATGAAGTCTGCGCGGCTGGTCACCGTGTTCGCTGGCCCCAGCCAGGAACCTGTCAACAGCGATGGCGCTGCCAGGGCATCGGGGGAGAAAGAAGACGCCGGCCACGGGGCGGGGAGACCTGCGACTGCGGGCCAGCGACCGGGTAATGTCCCTGCGCCCGGCAAAGTGGTGCGCGAGTTCGGCGACCCGACAGAAATCGCCGAGCGCGGCGAGCTGAATCGCTTCCTTAATGTCGGGCGGCTGGCCAACGACGCGGGCGGGCACCTCTATTACGCGTTCAACTACCTGCCCGAGCCCACGGTGCGGAAATACGATCGGTACGGCTACGCAGCGCTGGAAATTTCGCTGTCCGCGCTGGAGTTCCAGCCCGCGGCGCAGGCGGCGCGGCGCGAAATCGAACGGCAGGAAAAAAAGAGCGGCGCGCCAACCTTGAAGCCGATCGTCACGGCCGTCGGCGTGGACCCTGCGACGCAAGAGATTTGGGTGGCGCTGGGCGGCTTGCTGCTCCATTTCGACCGCGCCGGCGATCGCCGGGCTAGCTATCGCACCTTCACCCCAGAAGGCGCGCGCCTGGAAGCCACCGCGATCCTGGTCGAGCCTGATCGCCTGCTGCTGGCTGCCGACCCGCTCGGCATCTACGAGTTTCCCCGCCCAGATAAAACCCTGCGGTTGCCCTGACGGCTCCCTGCGCCTTCGCGCCGCCACATCCCGCGCCCGCCGCGGCGCGCTCGGAAAGACAATCGCCATGCTTAAAGGTACACCGCGCGTGGAGTCAAGTGCCGCAAGTGGATGTGCTGCAGGGCGATTCGTGGGTGTGGAAAAACTGTGCAAACTCTGTGCGGATTGTGCAGAGGGTTGGCGAAATTTTCTCTTGCCCTGCGCCGAACATTCGTGGAGAATCCCCGCTCGTTCCGTTAGGAGCGGATCTCAAGTCCAGCACTCCTTGGAGCGCTGTGGGCTAAACGTCGCGGGGGAGAGAGGCAGGGTTTAAACCACAGCTTCCATCCCACATCTAACAACAGAGTTGGATCGAACAGCGGGCTAGTTTTTCCACAATATTTCCACGCCTGTGGAAATGGTTGCCGGGGTCATTTTTTCAAGTTCGGCGAGGGCTACCAAGCAATGAATTCTTGGGAGAAGATCCTCCAGCACATGGAGCGCCGCGTCAACCCTCATAGTTTTGCTACCTGGTTTCGCCCGACCCGGCAGGAAGGCATCGAGAACAGCAGGCTGCTGGTGCGGGTGCCGACGCGGCTTTTCCGCAAGCGGCTGACGGAAACCTATGGCGAGCTGCTGCAGGCAGTTCTGCTTGAGGTTGGTCTCCCGAATACGCGGCTCGACTTTGTCTGCTCGGAACCGGAGCCGCCCGCCAGCGCGGCCCCGGGCGCGGCCGCAGCGGCAGTCAAGCAGGCGCGGCTCGACTTTGATTCCATAGAGCATCAGCTCAACCCGCGCTACACCTTTGACACATTTGTGGTCGGGGCATCGAACCAGTTTGCCCACGCGGCCTCCCTGGCCGTGGCCGACTCGCCCTCGAAAGCCTACAACCCGCTGTTCCTGTACGGCGGGGTGGGCATGGGCAAGACCCACCTGATGCAGGCCGTGGGCCACGCGATCAAGAAGCGCATCCCGGCGATGCGGCTCACCTATATCAGCGCCGAGAAGTTCACCATGGAGGTGATCAACTCGCTGCGCTTCGACCGCATGATCACCTTCCGCGATCGCTTCCATACCGTGGATGTACTGCTGGTGGACGACATCCAGTTCATCGCCGGCAAGGAGCGTACCCAGGAGGAGTTCTTCCACACCTTCAACGCGCTTTACGACCAGCAGAAGCAGATCATTATCTCTTCCGACTGCCTGCCCAAGGAGATCTCCGCGATCGAAGAGCGCCTGCGCTCCCGCTTCGAGTGGGGGCTGATCGCCGACATCCAGCCGCCCGACTTGGAGACCAAGATCGCCATCCTGCAGAAGAAAGCCGAAACCGAGCGCGTGCAGCTCCCCGACGAGGTGGCTGAATTCATCGCGCGCTCAATCAAGTCGAACGTTCGGGAGCTGGAAGGGGCCCTGACGCGTTTTGTGGCCTACGCCTCGCTAACTGGCGCGGGGGTCAACCTGGCGACCGCGCAGCAGGTACTGCGAAACATTATCGCCTCGCAGGAAAAAAAGGTGACCATCGAGCTGATCCAGAAACGCGTCGGCGAACAGTTTGGCTTGCGAGAGCATGACCTCAAGATACGGAGCAACTCCAAAGCCATCGCCTTCCCCCGCCAAATCGCCATGTACCTCGCGAAGCAGCTCACCGCTGCGTCTCTACCGGAAATCGGCCGGCAGTTCGGCGGGAAGCACCACACCACCGTCCTGCACTCCATCCACAAAATCGACACCTTGCGCCGCACTGACAAAGACTTGAACCGCACCATCAACAAGCTGCTGGACTCCTTCAGCTAGCCACTGATTCGCCAGCATCGGTACCGCTCGGCGTGTCGCCTGACCGCTCCAGCGTGTGGGTCGCGCCTGCGTCAGGGCTGTGTAAATCCTGAGCAAACCCTGTCGATCGACTGAGCACGCGCACGGAAAGTTTTATCCCCTGACGCACCAGCCCTGCGGTTTTCCACGCTTTGCACAAGCGGCTTTTCTGGCGCGCACAGGGCCATCTCTCCGACCGCCCGTCACGTGAACCTGTTTTCCACCTTTCCACAGCGCTCATCACAACAACAAGCTTTATACTTTCTTGAAAAAAGAGTAGATTGTTGCGCTGATTGTTCTGCTTCAGCCGGACGGAACCAGAGGATCACACGCGATGGAATTCAGCGTAAAAAAGTTTGATCTGCTTGAAGAGCTCTCCTTGACGCAAGGTGTGGTCGAGCGGAAGACCACCATCCCTATCCTATCGAACCTGCTCTGCGAGGCGAAGGGTAACCGCCTGACGATCACCGCCACCGACCTGGAACTGAGCATCCGCACCGGGTGCGAAGCCAAGGTGAAGAAAGAGGGCTCCGGCACCATCCCGGCCAAAAAGCTGCTCGAGCTGGTGCGCTTGCTGCCGGAAGAGGAGATTCGCTTCAAGCTGCTCGAGAACCACTGGGTAGAAATTGTCTGCGATCGCAAGAAATACAAGATGGTGGGAATGTCCAAAGACAATTTCCCCGCCCTCCCGGCCTTTCCCCACCCGCTGGTGACGATTCCCGCGAAGGTCCTGAGTTCGCTTATCGCACGAACCCAGTTTGCCATCTCGATGGAGGAGTCGCGCTATACCTTGAACGGCGGTTTGTTGATCCTGAAACCCGATCTGTTGGCGATGGTGGCTACCGACGGACACCGGCTGGCGTTGGTGGAAACGGATCACAAACTTGCCGGGCTGAATAGCGAAGCGCGCGTGCTGGTTCCCAAGAAGGCCATGGTCGAGGTCCAGCGGCTTGCCGCCAACGCCGGGGAAGACGCCCAGATTGAGTTTGCCCGTGATGACAATCACCTCTTCTTCCAGGTTGGCCCGCGCTTGCTGATCTCGCGCATGCTCACCGGCCAGTTCCCCAACTACGAAGCCGTCCTGCCGCGCGAGAATAAAAAGACCGTGGTGCTCGAGCGCAACGAGTTGAACGACGCTGTACGGCGAGTGTCGCAGCTCGCCGACCAGCGCTCCCACGTCGTGAAGTTCGCCGTGGCCACCGACGGCGTGGAGATTTCCGCTTCCAGCCCCGAGTATGGCGAGGCCAAGGAAACCATCGACAAGGAATACAAAGGCGACCCGCTCTCGATCGGCTTCAACGCGCAGTACTTGCTCGATTTTCTGAGCGCCGCGGCCGAAGGGCCGATCAGCATTGAACTCAAGGACGAGCAGTCCGCTGGCCAGATGCGTCCCCTCGCCGACGATCAGTACCGCTACCGATACGTCATCATGCCCATGCGGATTTAGCTGCGGCCGGCAGCATGGGGCTTCGGCCGAGTCTTCCCAGGGGCGGATTTTGGTGCGAATGCAGGGGTGATAGTTATACGGCGCTACAGCTTCTTTGGCTTAAAGCGAGAGCCAAAATACGCCTTCCTTCTGCTGCCATAGTGCCGGCGCGGCCACGCCCTCGGCTTGCCACGTAACCTGCTGAATTCAAAAGTGATATTTGTTGGAAAATGATCGCAACCGGTCTTGAGAATGGGCCGGTACTCAGGTACAATTATCCTCGTCAGGAAGAGGTTCGGTTTCCTCCAGAACGGCACGTCGGCCAGCCTCCCAGCGGCCTAGAAATGCTTGCCCGCGCCAGAGCAAGCGCGCCGCTCGAGCCTGGAAGAAAATAGCCTTCGCCGCGTCCCACCGAGAATTCGGAGCGGGACGGGATGGAGCAGAAGCCCTTCGAGTCCCCCGACGAGTCGGGGGGCCACAGGGTAAGGCGACTGTCGCACCTTCCGCGTGGCAGCCTTCCCCAATTCGCCAGGCATCGCCCGGCAGGAGACGCAGACAACATGGGTGAGAAAGAAACCGTCGTCGTCAAAGGACCGGGACACCGCTACGATGCTACCTCGATCAAGGTTCTGGGCGACCTGGAGGCGGTGCGCAAACGCCCGGCCATGTACATCGGCTCGACCGGCGAGCAAGGACTGCACCACCTGGTCTGGGAAGTAGTGGACAATTCGGTGGACGAGGCCCTGGCGGGCTACTGCGACGAGATTAACGTGATCGTGCACGAAGACAACAGCGTCACGGTGATTGATAACGGCCGCGGCATCCCCGTGGATATGCACGCAACCGAGAAAAAGCCCGCCGCCGAGGTGGTCATGACCGTGCTGCATGCCGGCGGCAAGTTCGACAACGAGTCCTACAAGGTTTCGGGCGGGTTGCACGGCGTGGGCGTCTCGGTTGTCAACGCGCTTTCCGACTGGCTCGACCTCGAGATCTGCCGCGACGGACAGGTTTGGGAGCAGTCCTATGCGTGCGGCGTGCCCAAAGGCCACCTGAAGGTGACCGGGAAAACGAAAAAAACGGGCACCAAGGTGAAGTTCCACCCTGACCCGAAAATCTTTGAGAAGATCGTCTACAGCTACGACATCCTCGCGCAGCGCCTGCGCGAGCTGGCCTTTCTTAACAAGGGCCTGAAGATTACGCTCACCGATGAGCGCAGCGACAAATCGGCCGAGTTCCGCTTTACGGGGGGAATCGTCGAGTTCATCAAGCACCTGAATAAAGGCAAACAGACCTTGCATGACTCGCCGATCTACATGGAAGGCAAGCGCGATCAGGTGGAGATGGAGATCGCACTCCAGTACAACGATAGCTACACCGAAAACGTTTTCGCGTTCGCCAACACCATCAACACCGTGGACGGCGGCACGCACCTCTCCGGGTTCCGATCGGCGCTGACCCGCACGATCAACAGTTTCGCTGCATCCACGGGAATGCTGAAAGAACAGAAAGATGAAGTCTCCATTACTGGGGATGACGTCCGCGAGGGCCTGGTGGCGGTGGTCTCGGTCAAGCTGCCGCAGCCGCAGTTCGAGGGGCAGACCAAGGGCAAGCTCAACAGCGATATCAAGGGCCAGGTCGAGCAACTGGTAAACGAGCGCCTGGGCGAGTACTTTGACAAGCATTCGACCGTCGCGCGCCGCATCGTCGGCAAGTGCATCGACGCGGCGCGCGCTCGCGAGGCCGCGCGCAAGGCCCGCGAACTCACCCGGCGCAAGTCGGCGATGGACTCGAGCGGCTTGCCCGGCAAGCTGGCCGACTGCCAGGAACGCGACCCGGCGCGCTGCGAGGTATTCATCGTGGAGGGAGAATCGGCCGGCGGCTCGGCCAAAATGGGGCGCGACCGCCGCTACCAGGCCATCCTTCCGATCAAAGGCAAGATCCTGAACGTCGAGAAGGCCCGCTACGACAAGATGCTCAGCCACGAGGAAATTCGCGCCATCATCACGGCCCTTGGGACCGGCATCGGCAAGGACGACTTCGACGCCTCCAAATTGCGCTACCACAAGATCATCCTGATGACGGATGCCGACGTTGACGGCAGTCACATCCGCACGCTGCTGCTCACCTTCTTCTTCCGCCACATGAAGGAGCTGATCGAGCGCGGGCACGTCTTTATCGCCCAGCCGCCGCTTTACCGCGTCAAGCGCGGGAAGATGGACCGCTACATCCGCGACGAGCGAGAGTTCGCGCGCGAGCTGATGAAGCGCGCCACCGAAGACCACGTCGTCAAAGGCAAGGACGGGAGCACTTTGCAGGGCGGCGGGCTGACTGAGTTTCTGCTCAAGGTCCAGGAGTACGAGCAGGTGGCGGCCAAGCTCGGCCGGCGGCTGCGCAACCCGCAACTGGTGGAGTTGCTGGCGCACAGCGACCTCGACAAGAAAACCGACTTTGCCGACAATAAGGCGCTCGAGAAACTTCACAAAGCCATTGAGAAGCAAGAGCTCAAGTTCGAGGCAAACATCGCCTTTGACGAGGAGCACAGCCTGTACGAGCTGATGCTCAATGTCGGCCCCGGCGCGCCCGGCGGGATCAAGATCAACTGGGCGCTGGCGTCGGCGGCTGAATACAAGCGGCTACGCTCGCTGGCGCGCGCCATTGCCGAGGCGGACCGGCCGCCGTTCACCGTCACGCGCAACGGGGACAAGGTGGTGAAAGAACGGGCGGGAGACGTGCTGGCCTTCGTACTCGAAGACGCGAAGAAGGAGTTCACCATCACCCGGTTCAAGGGCCTGGGCGAGATGAATCCCGCGCAACTCTGGGAAACCACCATGAACGCGGAAACGCGCACGCTGCTCCAGGTGAGACTCGAGGACGTCGTCGAGGCCGAGAAGATTTTCACCACGCTGATGGGGGAAAACGTCGAGGAGCGGCGCAAGTTCATCGAAGAGAACGCGCTCGAAGTCGTCAACCTCGACATCTGACGCAGCCTCGTAGCGCCGCCCTCTGGCCGGCCGTTTTTCCGCGCACTGCCATGCCCTGCTGTACGTTATGAGCGCGGGCGACGAAATGATTTATCAACTGAGCTGGAAGATTCTGCCAGGGCTGCGGGGACTATCGTGCTCCGAGTTTCGCGCGGTGGCGACAGCCACGCCGGATCATGAACAGGGTGTGGCGGTGGAACTGGCCGAGGCCGAACGGGACGCGCTGCTGCGGCAGCTCGAAGAGCATTTTGGCCCGCTGCGGTACTCCAACAACGCGGGTGCATTTGAAGCAGTGAAAACCTACGTGCTGGAGTGGACCGCATGGCGGGCGAGGAATCTCTTGGAGAGAGGACTCACTTAGTTCGGCATGACAGCCGTGGAATCAAGAAGCAGAAGAGCTAGAGGAGCAAAGGACTGATGGCGGACGAGACAAGGCAATCGTTGGTGCCGGTGGACATCGAAGTCGAGATGCGCAAGTCGTATCTCGACTACGCGATGAGCGTGATCGTGGCGCGCGCTCTGCCCGACGTGCGCGACGGCCTGAAGCCTGTGCAGCGGCGCATCCTGGTGGCCATGAACGATCTGGGGCTGGCTTCCAACCGCGGCTTCCGGAAGTGCGCGAAGGTCTGCGGCGACACCTCTGGCAACTATCACCCGCACGGCGAGGCGGTGATCTACCCCGCTCTGGTACGCCTGGCGCAGGACTTCAGCATGCGCTATCCGCTGATCGACGGACAGGGCAACTTCGGCTCGGTGGACGGCGATCCCCCGGCGGCAATGCGCTACACCGAGGTGCGCCTGACCCGCATCGCTGAAGAGTTGCTGGCGGATCTGGAGAAGGAAACCGTCGATTTCGTTCCGAACTTCGACCAGACGCGCGTGGAGCCCGTCGTGCTTCCCTCGCGCATCCCGAACCTGCTGGTCAATGGTGCCTCCGGCATCGCTGTCGGGATGGCCACCAACATCCCGCCGCACAACATAAAAGAAGTGATCGATGCCGCGATCTTGCTGATCGAAAAGCCCGACGCCTCGCTGAAGGAAGTGATGAAGCTCGTGCCGGGGCCCGACTTCCCAACCGGCGGCTACATCGCCGGGCGCGAGGGCATCGAGGAGGCCTACCGAATCGGCCGCGGCACTTTCCAGATGCGCGCCAAGGCCGCCATCGAGCAGATCGGCAAAGACCGCGAGAACATTGTCATCACCGAGATCCCCTACCAGGTGAACAAGGCCAGGCTGATCGAGCGCATCGCCGAGCTGGTGCAGACGAAGAAGCTCGATGGCATCGCCGACATCCGCGATGAATCCGACCGCGAGGGCATGCGCATCGTCATCGAGGTGAAGCGCGGCGAAGAAAGCAAGCTCATCCTGAACAATCTCTACAAACATACGCAGATGCAGGAGTCGTTCGGGATGATCCTGCTGGCGATCGTGGCCGGCCAGCCCCGCGAGCTGGGCCTGCTGCCTCTGCTGCGCCTGTTCATCGAGCACCGCGTCGAGGTGGTGCGCCGCCGCTCGCAATTCGAGCTGCGCAAGGCCGAAGAGCGGGAGCACATCCTGCTCGGCTTCAAGAAGGCGCTCGAGCACCTCGATGAGGTGATCAAGCTCATCCGCCACAGCAAGGCGCCCAAAGAGGCCCGCGAAGGCTTGATGACCACCTGGAAGTTCACCGAGCGCCAGGCCCAGGCCATCCTGGACCTGCAACTCCACCGCCTGACCCAGATGGAGCGGGAAAAGATCCTGGAAGAACTGAAAGAGATCCAGGCGCGCATCGCCGACCTGAAAGAAATCCTGGCCAGCGAGAAAAAGCTGAAGGGCGTGATTATCGCCGAACTCCGCGAGGTGGCCAAGCAGTATGGCGACGCGCGGCGCACGCAGATCGTTGAGCACGTGGAAGAGATCAAACTCGAAGACCTGATCGCCGACGTGGATATGGCCATCACCGTCAGCCACGCTGGCTATATCAAGCGCACCCCGGTGGACGTCTATCGCCACCAGTCGCGCGGCGGCAAGGGCCGCATCGGCGCCAGGACCCGCGAAGAAGACTTCGTCGAGCACCTCTTCATCGCCTCAGCGCACAGCTACATCCTGCTCTTTACCTCAAAGGGCCGCATCTATTGGCTGAAGGTGTACGAAATCCCCGAGGCTGCCGCAGCGACCCGCGGCAAGGCCATCACCAGCCTGGTGAAGTTCCAAGAGGGCGAGACGCTGACCGCCGTGGTACCGGCGCGTAACCTGGAAGAGACCGGCCGCTACGTTTTCCTGGCCACGCGCACCGGCACTGTGAAGAAAAGCGAACTGGCCGAGTTCAGCAACCCGCGGCCCTCGGGCATCATTGCCATCAACCTCGAAGCTAACGATGCGCTGATCGGCGCCAAGCTGACCGACGGCAAGCAGATGATCTTTCTCGCCAGCCACGAGGGCCAGGCCATCCTGTTCCGCGAGACCGAAGTGCGCGCCATGGGCCGCCAGGCTGGCGGCGTGATCGGCATGGATCTGGCCAAGGGCGACTACGTGGTGAGCATGGACGCGGTGCAGCCCGACTTTGAGATCATCCGCAAAGAGCACAAGAAGGAGACGCAAGACCTCGACGAGCTTGATAATGACGCTATCCGTGACTCGCTCACCTCGCTGATGCTGACGGTCTCGGACAAGGGTTATGGCAAGCGCACGCCGCTCGCCGAATACCGCATCACCTCGCGCGGGGGCAAGGGCGTCATCAATCTGAAAACCACCGAACGAAACGGCTCCGTGGTAGCCGCGCTCCAGGTGACCGAAGAGTCTGACGTGATGATCATCACCGAGCACGGCAAGGTGATTCGCGTTCACGCGAATGAAATCCGCGAGGCCGGCCGCTCGACCCAAGGCGTTCGGCTGCTGCGCCTGGAAGAGGACGACTCCATCGCCGCCGCGGCGGCCATCCTCGAAGAAGAAAACGGCGAAAAAGAACCGGCGAAGAGCTAACCTAGTTCACGGCTGAACGGAATGACAGCGAGCCTAAGGGTCGCTGCCGCTGCTAGGTAGCCGGGCCAGCAGCCGAGGCCCGGTTGGAGAGAGGATGATGGCGCCCAAGCTAGCCTACATAATCAAGTTCGTACCGGACATGGATCGCGCTGTGCACTTCTACCGCGAGACGCTGGGCCTGCCGCTGAAGTTTCAGTCGCCCGGCTGGAGCGAATTTCTCACCGGCGAAACTACTCTCGCACTGCATGCCGCTGACGCCGACCACCCCGCGGGCCAAATGCGCTTGGGCTTCCGCGTGCCGGACTTGAGGGCGTTCTGCGCCGAGATGGCCGCCAAGGGCATGCAGTTCACGATGCCGCCTACCATGCAGTTCGGCGTGCTGATGGCTCAGTTCATGGACTCGGAAGGCACCGAGGTCAGCATCAGCGGAGATTCGACGCAAAGCTCTTGATGGAGGGCCGGCCAGACCCTTCCGCTGGGCGAGCATCGGCGATGGCCGCGGTTCAGGTGGCGCGGAGGGCGGCGCCTAGGCGCGACTCGAGCGCGGCCACGATGCGGCCGCTGAAATCGGTCAGTTGCGCTTCGGTGAGTGTTGCATCGTGGCTCTGAAAGGTGACGCGCACCAGCAAGGAATATTTTCCCTCAGGAATGTGGCCGCCGCGATACACGTCCACGGCCTCGACGTCAGTGAGTTCGGTGATGCCGAGCGACCGAATCACCTCGACGACCTCCTCGAAGGGCGTGCCGTCGGCCAGGAGCAGCGAGAAGTCGCGCTCGACTGCCGGGAAGCGAGGCAGCGGCGCATACCGCATAGCTGCTCGCGCCTGTCTATAAGCCGCATAAAGGTCGTCGAGTTGCAGCTCGGCGACGAAGACATCTTGTCGCAACTTTAGACGCTCCGCGACGCGCCGCGCCAGTTGCCCCGCGCAGCCGATGGGGGTTCCATCTGCTTTCGCGGCGGCGTGTGAGAGCGCAAACTTCCCCGCGCGCGCCGGATGGAGCCATGCCGGCGCGCCTCCCTCCCAGCGCAAACCACCGGCCAGAGCGGCGACCTGGTCGAGATCGCCTTTAATGTCGGCGAAGGCATACTCGCGCGCCGTTTCGTGCACGCCCTTCTCGCGCGCCTCGCCGGTCGCGCCGAGGGTGAGGACGCGGGTCTCGAGCGGCTCCGCGCCTCGGAGTCGGTAGGTTCGGCCCATTTCAAACAGCCGCAAATTGCGCTGGCCGTGATTCAGATTCCATTCCAGCGCGCCGGCCATGGTGACCACGCCCGAGGTGCGCAAGACGGAAGCGTCTTCGGCCAGCGGATTCACCATGCGCGCCGGCACAATTCCTTCGGCACGGAAGATGGCGTCCCTTTCTGGATCCACCAGCGGAATAGTGATGATTTCCTGATAGCCCAAGCCAATCAAGCGTTCGCGCAGGCGGTCTTCAGCCTCCGCGTGCTCCAAGCGCGCCGCTGGCTGCTTGGCCGCAGGCAGCCGCGCGGGAAACTTGTCGAAGCCGTAGTGGCGCGCCACTTCTTCCACCAGGTCGATTTCGCGCGACACATCCTGCCTCCAGGAAGGTCTGCGGCACTCCCAGGCGGCCATCAGCGAGCCACTGCTGCCGCGGGTGCCGTCCACGCGCTCCGGCGCAAAGCCCAGAGCGCTCAGAATTGCTTCGATCTCTTGGTCAGGCACATCGGCGCCCATCACGCGTAGTAATTCTCTGCGCGTCAGCTCGATCTTCTGCGGCTCGCGACGCCCGGGATAGACGTCCACCGCGCCACCGAGGAGCTCGCCGCCGGCGAGTTGCAGGATCAGCTCGGCGCATCGCCGTGAGGCCAATTCCGCCATTTCCGGGTCGGCACCGCGCTCGAAGCGTGTCGAGGCCTCGGTGCGCAGGCCCAACGTTTTTGAGGTGCGTCGAATCGAAATGGGATTAAACCATGCCGCCTCGAGCAGCACGTTCTTGCTCGAAAAGCTGATCTCCGTCTCCGCGCCGCCCATGATCCCGCCAATGGCTACCGCGCGCGCGCCGTCGGCGATCACGCACATCTCGGGCTCGAGCGCGCGTTCGAGGCCATCAAGCGTGCGCATCTTTTCTCCAGCTTGCGCCCGCCGGACGAGGATGCGCCGCTCCACGAGCGTATTGAAATCGAAGGCGTGGGTCGGATGGCCCAACTCGAACATAACGTAGTTGGTGGCATCCACAACGTTGTTGATCGAGGCCTGTCCCAGCGCCTCGAGGAGCTGCCGCAGCCAATCGGGCGAGGGCGCCACTCTTACCCCGCGAATCAGCCGCGCGGTGTAGCGCCCGCACAGCTCGGGACATTCGATTTCGACACGCGTGACGCGCTCGACTTTCTCCGTCGCTTCCTTCACCTGCGGCGCGACCCGCTTCAGCCGCAGCCGGTAGAGCGCCGCCACCTCGCGCGCGATGCCGTAGTGCCCCAGGCAGTCGGGACGGTTGGTGGTCAGGTCGGCGTCGAGCAGCGGCCCCGCATGCGAATCCTCGATGGCGTCAATCCCGATGCCCGCCATCGAAAGACGCGCGCGCAGCTCTTCGGGCGGCGCCGTGAAGTCGATGAACTCCTTCAGCCAGTTGTAGAGAATCTTCATCGTGAGGTCACTTCCTCCCGAGCCGTTACGGGAACTGGCGCAGGAAGCGCACGTCGTTCTGGAAGAAGAGCTGGATATCGCTGATGCCGTATTTCCGCATGGCGAAACGCTCGACGCCCATGCCGAAGGCGAAGCCGGAAAGTTGCTTGGCGTCGTAGTTCACGAAGCCATAGACGGCTGGGTCCACCATGCCGGCGCCGAACAGCTCAATCCAGCCGGAGAACTTGCAGACGCGGCAGCCGCTGCCGCCGCACACGTGGCAGCTAGCGTCTACTTCAGTCGAGGGTTCGGTGAACGGGAAGTAGCTGGACCGCAGGCGCGTCTTGACCTGGGGCCCGAAAAACTGGCTGACGAAGTATTCGACGGTGCCCTTGAAATCGCAGAAGGTGATGTCGGTGTCGACCGCGAGGCCTTCGATCTGGTGGAACGCGAAGGCGTGGGTGGAGTCGGGGTTGTCGCGGCGATAGACCCTTCCCGGCACAATGATGCGCACCGGCGGCTGCTGGCTTTCCATCACGTGTATCTGCATCGGGGAGGTATGCGTGCGCAGCAGGCGCGGCGGCGCACCGGCGGGCAAGTCAAGATAAAACGTGTCCATGGTGTCGCGCGCGGGATGGTGCTCAGGGATGTTGAGCGCCTCGAAGTTGTAGTAGGGCGTCTCGATTTCCGGGCCTTCGACCACCGTGTAGCCGAGCGAGAGGAAGATGCGGGCGATTTCCTGGAAGGTTTGCTGGATCAGGTGATGTGTGCCAATGGGCCGCCGCACGCCCGGCAGCGAGAGGTCCACGCGCTCGCGCGCCGTCGCCTCCCGTTCGGCCGATGCTTCCACGGCGGCGCGGCGCGCTTCGACGACGGCTTCGACGTGCGCGCGCAGCTCATTGAGCGCTTGCCCAACCGCGCGCTTCAGCTCCGGCGGCGCCGGCTTTAACCAGTTGTCGGTGATGTGCGCGAGGACGCCGGACTTACGCCCCAGCCAGGCGTCGCGGAACTCCTTCCAGAGCGCTTCATCGTTTACGGCCGCGGCATCGCGGTCGAATTCCGCGCGCAGTTCAGCGAAAAGTGGAGGCACTTGGGCGTCCCCGCTGACGCCAAGCTCCGCAAGTGTCTGCAAGACGTTGCTGGTCTTCGTGGTCATCGCCTCACGTTATCGAGTCCTAGGGCCTGAGGGCCGGACTGAGAATGCGGCATCCCGAGGTAAACTCGGGCAGGTGCCGAGCCCCACGAGACCCTAGGAAAGGCCCAAGATTACACTATTTTGGTGTCATTCCGAACGGCAGTCTGGGCCGAAAGGCCCAAGTCATAGCGAAGAATCTCTCGGAGAGATCCCTCACTTTCGTTCGGGATGACAACGGCGGGTGATCGCGTTACGCCGTGACGGTGAGGTGCTGCTTGGCAGTTCCAGCGAGCTGCGCGAACGCGGCCGCATCCTTCACGGCCATATCGGCCAGCACCTTGCGGTCGATCTCCACCCCGCCGGCCTTAAGCCCATGCATGAACTGGCTGTAGGAAAGGCCGTGCGCGCGCGCTCCCGCGCCGATGCGCTGGATCCACAGCTGGCGGAACTGCCGCTTGCGGTTGCGGCGGTCGCGGTAACTGTATCGCTCCGCGCGTCCAACGGCCTCCTGGGCGCTCTGGTAGAGTTTGCTTTTGGTGAGGAAGAAACCTTTGGCGCGCTTCAGATATTTTTTCCGACGCGCGCGGCGCTTGGTTCCGCGTTTGACTCTGGGCATCTCTCTATCTCCTGCGGCCCGCGTCTTTAGACGCGGGCGGCCTTCGCTCGGTCATCTCGGGTCTTCCCGGCTAGCCGGGATGCACAAAAGACCGGGGCTACAAGTCTTAAGGAGACAAACATCGGAGCGGCGCCCGCTCCCACACCCGAAAACTCATTCCAGAACTTCGGGAAGAACGAGCTGCGACGGATTTGTCTCCGGTGTGACACTTGACGGCTCGCCCGGCTCGCGCCCCATCCCCCAACCAACGGCTTGGGAACGACAAACGCGACTCGCGCGGAACCTATCGGCCGGCAGGCACCCGTCGCGCGCTGCCTGGCACGACTGAATCTCTCTATAACACCTACGGCGAAGACCTAAGCGTACGGCAACATCAGGCGAACGTTGGCGACGTCCGCCTGATGCACGCGGGTAAGCTTCTTCAAGTGGCGCATGCGCTTGGCAGGCTTGGTGCCGAGCAAGTGCCGCTTACCAGAATGCATGCGCAGGATCTTTCCCGTCGCAGTGACCTTGAAGCGCTTGGCCGCGCCGCGGTGCGTTTTCAGTTTCCGATTCTTTGCCACGATTTGCTTCCTGTCGCGCTGCGTTCAGGCCGGGCTGGGACTTGAGGCCAGTCCCTGCTTCGTGGCGCCCTTTTTCGGCGCCAGCAGCGCCATCAGAATATTGGCTTCCATGCGCGGCCCAAGTTCCACCTGGGCGTAATCGGCGATTTCCTTCAACAGCCGCTCCATCTTGGCGCGGCCCACTTCCTGGTGGGCCATCTCGCGGCCGCGGTGAAAGATCATCGCCTTCACTTTGTGGCCCTCGCCGAGGAACCGGATGATCTGGTTTTTCCGCACCTGATAATCGTGCTCGGCGGTGGCCGGCCGAAACTTCACTTCCTTGAGTTGGGCGGTCTTGTGGTGCCGCCGCTGCTCGTGCTTCTTTTTATTTTCCTGGTAAAGATATTTCCCGTAGTCGGTAATCTTACAAACGGGCGGGTCGGCCGTGGGCGAAATCTCCACCAGATCCATGCCCCGCTCGCGCGCGATCTTGACGGCCTCGTACGGCGGCATCACCCCGAGCTGGCCACCCTCCTCATCAATCACACGGACTTCGCGCGCCCGGATGCGATCGTTCACCCGGATGCGATCGTTCGACCGGAAACTACGTTCGGCGATAAAGCCACCTCCGCGATTCGCGCCGCTCCCCCACCCTGCGGGTCGAGGGAGACATGGATTCGCCCCGCTCGAGCCGCAAACCTACAGACAGAAGCGGCACCAGGGGACGAGTCGCGAAGTATAGCATGGCTTATCCTCTCTTAAAATGTACTGTTCCAGTGCGTCAATAGCCGCGGCGAACCTTGCAACCCGCCCTTGCCGCACTGGGATTAGGAGGTCGCGCGGGTGTCCACTTCGCGGTGAAGGGCGGCGAGGAAATCGGCGAGGGGCTGTGGGCCTAGGTCACCCCGGCTGCGGTGACGCACGGCGACGTTACCGGCCTCGGCTTCTTTGCCACCGACCACCAGCATGTAGGGTACCTTCTGGAGTTGTGCGTCGCGGATCTTGGCCTGCAGCTTTTCGTTGCGGTCGTCCAGGTGCCCGCGGAATCCAGCCGCGGCAACCGCGTCGGTGACTTGCTTGGCGTAGTCTGTGAACTTGCCACTTACGGGCAGCACTTCAACCTGCACCGGAGCGAGCCACGCCGGAAACGCGCCGGCGTAGTGCTCGATCAGAATGCCGAAGAAGCGCTCGACCGAGCCCCACAGCGCCCGGTGGACCATTAGCGGCTGGTGGCGACTGCCGTCTTCGCCGACGTACTCGAGGCCGAAGCGGCGCGGCAGGTTGAAGTCAAACTGCACCGTGGTGAGTTGCCAGGGCCGACCGATGGCGTCGATCAGCTTGACGTCGATTTTTGGGCCGTAGAAGACCGCTTCGCCCTCCATCTTCTTGAACGGGATCTTCATCCGCTGCATCGTGCCGACCAGCGCGCCTTCAGCGCGAGCCCAGTCCTCGACCGTGCCGGCATAGTTCTCCGGGTGCGCCGGATCGCGGGCGGAGAGCTCGACTTCGTAGCGGTCGAACCCAAAGGTGCGCAGCACGGCGAAGGCGAAGTCCACGCACGCCTCGATTTCGCTTTCGATCTGCTCGGGCCTGCAGAAGATGTGCGCGTCGTCTTGGGTGAAGCCGCGGACGCGCAGCAGGCCGTGGAGCACGCCGCTGCGCTCGTAACGATAGACGGTGCCCAGCTCGGCCAGGCGAATAGGCAGGTCGCGATAGCTGCGCAGGCGGCTTTTGTAGATCAGGATGTGGCCGGGACAGTTCATCGGCTTGAGCTGGTAGTCGGCTTTCTCCACCTCAATGGCGCCGAACATATTCTCGCGATAGAAGTTGGTGTGCCCGCTGGTCTTCCACAGATCCAGGCGCATGATGTGTGGCGTGAAGACAAGCTGGTAGCCGCGGCGCAGCAGTTCTTCGCGCAGCCAGTCTTCCATCAGCTTGCGCACCAGGCCGCCGCGCGGGTGCCAGAAGATCAGCCCCGGCCCGGCTTCTTCCTGAATGCTGAACAGGTCGAGCTCGGACCCCAGCCGCCGATGGTCTCGCCGCTTGGCCTCCTCAAGCTTGTGCAGATAGTCGTCGAGTTCCGCCTGGGTATAGAAGCAGGCGCCGTAAATGCGCTGCATCTGCGGGTTGCCTTCTTGGCCCTTCCAGTAGGCGCCGGAGATGTTCATCAGCTTGAACGCGCGGATGCGCCCGGTCGAAGGAATGTGCGGTCCGCGGCAGAAGTCGAGGAATTTCCCGGTGGTGTAAAACGACACCATCGGCTCGGCGGCCTTCTCTTCGACCAGCTCGCACTTAAACGGCTGGCCAGACCGGCGGTAGAGCTCGAGCGCCTCAGCCTTGGGCAGCAGCTTGCGCTCGTTGGGGATGTCCTGCGCGGCGAGCTCGCGCATCTTGGCCTCGATGCGCTCGAGATCCTCCGGCGTAAAAGGCTCCTCGCGCAGAAACTCGTAGAAGAAGCCGTTCTCGATCGGCGGGCCGATGCCCAGCTTCACGTTGGGAAACAGCTCCAGCACCGCCGCGGCCAGCAGGTGCGCGGCTGAGTGGCGGAAGACCTCGAGCGCCGCCGGGTCTTTCGCCGTCAGGATGGCGAGGCGCGCATCGTGCTCCAGCGGCCGGCTAAGGTCCACGAGCTCGCCATCGCTGGCGGCGCCCGAAGCTACCCCCGCCGGTGGCGGGTTGGAGGAACTGACGCGCGCCACCAGCGCTTCTTCAGCCAGCCGGGGCGAGATCTGCCGGGCAATCTCGGCCGGGGTGATCCCCCGGGGCGCTTGGCGGCTCGAGCCGTCCGGCAAGGTGATTTGGATGGTGCCCATACGAGCCTTGCTGCCGTGGTGAGTGAAGCCAAACCACGCAGAGAAACTCTTACGCTAGCAGATGGCTCTTGCCAGGGTCAAGGCAGGTTAAACGAGGGTGACACCAGGCAAGCTCTGGAAGTGGGGATCGGAAGTGATCAATTGCGCCTGAAACCTTTGCGCGGTGGCATAGATGATGGCATCCGCCATAGCCAGCCGGCAGTCCAAACTTACTCTTGCTGCGCTAAGAGCGAGGTCTTCATCGAGTGGGACCACTCGCTTGCGCAGTGCCTGCGAAGCGAACCGATCCGCCACGGTTTTACCTTGCGCTAGCCACAGCCTCTTATAGACCTCATACAGCACGATGGTGGGGACGAACACCAGATTCTGCGCCTCGATGTACGGCGCGAAATCTTCTGCCTTGGTATCATCCGTAACGTACTCCAGCCAGCCTGAAGAGTCCACCAGGATGACTTTAGAAGCGCTCGGTGTGGTCACGGTAGTCGTCTTTCCACTTCATGCCTCTGGCCATCCCGCGCAGTTCGGAAATCGGCCGAGGCGGCTCGATCCGAATGCCCCCATCGCGCTCATAGATGAGCAACTTTTGTCCGGGCCGGAGTTTTAGCTTCTCGCGGACTTCCTTGGGAATCACGATTTGGTATTTTGGCGATACTTTTACGGTTTGCATGGCGCGCTCCTATCCACTAGCCTACGCAGGCGAGCGTCGTATGTCAATACAGCGATCGATGCCGATATCGTCATACGAGTAATCGGACAGCCATTCCGAGTCCAGAAAAAGCCATCAGATTCGGCAGGGAGGTGCTGGCCACGGCATGGAGCGCCAGCGTCCCGCTGGCAGTGCTTGATATTCGACGCCGGCTGATGGCGGCCACCGTAGACTTTGGCCCGGCTCAGCGCGTAGAGTTTGGGCAGGCGGTGGTACCCTCGGTACTCTCGGCTATCCTCACTTGAGACTATCGCTCTATTCTTCCGAACGGATTCCTTCCATAGAGTGGTGGCAGATAGAACAGCGTGGGTTGCGAAACCCCGAGCAAGGAATACCGGCCTCATGCAAGATAGCAAACCACGAGCAGCGACAGCAGTTCTGCTCTTCGCTGCGGCCTTGGTAGCGCTTTTGGTATTTTCTCCTGTTTCGCCTCTGGCCCAAAAAGTCAGCCAACCCGGCAGCGAAGGTAACCTTCTGCCTTCTCGAACCGGCGAGCCTCTAACCCTGAAGCCGATAGACCTCCCTGACATCCAATGCTCGGTGGCCGACTGGAAGAACACCGCGCCGAAGCCCGTCCTCACGCTGCTCTGCCCACCTCAAGAAGTATTCGCTCCGCTGCGCGTGTATCTCAAGCTTTCGTGGCTCAAGCCGGAGGACGTTCCCAGCAACTCTGCCAACATACTGGCACCGCCCAAGACACCTACCAAGCTGCGCACAAACAAAGGCGGGGCGCTGGTGTGGCTGAACGTTGATCCACCGGCAAAGGAAAAGCCGCAAGCGCAGTGGGTGCAATTCAACGGCGTCGTGGATGTGGCACTTCTCGCCGAACCTCGAAACCGATAAGATCTTTACCTTCTGTCCGTTTCCTGGCTGTCCCGTGCTGCTGTCTCGCGCACAACGGCCATGGGTTCTCCTGTCCAAACAAGTACCGGCTCGATCCCCAAGAGGTTGGCGCTGTCAGGCGCGATGTCGTTTTGGTGTTGAAACGCGGCGTTAGGGGTAGAATCGCGGCTTGCGCGTTCCATTTGAGGTGATCGAGCATCCGGCCGACGTGGGTTTTGTGGCCTATGGCGACACACCGGAAGAATTGTTCGCAAACGCCGCGCTGGCCATGCTTTCACTGGGCTGTGAGCTTGCCGGCGTCGAAGAGCGCGAGTGCCGCGACGTAGAAGCCACGGGGGAGGACGCCGAGGCGCTGCTGTTTGCCTGGCTAGCCGAGATCCTCGCCGTGGCCGACGCTGAAAAGCTCGTCTTCCGTCGCGTGGAGGTTACCGCGCTCGCCTTCCCGGATCGTCAGGGCAACTCGCCGCGCACTCCTGGGCGCGTGCGCGGGATCGCCTACGGCGAGCCGTTCGACAAGGCACGGCACCGCGCCGGCACCTACATCAAGGCAGTCACCTATCACCAGCTTCAAGTGGCTCGCACGCCGCAGGGCTGGCTCGCCCAGGTCTATCTCGATGTGTGAGGCGAGGTCGCATCGGCGCTGAAAGAAAGAGCCCAGGGTTTGGAGAAATCAAAAGCATGTCGTCGAGGAGGCGAACGGTGAAGAGAGTCGTGGTCGCAATTCTCATTCTGGGCCTGCTGGCCGTGAATCCCGTGGTTAAGCTGGTTGCGGGCGACGAGGCATTGCAACCGAAGCGGTCGAACCAACTGAGCGACGCGCGCACTGGACCCTGGCCGGGCCGGCCAGTTCACACCTACTCCATCGTGGCGCGCGACCCAGCGACCGGGGAGCTGGGCGTGGCGGTGCAGTCGCACTGGTTCTCGGTTGGTGCCGCCGTGCCGTGGGCCGAAGCCGGCGTCGGCGCTGTGGCCACACAATCGTTCGTCGATGCCAGTTACGGCCCGCTCGGCTTGGAGTTGATGCGCGCCGGCCGCTCGGCTCCGGAGGCGCTCCGAGGCTTGCTCGCTGCCGACGACGGCCGCGATGTTCGCCAAGTGGCCATGATTGATGCGCAGGGCCGCGTTGCGGCGCACACCGGCAGTAAATGCATCGCCGCCGCGGGGGACCTGGTCGGCGCGAATTACTCCGTGCAGGCGAACCTGATGGAAAAGCCCAGTGTGTGGCCGGCCATGGCGCGCGCGTTTGAAGCCGCTACCGGCGACCTGACCGACCGTCTGCTGGCGGCGCTTGAGGCGGCGCAGCGCGAAGGCGGGGATATCCGCGGGCAGCAGTCGGCCGCCATCTTGGTGGTGCGAGGGCAGGTCACCGGGAGGCCCTGGGTCGACCGGGAGGTGGACTTGCGCGTTGAAGATCACCCGGATCCGTTGGGCGAGCTCAAGCGCCTGGTGCGCTTCCACCGCGCCTACCAGCACATGGACGCTGGCGACAACTGCGCGGCGAAGAAAGACTGGGACTGCGCAATGCGCGAATACGGCGCCGCAGAAAAGCTCCTGCCCGAGCAGATGGAGGTCGTCTTCTGGCACGCCGTGACGTTGGTCACGGGTGGGCGCGTCGAGCAGGCGCTGCCGCTATTCAAAAAAATCTTTGCACGCGAACCCAAGTGGGCGGAGCTTGTGGACCGCCTACCGGCGGCGGGACTGCTTCCCGCGGACGAAAAGCTTCTTGCGCAAATCAAGTTACAGCTCGCCAGCGCGCGCTGAAGTTTCGAAGAGTTATCTCATGAATGTCAAGCCCAGGGGCCAGACTGAACAACCAGGGCCTCAGAGCTTGAAAGTCCTTCCTATTGCCTGCCTTCTTTTGTCGGAACTAAGCTCCGACCCTTTAGAGGTCTAAGATGCGGGTTCTATTGCGGTATGGGCGTGGAATTAGGACCGGCGGCCCCACCGACCGCGTAGCGGATCACGTTGGTCTGGTCGACGTAAAAATAGCGCTGGCCAGTCTGCCCAACTGCGACTGGGTTGGCATTGACTGTGTACCTGTCCGGCGCGCCCAGCCCGCTCGTATCGATCGGCACGTAAACGAAAGTGTAACCGTTGCGGATACTACTGGCCAGCACCTCATCGACTAGGCCTGCCTGGTTGGCGTTGGCCTGATTGCCTGGCGGCGGCGGGCCGAGTGCGGCGAGACTGGGCGCGAAGCCCTGCTGGTAGGTAAAGCTGTAAGTCACCTGAACGGTGGCAATCGTGCGCAGCGCAGCCACCGCGCCCGCTTCGTTGGCCGCCATTCGGGACTGCAGCAGTCGGGGAATGGCGATGGCCGCGATAATCAGAATGATGGCAATGACCACGAGGACTTCGATCAATGAAAAGCCGACGTCGCGCGACCGCCGGGTGACGCTTCGAGCCTCGAGTTTCGAGCGTGTCTTCATTTAAGCTGCCTCGCTGCGAAGTCCGAAGGGGCCAGCAATCTTTTTCTCATCTTAGCACGCGCTGCGCCTGGCTGGTTCGCGCGCAGGCAAGTGTTACTACGAAAGAAGTACTAGGGATCGCGCCAGGTTTCTCTGCGCATGTCTTCTCACAGGTGAGGCTTTGAGCGGGGCTCCAAGCGGGTTGGCGGACTGTGGTTTCAGCGGGGCTTTCGCGCTTGCTCCATCTTCTCCCACATCGCGTCGGGGAGTTCCACCAGATCATTGAACTCGCCCGCGCCGCGCAGCCACTGGCCTCCGTCAATCACCATGCACTCACCGTTGATATAGGCGGACTGCTCGCTCAGCAGATACGCGGCGAGATTGGCGAGCTCCTCGTGGCGGCCAAAGCGTTTCATGGGATGATAGTTTCGCAGGCGCTCCTCGTACTCCTTGGTTGGGATCAGCCGCGACCAGGCGCCTTCGGTGGGGAATGGACCGGGGGCGATGGCGTTCAGGCGAATGTTGTAGCGCGCCCACTCGACCGCTAGCGACCTCGTCATCGCCAGGACTCCCGCCTTGGCGCAAGCCGAAGGCACCACGAAACCTGAACCCGAGCCCGCCGCCGCGTAGTTAGTGACGATGTTCAGCACCGTGCCAGGCTGCCGGGCCGCAATCCAGCGCCGGCCCAGCGCCAGCGTGCAATGAAACGTGCCGTGCAGCACGATGCCTACTACGGCCGCGAACGCATTGGGCGAGAGTTTTTCCGTGCGCGCGATGAAGTTGCCCGCGGCGCTGTTCACCAGCGTGTCCACGCGGCCAAACTGGGTTTCAGCCGCGGTGATGGCCGCTTCGACCGCGGCCGGGTCGCGCACGTCGCAAGTGGCGTAGCCGCACTCGCCGCCGGCTTTGCGGATCTTTTCGGCGGCTTGGCGCAGCGGCTCTTCGCGCCGCCCGGCCAGGAAAAGCTTCGCTCCCAATTCGGCCAGGCGCACCGCCATGGAGAGCCCAAGGCCCGTCCCGCCGCCGGTGATAAAGATCGCCCGCCCCTTCAGCAAATCGCTCTGAAACATCGTCTGGCTCCTTGAACACTCACGTCGTGCCCCTGTGTTTGTACGCACAGCGGAGCGACAGCGCAAGGAAAGAGTTGCAGCGGCGATCGCGGGCGGGAGTCACAGCCAGGGAGTTGAGCCGGGGCGCACGGTGCTGTGCCTCGGCCTGTGGAGGTGGACGGCCGCGCCGCCACTGAGTGGGCGGCGCGGCAGCTCCAACGGGCTAGAACAACAACTTCAGAGCGAACTGCACCTGCCGGGCGCTGCCCGAATCCCCGGTCGGGAAGCGCGTACTGACAATGTGGCCGAAGGACGCGCTACCGGGCGAGGCCACGCGGCCAGGCTGGCCGAAGTTCGGGTGGTTGAATAGGTCGAAGAACTCGGTGCGGAACTGGAGCCTTATGCTCTCGGTGATGCTGGTCGTCTTGATCACGGAGAAGTCCACATTGACGAACCTCGGGCCGATGATGGCGTTGCGGCCCAGATTGCCGACGTGGAAGACGCCCGTTGGCGAAACCGGCAAGGCAAAAACAGTTCCTGCGGGGCAGGGGTTGGTCACCCGTGGGTCGCACACCGAATTGTTGAACCACAGCGCCGGATCGTTCAGGTACTGGACGGAGCCAACCAGGTCCGGCCGCAGCGTAGCGATGCCGTTCAAAGTGGTCCCGGTGAAGTTGCTGACACTGGTGGCCACATACAACGGGTTGCCGCTCTGCGCCTGGGTGATGGTGGAAAGCTGCCAGCCCTCGATCCAGCGGTTGCCGCGGAAGGGCAACTCGTAGAGTGTGTTGATCACGAAGCGGTGGCGGGCGTCGAAGTCCGAAAGGCCGCGGTCGTTGCGGATATTGAAGCTGTCCTGGACGGTGGTGCCTTGCGAGTTGAGCGAATTGTTGTCGATGGATTTCGAGAAGGTGTACGACGCGTTGAACTGAAGCCCGTGGGAGAGCCGCTTATTGGCGGTGATCCACAGAGCGTTATAGCTGGAATTGGCCTCGCTCGAGACCTGGATGATGTTGCGCAGCGCCACGCCGGGGTCGATAGCGCTCGACGGCGAAACCTTGGTGAACGGCCGGTTGGACGCGCTCGACAGGCAGCCGTTGCCGGTGAGGTTGCACTGATTGGTATTCCGCGCGATGCGCAGGTGCGTGCCCTTGGAGCCGAAGTAGCCGATCATGACGGCCAGCGAAGGCGTGATCTCGCGCTCCACGTTCAGGTTCCAGGACTGCGCGTACGCGTTGTTGAAGTTGGGATCAATGCTCGCCGGTGACACCGTGGTCGGGTTCGTGGTGCTGACGGGCGGCGAAAACGAAATGCTGCCGGTCAGGTTGATGGGCGTGGCGAACGGCGGATTGGTCGTCAATGGAGTCACGGTGTTGGTGACAGGCTGATCGTACTGGATGGCGTAGCCACCGCGTACGGAAGTTTTTCCGTTCTTGAACGGGTCCCAGGCGAATCCTACCCGCGGCTGAAAATTCTTGTCGTTGGTGTGATAGGGCTGCTCGATGCCGTTGCCCGTCTGCACCAGCGAGCCCGTCCCGGGGACAAACACGACAAAGCGGTTTAGGGCCTCGGTGGGCGATAGGTTGACGTCGTAACGGAAGCCCAGCTCGAGGGTGAGGTTCGCCCGCAACTTGTAGCTGTCCATGGCAAAGAACCCGAAGGCGCTTTGCACGATTCTGCTGGCGCCGTTGCCCAGCGTGATGGAGAACTGGTTGGCGTTGCCGTTAATGAAGCTGTTGACGTCGGCGAAGTTGAACCGGCCGATGTCGAGGTTGAAGTTGTTGTTGTAGAAGCGGCGGCCTTCGCCGCCGAACTTGAAGGAGTGTTTCCCGAGCAGCCAGCTCAGCGTGTCGGAAAAGACCCCGGTGGTATCGCCGCGGCCCTGTGGGAACCCTGCCGGACCGCCGAAGTTCAGGCCGATGGCGGTGATGTTGATCTGCGGCAGCCCGATGGGCAAGGTGATGCCGTCGTTGATGTTGAAATCCGTCGGATTCAACTGGGCATTGGGCGTGAAGGTGATGTGGATGCGGTTGAAGCCCAGGCGCGCCTCGTTCACCAGGGTGGAGCCAAAAATGTGCGTCTCGTTCAGCGTGAAGATCTGGCGGTGGGATTGGCGCGTGTCGCCGAAGCCGGGGATCGAGTTACCCTGCAAGATGGGCTCCTGCCGCAGGTCTCGCTGAAAGACATAGTAGCCGTGCAAGTGGTCGTCTTTGCCGATACTGTGGCTTACATCTCCGGTCCATTGGTCAATGTTCACCGGTGCCGTGGCCGATCCCACGAAAATCACGTTGCCTTGCGCGTTGGTGGCATTGGACTTAGGGATGAGGTCCAGCAGCTTGACGACAGTGGGATTGCCTGTCGTCTGCGCCGTGGCGCGCTGGGCGTCGCTCAGCACTCCGTTATTGATAGTGATCCCCTGGCGCTGGCGCAGGCCTTCATAGCTGAAGAAGAAAAACGTGTGGTCCTTCCAGATCGGGCCGCCCAGCGCGGTGCCGAACTGATTCCGCTTGAAGGGTCCCTTGGGAATAAACTGCCCGCTCGCGCCGAGGCGGGGGTTAAAGAAATTGCGGGCGTCAAGCGCTTCGTTGCGCAGAAACTCGAACGCCTCGCCGTGGAACTGATTTGAGCCGGAGCGCGTAGCAATATTGACGATGGCCCCGGAGTTGCGCCCGTACTCGGCGCTGTAGGTGGAGTTGTCCACTTTGAATTCCTGCACCGTGTTGATCGACGGCTGGAAGGTGATCTGGTTCTGAACCATGTCGTTCAGGTTGATGCCGTTGATCATGAAGTTGACGCTGTCTTCGCGGTTCCCGGCGGTGTTGAATGCGAACGATCCCTGGCCGCGCAGCGGGGCGGTCAGGAAGCCGCTCTGCGGCGGGGTGACCGAGCCCGGGATTAGCAGGCCAAGGTCCACGAAGTGCCGGCCGTTGAGCGGAATCTCCTGCACCGTCTTGCTGTTGATCACCTGACCGACGCTCATCGTGGCTGTCTCCACGACGGCAGCTTCGCCAGTCACCTCAGTCGTTTGGCTCAGTTCGCCCACCTTCAGCTCGAAGTTCTGCGACACGATCGTGGCCACGTCGAGATCAATCTGCTTGACCACCAGCGTCTGGAAGCCTTCGTGACGGATTTCGATGCGGTAAGCGCCCACCGGCAGTGAAGGCAGTTGGAAGTAGCCGGCGCTGTCGGTCTGCGTGTTTCGCTCGACGCCCGTGGCCACGTTCCGCACCGTCACTTTTGCATCGGGCACGGCTCCACCCTGCGGATCGATCACGGTGCCCTGGAGCGTAGCCGTGGACTGCGCCAACGCCGTCGCGCCCGTGAAGAACATCAACAAGGCCGCAAACAGGAGAATAAGACCTGCGCGAGCCAGAATTTTGTTTCTCATGGGTTCACC
>QHYU01000210.1 GCA_003224235.1 Acidobacteriota bacterium
TCCCTTCTGTCAGCCTCAGGTGCATTGGTGTCACCCCATGCGACGTACTCTGCGGGCGATGCGCCGGGGCATTTGGAACACCTGACGCGCGAAATTGGCACGGAGAATACGTCATGCCCAACAAACAAGCGCGTCCAAGTCGCTCCGAAGTAAATATTGCCCCTTTGCCGCGGGCCTTAAACGCCCTGGTTGCCCGCGAGATGCCCCACCCTGCTGCAGGACTTAAGTTCTTACTCGAAAAGCTTGGACGCGCGCCATCCGGCATATTCTGTACACCGGTAGGGGGAATTTCCTGTAGCACGCAGGCGCAGCGCTGCTTGGGGCTTGACGCCCTGCTGGCAATAGTGCTCTATTTCGGCTGCGCGCTCGGCGCGCTGGTATGAAAGAGCGGAGGAGGGCCCAGGCCATGATCCGTGAAGACATTCTCCAGAAGTTCCCAGACCTCTTCGGAACCAAGAGAGTGAACGGCCGAGAAGTCAATATCGAACAGACGATTGCCACGCTCACCCGAGAACTGGATCCCGAGATCGCCGCGGCCCTAACCGCCCGCCGGGCGCTACTGCGGTCCCCTGCGCCGGTCAGCGAGAAATATGCCTGGCCGAAGTGGGACGACACGTTTGAGGATCCTGTAAGCGGGCAGTCTTGGACATTTCGCCAGATCGTCCAAGGCCTGATTGACAACTTTCTCGGCCGGGAAAGCAAGTGGCGCTGGCGGCTCAACGACGAGGTGCCCATCCCGGAGGGCGCCCACCCGTTGAGGAATCCCGGCTTGGAGCTCACCGGGCCATGGCATCCGCTGGACATGGCCTTCAACGCGTTGAATAGCCCGGCGCCCATGAATATGCCGGACTTTGAAGACGCCTCACCGCCTCATTTCCAGGCCGATGGCACGCCCACGAACCAGCCGGTGGGGATTTTTGCGGCCCTGCAGAACGCCAAAGAGATTTTCGAAGGCCGCTGGGCCGACCGCCCTTATGAGGTGGTGAAGAAAGGCCAAAAGCGCGCGTACAAGATCAACACCTCCCCGGCGCAGTGGCCGACGCGGTTTGCTCGGCCTCCCGGCATCCACGTGCGGTATGACCACATCAGGGTCGAAGGCCAACCGGTGCCCGGTCTGATTCCCATCACTCTCCTCTGGGCCCTCAACAACTATGGGTCCCTCACACGCGCGGGCACGGGCGTGTACTACTACATCCCGAAGATTCAGACTCCTCAAGAAGCCCTCATCGTTGAGAAGCTCCTGGCGCGGCTGGAAGGCGTGATTGCTGTCCAGCCTGGCACCATCAAGATCAAAGTGCTCTATGAGGAGGGCAATGCGGGCCGGTTTTTGCCTGTGATCGCCTGGGTCTTGCGCCGCCGGCTCCTGGGGACGAATGTCGGCCGCTGGGACTACTTGGCCAGCCTCATTGAGATGTGGAAGGACGATCCGCAGGGCGTCTTTCCGGATCCGCAGTCGATCGGCATGGCCTCGCCAAACATGATTGCCTATCAGCGGTACAACGCGCTGATGATGCTCATGGCCGGCATGAAGAATGGGGAGCTCAGCCAGGGTGCCCCCATTGGCGGGATGGCTGCGGTAATGATCTATCAATCGAGCGATCCCTATGGCCGCTCGAAGTATAACCCACTGGCCTTGCGTGCGATGGTCATCGACAAGCTGCGCGAGCGCCTGCTGGGTCTCATGTTTGTGCCCGAGGAGCCGCTGCCCGCAAGCCAACAGCCCACCCTAGAAGACATCCTTGCAGGTCGAGTGAAGGGACGACTCTATGATGCCTATCGGCAAAGTTGGGTCGCCAGCCCAGAACCGGCCTACGTCGCCGCTGGCAATACACCCTTACGGGTCCCGGTGACACAGCTCCAGGCGATCCTCGACGCCCCGCGAGAGACTGTGGACGTGAAAGGCAAACCGCTGCCAACGGTCCCCAGTGGTCTCGTGGACGCGGAGCGGCTCCTGCTTCAATCCCGTGGCTTATTGAACGCGCAGGGCAAAATCATGCCCAGGGTCATCACCCAGGGCATGCTTGATACGCCGGAGAAACTCTTCACGCAGGAACTCTGGGACGCCATCTACGGCGTGCCGATGGGTGAAATCACTGTCGAGCACATCCAACACGCGTTCTACATGGCGGCGAACTACGGCTTCCAGATCCTCAACGGTAACTTCGCGGCGGCGATCGACGACTACGAACTTTCGCTGCGGTTCATGAATGACCTCGCTACCTACCGGATCGATGTATCGTGGCTGTGGAGCCTCGTCCATCACCAGGCCGCCATCACCAAGGACGGCTACCTCAAGCGGCCGACGCTCACGGAGGATGGGGTCGTACCGGCTGTGAACGCCTTCGAGATCAAGGCCGGGACCCGCTTCACCCGGGAGCTGTTCGAGAAATTGTGGGACTACCACAACGAATGGACATCGGAGTTCTTCGCCGAGCTGGACCGCCGCGGCGATCCAGGCCGCTTTGACCGCGCCAAAGCCCCCATCATCATGGAGATCTTGAAGAGGCAGCTGCTTTCGCCCCGCTACATCCAGCACAGCGCGCGCGTGCTCTTCGTCGTGGGGCAGGCGAACAAGCAGGAGCGCGCGCAGATTCTGGAGGCGATCTTCGACCTCTCCCGCGAGGAAATCATCAAGCGCGTTCAAGCAGGCACCCTGAACAAGATCGCCCTGGTCGCCCACGACTATGTCTATGACATCTTCCCGGGCATCGAAGTAGAGCAGCGCCCGGCCAGTACGAAAGGAAGGGCAGTCAGCCCTAAATAGTTCTGTCCAGATTAAGGAGACTGGTTTGGGTGCTGCTGCCAAGGGCAAGGCGCGTTGAAGAAACGCGCGCGGTGAGTTGAAAGGGCTCCTTTTGGCTCGGGGCTCTTGATTTCGAGCGAAGGCTTGCCGTTGGCGCGACTTACGGCTGTTGCAGAAGGCCTTCACAGCACTTTCGAAACAGCAACCTGCCAAATACCACGGGCTGAGCAGGCTTTCAGGGACGCACACCGGAAGTTTTGGGCACGAAGGCCGGATGCTGTAGCCTCACAAGAATAGAAAGCGGGTCTCGATGGGCACCCGCCCGTAGCAAGATAGCAGGCGTAGGGGCTCGCCACGGCGGGTTTGCTGCGTCCAACAGTGGTCACCGCGGCCGTTCTACTCGTAGAATATTGGACAACTTCCTGCGAGCGTAGCTTGACCCCGTCTGCCGCCGTCATACAATTAACCATTCAAACCCGCCCAAAGGTTCGTTAGTGAGTTCAAATTGGAATTCTCGATTAAATCCCCTTCTAAGAATACCGACATAGGGTTTCAGGCTTCCCCCTTTCAGCCTTCCCGAGCGAGTGTCCGGCATAAAGGCTCCGATCCTGATCTGGTGCGACATGAACACAAAAATGAACGTGAACGATTTTCACAATAAGCTGCTTCTCATCGAGGGTGACCCCGCTGATGCCAAGGTGATTCAAGCGGCGCTCGCTGACGTAAGATACGGCCCATTCGATGTCGAATCGGTTCGGCAACTCTCTGACGCCTACGAACGACTGGGCAAGGAAGGAATAGCGGCGGTCTTAGTCGATCTGTTCCTGCCCGATAGCCAGGGCATCGAGACGTTCAATAAGCTGTTGCTGGCTGCGCCCCACGTCCCGATCTTGGTGCTCAGTGGCCCGGGCGATGAAGACATCGCTATGCAAGCCCTACAGCGCGGAGCGCAAGATTATCTCCTAAAGGGTGAACTCACCAGCCACTCGTTGTCGCGGGCTCTGCGCAACATGATCGAGCGCAAGGCGGTGGAAGAGGCGTTGTTCATCGAAAAGGAACGCGCCCAAGTCACGCTCAACTCCATCGGCGACGCCGTTCTCAGCACCGACATCTCGGGCAACGTAACCTATCTCAATCATGCCGCGGAAAGTTTGACTGGCTGGTCTCGGGAGGAGGCGTTACGCCGGCCGGTTGCCGAAGTGTTCCAAATCATCGACGGCGCTACACGCCAACCCGCTCGGAATCCCATGGAGTTGGCAGTTCAGCAAAACAAAACCGTTGGACTAACCGCGAACTGTATCCTTATCCGGCCCGACGGGCTTGAATGTGCCATCGAAGATTCCGCCGCCCCCATCCACGACCGGAGAGGGCAGGTTACCGGCGCCGTGATAGTTTTTCACGACGTGACCGCGGCGCGGGCGATGTCATTCCGAATGTCCCATTTGGCCCAACACGACAGTCTCACCGATTTGCCTAACCGATTGCTACTGAACGACCGGCTTACCCGGGCGATTGCGTCAGCCCGTCGTAACGGCAACCGACTTGCGGTGCTGTTCGTGGACTTGGATCGCTTCAAAGACATCAACGACTCCCTGGGACATGCGATTGGCGACAAACTGCTTCAGTCCGTTGCAGAACGCCTGGTGGCTCGCGTACGCAACTCGGATACCGTAAGCCGCCCGGGTGGGGATGAATTCGTGGTACTGCTTTCAGAACTCGAACACCCAGAAGATGCGGCCGTCTGTGCGAAAAAGATGCTGACTGCGCTAACAGCGCCGCACCGCATCGCCCAGCACGATGTCCATGTTACCGTGAGCATTGGTGTCAGCACCTACCCCGAGGACGGTCAGGATGCGGAGACCCTGGTCAAGAGTGCGGACACCGCCATGTACCAAGCCAAGGAAAATGGGCGCAACAATTATGAGTTCTTCAGACAGGACATGAACATCCGGGCCGTCGAGCGGCAATCCCTGGAAGGCAGCCTGAGCCGAGCCCTGGAGCGGCATGAGTTTGTGTTGCATTACCAGCCAAAGATAAATCTTGAGAAAGGAGCGATTACCGGCGCCGAGGCACTCATACGCTGGCTGCATCTCGATCGAGGCCTCATCCCTCCTGCGCAGTTCGTGCCCATCGCCGAAGACACTGGCCTCCTTCTGCCGATCGGCCAGTGGGTGCTGCACGAAGCATGCAGGCAAGCCCGAGCCTGGCTGGATGCAGGCCTGCGGCCGGTGCCTGTAGCGGTCAACATCTCCGCAGTAGAGTTCCGGGACAAGGGTTTTCTCGAAGGGGTTCGTGCGATCCTGAAGGATACTCGCTTGGAGCCACGCTATCTCGAGCTCGAACTGACCGAGAGCGTCCTCATGCAGCATGCCGAGTCCTCTGCCTCCGTGCTCCAAGCACTCAAAACCATGGGGGTGCAGCTTGCGGTCGATGACTTCGGCACCGGTTATTCCAGCTTAAGCTATCTGAGGCGGTTTCCCATCGACACGCTGAAGGTCGACCGGTCGTTCGTGCGCCAGATCACCGCCGATGCAGATGATGCCATAATCGCCAGCGCAGTGATCAGCATGGGCAAAAGCCTCAAGCTACGGGTCGTTGCCGAGGGCGTGGAAACACGAGAACAGCTCGCATTCCTTCAGGACCAGCGCTGTGACGAGGGACAAGGCTATTATTTCAGTCGGCCGGTGGTTGCCGAGCAGTTCGCCAAGTTACTTGGAACCGGCATATCAGAAACCGCCATCAATTGATGGCTGAGGCGGGTGGGCCAGTTTTTCACTGGGTGCGTCATCCCGTAATCGGGTGCCCGACCCTTTGGTTGTAAAGAATCGGCGGCACCATCCTCTTCTTCCCCTACCTCCCTTACGTCCTCTCCTTAGCACAACCCCCAGAGCGTTCACGAACTCCCTCTCCTTTGTCGTAAAGATTCCTTTTCGGCCCAGATCCTTCGCGAATGAAAAGGCTTGCCAAGACGGCTGGTCTAATGTACTTTACCATATAAAGTACACGGCAAGAGTGGCAAGAAGAACGCACGGGCTCCAACCGGAGGGCGCGATGGGAAACTCTGGTCTAATCAAGCGGGTGATTTCGATTCCTGATCATCAAAGAACGTGGTGGCAGATCATGGCTTGGTGGGAATTGCGCCGCTTACCCTACAACCTTATGGTGGCCCTGGGCGGAACCCTCGGTTTGCTGCTATTCGTTTGGTTTAACAAGCTCCCGCCGAGGCCGGTTCCAGAGCCGGCCGTGGCCCCATTGCCGGTGATCTTGTTTGGAGCTGGAGCAAATTTTTTCTACACCGCAGGGTGGGTTGTGGAATTGATTGCTCGTAACCTGTGGCCAGAGAAAGTACCAAAGCTGGGTCCTCAACTGCTGCTCACAGGCTCGCTGCTCTCCGTCATGCTTGCCCTTTTTCCAGCCATAGCAGGCTTTGTCGCGTGGGTATGGAGAGCGGCAGCCGCCTAGAGGGGATGTCAGCTGAACGATCGGGGCCGCCAGCAATCGAAATTGAGCTCGTACTGATGGATTAAGGAAATCAGTTTTGTTCGCTGGCCCGGTCGCAGGATTCCAAGAAATCCGGGACCGGTACACGTTGTTCAGGAGTCCAGCGCATGATCCGCACGAGGGCGACACGCCTCATCAACATGCCCGGCATCGGGGTTGACCGCATGGGTGACGCGGCCGATGCGCTCGCCGACCGGGCTGTGCTCCGCCTCGAAAACCTCGATACCGACCTGCGGCCCAATCCCGCTGCCTTGGAGGTGGCAAGACTGGCGATCGACAAGGACGACGCGAACAGCTACCTTCCCTTTTCCGGCTCAAGCCGGCTCAGGGCAGCGGCTGCCGCACACGTAACACGGCTGAGCGGAGTCTCTTACGACTGGAAGGAGTCGTGCGTCATTTCGGCTGGCGGACTCAACGGCATTCTAAACGTGCTGCTGGCGATTCTCGAGCCCGGCGACGAAGTAATCCTCACCGATCCCATCTATGTCGGGCTGCTAAACCGCGTTCGTCTCGCGAGCGGAGTACCGCGGCTGATCCCGCTGATCCCCGGCCCGGAGGGGTGGAGGCTGGACTTGGATGCATTCCGCTCAGCCGTTCAGTCGCCCCGGGTGCGCGCCGTCCTCATGATGAGTCCCTCGATGCCAACCGGCGCAGTGTTGTCGCAGCAAGAATGGAACGCGGTTGCTGATGCCTGCGTTAGTCGCGATCTTTTGCTGATCTATGATGCCGCGATGGAGCGCATCCTCTTCGACGGGCGCAGCCTGATCCATCCCGCTGGCCTGCCGGGAATGGCTGAGCGAACCGTTACAGTTGGCTCAGCCTCCAAGGAATTGCGCATGATCGGCTGGCGGGTGGGCTGGGTCGTTGGACCGCCCGACATAGTTGAGGATGTCGGATTGGTGGGTATTTCGAACACGACCTGTCAAGTTGGGATCTCAATGGAAGCAGTTGCAGTGGCGTTGGAGGCAGGCGAAGGTGAAGTAGCGTCGGCGACGGGCGAGTGGCAGGCCCGACGTGATTTGCTTTTGGAGGAGCTTCGTGGCGCAGTGCCTGTCGTGACTCCACATGGTGGCTGGTCAATGCTGCTCGATGTTGGAAGCCTCGGCCTACCTAGCGCCGACGCGTCCATGCTGCTCATGGCGCGCGGAAAAATTGCGGCGACTCCCATGGTCAACTGGGGAAGCGACCTGGCGGACCAGTACGTTCGCTTCGTCTTCTCGAATGAACCGCGTGTGCGACTAGCCGGCCTCGGCTCCCGTGTCAAAGCAGCTCTGGTGCCGTTCCAACGTTCCTGAAGGTAAGCAGAAAAAAAATTGAAAGCTGGTGGAGCCGATGGGATTCGAACCCACGACCTCCTCGATGCCATCGAGGCGCGCTCCCAACTGCGCCACGGCCCCACCGGGAGGAGAGCAGTACTCCGCTTTTATAGCACCTTTCCGGTGTCTTCGTCTAGAATACGCGTCGCCTATGATGCCCTAGCGAAAAAGCTGCCAGCCTGAAGGCTGGCGCTACACCAAGCGAAGCTACACAAGCCTGCCAGCTAGAAGCTGGCGCTACGA
>QHYU01000211.1 GCA_003224235.1 Acidobacteriota bacterium
AACTGTGCGACGCGAGGTGGTACAGAGTTGGTCTTGGTCATGGGTTTATCCTACGACATATAATGCCGTAGGCAAACACACTCACAAGCCGCTCGCGCCGTCGGCCTCACTCTCCTGTCGTACACCCCTGCCATCGCGTTGCCTTGACGCGCTCCGGCGTTTCGCTTACAGTCAAAAGCTTCGCATGTTTGCGCGATTCTCAATCCTCGCTTGGGCCTTTGCGTCGCGACTTCTGTGTGGCGGCGCCGCTCTTGCCTTGCTCGTGCTAGCCCTCTCTGCCGGTATTTATCCCGGGGTTGCAGATGCGCAAGACGCGGCACTACAAATCGACTTCAAAGCGGGTGAGGTGGCGCAGCCAGAATGGCCGGCGCGTGCCGTACGCGCCCCCAAGGCCATGGTGGTGAGCGACGAACCCTTGGCCTCTGAAGCCGGCATCGAAATCCTGAAAAAGGGCGGGAATGCAGTTGATGCTGCGGTCGCAGTGGGGTTCGCGCTGGCGGTGGTTCAGCCGGCTGCCGGAAATCTGGGAGGCGGCGGATTCATGCTCATACGCCTGGCCAACGGCCGCGCTGGGTTTGTGGACTATCGGGAGACAGCACCCGGCCGGGCCTCGCGCGACATGTATATCGGCGCCGACGGCACACTCGACTCTGCTGCGGCGACGGTCGGCTACCGGTCGATCGCCATTCCTGGCACGGTGGCGGGCATGGAACTGGCCCTGCGCACTTACGGAACGATGAAACTCGCTGAGGTCATGGCACTGGCAGTCCGCCTGGCGGAGCGGGGATTCCCGGTCAGCGAAAAGCTTGCCCGGTCGCTGCGCGACGCCCGCTCCCTGCTCGAGCGCTTCTCGACCAGCCGTAGGATCTTCCTGAAGGATGGCGCACTCTTTCAGCCCGGCGAAATCCTGCGCCAGCCAGAGCTGGCGGCAACTTTGCGGAGGATTGCGCGAGGCGGCGCGGTCGAATTCTATCGCGGCGAGACCGCCCGCCTGCTAGCCGAAGAGCTTGCGCGCATGGGCGGGCTGATCACCCGCGAAGACCTGGCCGGCTACCAGGCCAAGATTCGCGCGCCCTTGCGCGCCAAATACAAGCACGCGGGCAGCGAGTGGGAAGTGATTTCAGCGCCGCCGCCGAGTTCCGGCGGCGTAGCCCTCATCGAAGCGCTGAACATCCTGGCGGAGGTTGAGCTGAAGCCCGGCTTGAACACCGCCAAGAGCGCCGGCACAAACTCCAGTACAGGCTCCTGGGACGATCCGCAGACAGTTCACTGGGTGGCCGAAACCCTGCGCCGCGTTTTTGCCGATCGCGCCGCACACTTGGCCGATCCTGATTTCGCCCGTGTTCCCGTCCGCGGGCTCACCGACCCGCGTTACGCCGCGCAATTGCGCGCGACGATTGATTCGCGGCGGGCGTCTTCGAGCCAAGCGATCCGCGCCGGCAACCCGAATCCCTTCGACGGTGTGTCGTCTGGTTTGCCGTCCTCGCGAAGCGAGGGTGGGGGCTTCCCTCCGGATGGTGAACACACAACGCACTTCTCGGTGGTGGACGCCGCCGGCAACGCGGTCGCCAACACCTATACGCTCAACGAAAGCTATGGCTGCGGCGCCACGACCTCGAGCGGGTTTCTGTTGAACGACACCATGGACGATTTCACGACGCAACCCGGCGTGCCCAATAAGCTGTTCGGGCTGGTGCAGTCCGAGGCCAACGCCATCACGCCGGGCAAGCGCGCGCTCAGCTCCATGACGCCCACGATTCTCCTCCGGGACGGCAAACTTAGCTTTGTGACCGGATCACCCGGCGGCCCGCGCATTATTTCGGCCACGCTGCTGAGCGTGCTGCGTTGGATGCGCTTCGGTCCCGCTGACGCCGCGGGCGCGCAGGCCGCCATCAATGCGCCGCGCTTCCACCACCAATGGATGCCCGACACACTTTGGATTGAGAACACGTTTCCCGAGGAAACGGCGCGGGAACTCGCCGCGCGCGGCCACCATCTCCAGCAGCGGTCCTGGATCGGCCAGGTGGAAGCCATCGGCATCGACCCGCAAACCGGCGAGCGGCTGGGCGCCGCCGACCCGCGGCGCCAGGGCGCTGCGGTGGGGTACTAAGGAGCCTGATGCAGCGAGTGCTCTCCACTTATTTGTTCGTCCACCGCAAGCTGACATCAGAGCTGCTGGGCGAAGTCGCGGGCGCCGGCATCCCGGCGGTCGAAATATTCTCCGCGCGAGCGCATTTCGATTACCGCGAACCCCAGGAGGCGCGCGAGTTGGCCGGCGCGCTCGAAGCGCATCGCCTGACACTGCATGCGGTGCACGCGCCGACCGAGCGCGATGTGACTGCAACCCGCGAGAGCGGTGTGCCGCTTTCAATCTCTGACCCGGAGCGGATTCGGCGGCTCGACGCCGTGGACGAAGTCAAGCGCGCGCTCGACCTCGCTGAGTTCGTCCCCTTCCGCTACCTGGTGCAGCACGTGGGCTCCTCGCGCGACCGGATGGACCCCCGCAAGTGGGACGCGGCTTTCAATTCGCTCGAGCACTTGATGTTGTTCGCGAAGCACCGCAGCGTCACCATCGCCCTGGAGAACACTCCCGGCGGGTTGGCCACGCCCGCTAACTTGCGGCAATTCATCACCGAAACGCGGCTTCACGATCTGCGCTTGTGCTTCGACACCGGCCACGCGCACATGGAAGACGGAGTCGGGCCCGGCTTCGAGACAATGCGCGAACTGGTGGTTACCACCCACGTCCACGACAACCGCGGCGAAAAGGACGAGCACCTGCTCCCCTACGAGGGCACCATCGACTGGGACGCGGCAGTCAAACTGCTGGCCGGCAACCCCATCGTGCTGGAGCTGAAGGAGCAGGCCGCAGCAGCGAGCCCATTCGAGCCGGCATCGGTTTCGCAAGCACTGCAGGGCGCGCGAGGCGTGTTTGAAAAGTTTGAGCAGTTGCTCGCCACAACGGCTTGAGAAGGGCCTCATTCCAAGGGTGCCCTGGCTACGGCGGGGTAAACTCCGCGACCGAGGGATCTCTCCGAGGGATTCCCTTTCCGGCAGGCCGGAATCTCTTCGATCGCCCGCCGCGGCGGGCTCGGATGACGACACATGATTCGTACTGCCGTGTAACGCCGGCCTCTGGCCGGCGCCCTTGCGTTCATCAGTGGGACGCGGGCGCTGCAAACAAGTGGTTTGGCATTCATGAGATAGTTTCCGGATCGTAGGAAAACGTCGAGGCTTCATGAGCATCGAGAAAGCAACGAAAACTCACCTCGTGACGATTGAGAGTGCCGGGCAGCACGAAGGCGCGGAGGTCACCCTGCGCGGCTGGCTCTACAACCTGCGGGAATCGGGCAAGCTGCTCTTCCCCATCTTTCGCGATGGCACCGGCCTGATGCAGGGCGTGGTCTCGCAGAAGGAAAACCCGGCGGCGTTTGAGGCGCTGCGAGGCCTGACGCAGGAGTCGAGTGTGATAGTCAGCGGGCGCGTGCGGGCAGAGCCCCGCGCGCCGGGCGGCTACGAGCTTGCGGTGAGCGAGGTCGAGGTCGTACAGCGCGTTCCGGAAAATGATCCTTACCCGATTCAACTGAAAGAGCACGGCGTCGATTTCCTGCTCGACCGGAGGCACCTGTGGATTCGCACGCCGCGCCAGGCGGCCATACTGCGCATCCGCGCCGAGGCCATTCGCGCGGCCCGCGAGTACATGGATGACCAGGGCTACATACTCACGGACACGCCCATCTTCACCCCAGCGGCCTGCGAAGGCACCACCACGCTGTTCGAAGTGCAGTACATTGACGAACAGAAGGCTTACCTGACGCAGTCCGGCCAGCTCTACCTCGAGGCTACCGCGGCGGCGCTGGGCAAGGTTTATTGCTTTGGGCCGACGTTTCGCGCGGAAAAATCCAAGACGCGGCGCCACCTAACCGAGTTCTGGATGCTGGAGCCCGAAGCGGCCTACGCTCACCTGGAAGACATGATGGCGCTGGGCGAAGGTTTAGTGAGCCACATGGTGCAGTCGGTGCTCAAGAACCGCGCGCGCGAACTGGAGACCCTCAAGCGCGACACTTCGAAGCTGGCGGGCGTCAAACCGCCCTTTCCTCGCATCACTTACGATGAGGCCGTCGAGACTCTGCAAAAGCGCGGCAATCCCGCGAAGTGGGGCGACGACTTTGGGGGCGACGAAGAGACCATTCTCTCCTCCCAGTTCGACCGGCCGGTCATCGTCCATCGCTATCCCGCCGCCATTAAGGCGTTCTACATGCAACCCGACCCCGAGCGGCGCGAGTTGGCGCTCGGCTTTGACACGCTCGCCCCGGAAGGCTACGGCGAGATCATCGGCGGCGGCGAGCGCATCGCCGATTACGACCTGCTGGTCAGACGCCTGCGCGAGAACAACCTGCCCGAAGAAGCGTTTCAGTGGTACCTGGACTTGCGGCGCTACGGCAGCGTGCCGCACGCAGGCTTCGGCCTGGGCCTGGAGCGCACGGTCGCTTGGATTTGCGGGACTGAGCACATCCGGGAAGTCATCCCCTTCCCGCGCATGATTTATCGCGTCTATCCTTAAGCGCCGGCGCTTCGGCGGGAGGGCGCAGTGAGGGGGCCGTCATTCCGAAGGAGGGCAGCCACTGAGGAATCCCTCCGGAGAGATTTGTCGCCCGCCTTAGAGTGTCTGAGGTCGCCGCGGCGACCAGAGGGCGGGCTCGGAATGGCAGGGACTTGAGGTTTCCTCTCCGCGATGCCGCAAAAGATTCGCATCATCGGCGTGCCTATGGACCTGGGCCAGAGCCGCCGCGGGGTGGACATGGGGCCTTCAGCGCTGCGCGTGGCTGGCCTGCAGTCGCGCCTGAAGCAGTTAGGCCACCACGTGGAAGACATCGGCAATATTCCAGTGAAGCAGCCGGAGGAGATGCACTACGGCGAGAAGCGCGCCAAGTACTTGAACGAAATTGCGGAGACCTGCCGCGGGTTGGCCGAGACGGTGGAGCGCACGCTCGGGGAAGGATTCATACCGCTGGTACTGGGCGGCGACCACTCCATTGCGGTTGGGTCGTTGTCCGGTGTGTCCAGCTTTTTCCGCAAGCAGTCCAAGCGAGTCGGCTACATCTGGCTCGACGCCCACGGCGACATGAACACACCCGACAGTTCTCCTTCGGGCAACGTTCACGGGATGCCGATGGCTTCCATCATCGGCTATGGCGCGCCGGAGTTGGTCGAGCTCGGGGACTTTAAACCCAAGGTGGAGCCGCGCAACGTCGCTCTGGTCGGGGTACGCGACCTGGATGCCAAGGAGCGCCGACTGGTGAAAGAGTCCGGGGTGCACGTCTTCACCATGCGCGATATCGACGAACGCGGCATGCGCGAAGTGATGACCGAGGCAATCCGCTTCGCCACGGATGAGGCCGCTGGCTTCGCGGTGAGCCTCGACATGGACTTTGTCGATCCGGCAGACGCCCCTGGCGTGGGCACGCCGGTCCGCGGTGGGGTGACCTATCGCGAGGCGCATCTGGCGATGGAGATGATTGCCGACAGCGAGGCGATGGTGTCGCTCGAAATTGTGGAGATCAATCCGGTGATCGACCTGCACAACAAGACGGCGCTGTTGGGCGTCGAGATGGTACTCTCCGGCCTGGGCAAAAAAATATTGTAGCGGGCGCCCCGTCCGCGTCGGCGGACTGAGGGGAGGCTTTTGGGCTCGCTGTTCGACTTTTGGTTTCGAGTTTCGACGACATGGCCACAGGGAAAAAACGGCTCCGAATCGGCGTTCTCTTCGGGGGGCGCTCCGGCGAACATGAGGTCTCACTGGCTTCGGCTGCGTCGGTGATCCGCGGCCTGGATCCCGAAAAATACGAGGCCGTGCCGATCGGCATCAGCAAGGATGGCCGCTGGCTGGTGGGCGGAGGCGCGCAGAAGATGCTTCCGGAAGTACTGAAGACCGGCCAGCGTGTCGTGCTCCCGGCTGACCCCAACGCAGCGGGGCTAATGCCGCTCGACCACAGCGGAGGCGATTCTCTGCGCGTGGATGTGGTGTTCCCGGTGCTGCACGGCACCTTCGGCGAAGACGGCACCGTGCAGGGGCTGCTGGAACTCGCCGGTCTCCCCTACGTCGGCGCCGGTGTGGTGGGCTCCGCCGTGGGCATGGACAAGGACATGCAAAAGCGGCTCTTCCTCCAGGCGGACCTTCCCGTCGCCGACTTCCTGGCCGTCCCGCGCGCCGACTGGGAGAAGGCTCCGAAAAAGGCTCTCGGCACGATCGAGAAGAAGTTTCGCTACCCGCTGTTCGTCAAGCCAGCCACTCTGGGATCGTCGGTGGGCATGACCAAGGTCCACATGCGTAAAGAACTGCCCGCCGCGCTCGGCTTGGCCGCCGAGTTCGCGCAGAAGATTCTGGTCGAACGCGCCATCGTCGGCCGCGAGATCGAAGTCTCTGTGCTCGGCAATGCCGACCCGCGTGCCTCGGTGCCGGGCGAGATTGTGCCGCACCGCGAGTTCTACGATTACACGGCCAAGTACCTCGAGGAAGGCACGCAGCTGATCATCCCGGCGAAGCTCACGCGCGCGCAGGTCAAACGCTTCCAGGACTACGCCGTGCGCGCCTTCCGCGCCATCGAATGTACAGGCATGGCGCGGGTGGATTTCTTCCTCGAGGGGCGGACCCGCCGCATCTTTCTCAACGAAGTCAACACCATCCCGGGCTTCACCTCCATCAGCATGTACCCTAAACTGTGGGAGGCTAGCGGCCTAGGTTTTCGCGAGTTGATCGACCGGCTGATCGAGCTGGCACTCGAACTGCACCGTGAAAAGGCCCGCACGAAGTACTCGATCGAGCTGCCGGCCGGGGCCGGCGGCGCCCTCGAAGCCTAACTCAGGCTTTTCTAAGGCGCGGGCTGGAATCTTCGATCGCCGCGACAACAGGTTTCGATCTCCGGGGCTCGAGATGACAACACACCAAGTCGTGAAAGGGGAAAATCGTGGGGCTGCTCGATTCCGATAGCGAAGAGCCAAAGTCGAAAGCGCGCCGCTATGTCATCACCGGGCTGGCATTTGTCCTCCTGGTGACAGCGGGTGTCTGGTACCTCGTTCGCTTCTATCCGGAGAAGAAGGCAGCCGAACACTTCTTCAATGCGCTGGTGGTCGGCGACACGCAGCTCGCCTACCAGATCTGGAAGCCCCAGGGTAGCAGTTATTCCTACAGCGACTTCCTCGATGACTGGGGCCCTTCGGGCTACTATGGGCCCATAAAGAGTTATCGCATCGAGAGCGCTCAGGCGCCGCCTAGAGGGGGCAGCGGGGTGATCGTGGTGGCTGAAGTAAGCCCTTTCGAGCCTTTCCCCGCAGGCAATGATGTCACACAGAACCGCCGCACAAAAGAAGTGCGCATCTGGGTCGAAACAAAAGACAAATCGTTGAGCTTCCCGCCATAGGGCTAATGTACCGCCTGCGTCTCGCCGGCGCCGTAGTCCCCATACACGGCAGCAAAAATGCCGCTAGGACAGCGGCGGTACAGCCAGCACCGCTGGCTGCTGGCCCGACCGTTTGAAATTCGCCGGCGAGATGCCGGCGTTCGTCAAGCCGAAGACTTCGCGGCTGTTTTCCTACCGCGGGACGACCGCCATTGTGTGCAATGCCAAAGAGGCAGGCTTCTTCGTCACGCGCGCGCTGACCGACGACGAATCGATCGAGCAGGCCGGGGCCGCGCTACTGGCGCACTTTGGTTGTTCCGCCGTGGTCATCACTCGCGGGGAAAAGGGGATGAGCGCGTTTGAGGACGCGGCCTCCCGCATCGGCGGACAGGATACACAGATCACATCTCGCAAGGGTGCCCGGGGAGTTAAGACGACACCGGAATGCTTCCACATTCCCGCTACAGGTTTCGAGGTCAGCTACGCGCGGGTGGGCCTGCCAGGACTTGACCGCAAGGCCACTGGGCGGCAGGTCTTCGATGTTACCGGAGCAGGCGATACCGTGCTGGCCACGCTGGCGCTGGCTGTAGCGGCCGGCGCATCCCTTCGCGAGGCGGCAGTGTTGGCTAATGCTGCTGCTGGAGTCGTCGTCGGCAAGTTGGGCACAGCTACTGTCTTGCCGGCGGAATTGCTCGCCGCCCTTCGCGAACTTTCCTAGCCGCTATAGCTTGTCGCCGGTGTCTCGCCGGTGAATTTCAAAACGGCCAGCAGCCAGCGGTGCTGGCTGTACCGCCGCTGT
>QHYU01000040.1 GCA_003224235.1 Acidobacteriota bacterium
AGCCCTGAAGCTTCAGGGGCTGAAGCCCATGATCTTGGCATCGGCCACATGTCGGAGCTGAAGCTCCGACCCCCTGAATGTCTCTTACACTTTTGCCGACTTACTGAGCAGTTGCGCCGTCTTGGATTGCCACGCTTTGCGCAGCTCCTCGCGGCGCGCGAGCACGTGCGCTTTGGCCTCTTCGAAACTGCCATAGACGCGGCGGCCCTTTATGGTGTTGCACGGACGACAGCAGGCCACTAGGTTTTGCGGATCCTTCTTGCCCTTCCGAGCCCGCGGAACGACGAAATCAACCGACATGACCAGTGCGTTCTCGAAGTTGGCCATCCCGTCCAGTCCACAGTACCGGCAACGGAACTGATCGCGCTCCAGAATACGCAGGCCCTCTTGCAAGGTCACTGGCTTGTCCACCAACGTAAACGTCGTAAGGTCCAACGGCATCGGCCACCTCCAAATCGGAAATCCTCTTGGTTAGTACTCGCTCGTGTCAAGCTCGGATCGGCGTTTGCACATCACGTCGGCGATGCCCGCCACCAGCACGCTGGTATCAACGACAACGCGCGGCTTGCGCTTCCTAGCCCTCTGCGGCAACCGTGATCTCCGGCGCACGTCTCTCTCTCCTATGGGTGCGAACCGTGCGCAAGATTTCTTCTTCGGAGACCTCGCCGATATCTTTTGCCGCCTCCGCCAGCGAATCCAGGAATTCCTTTTTCCAGCCCCGACGCTTTCGACCTCGGGGCAGGTCCTTGTAAAGATCAACCCGGCTCAATCGTTCTTCGATTTGCTCCCATAGGGCCCGGAACGGCACTCCTAGCTTAATCGGCCCTTCCTCCGCAGAGAGCCGACACTTGAAGACGATGTACTTCGGATTCTCGGACCTGAGTTCCTCTTCAGATGCAATGAATGCATCCATGAGTTTGGTCCAAGGTTTTTTTCACTTTCGACGGGAGTCCCTCGAAGCGAGCCTTTCCGTCGCCGTTGGTACCGACCTCCAAGTCGGTCCTGCGCTTGCTGAGGAAGCCATAACGAATCGTGACATCAATTTTGGCATCGTACAAAGGCTTGTGCGAGCCATCCTCCACGGTAAAGTCCACCGAGCAAGGCCCAAGCCCCGCCTTGACTACGGGAATCTCCTGCGTGTCTGCCGCAACACAGATGCCGCTCACCAGTAGAAGCAACCCCGCAGCAGCTAGCACCAAGGGCCGGTCAAACTTGCCTCGCTTTTTCTCGTGGCTTGCAGCAACGGAACGCCACCAGTTGGTCCTATCGAGAATGCCCATGTTTTATAATCCTCCCATGCCATCGCGAGATGACTCGCTGAGGCACGGTTGTACCTCAAAGGCATTTGGCTAAGCACGGTCGTACACTGCGGTGGTCCCCTGCCGCGCCGATTGTAGGCTAAGTCGCCGAGGGAGTCACGCCTGCGCTCCAAGCACGCGCCCAGAGACCTAGTGAAAAAATCCAGCAATCGTCATTCCGAGCCACCGAAGGCTCTTTTTCTTGGATTTTCCTCGAAGAGAGATTCCTCGCTTCGCTCGGAATGACAGGCAAAAGTACTTGTGTTCAGCGGTGATGTGTGCGCCGCGCGTCAGACTCAACCGTGGCACGTTGTCGGATCAGGGCGATGAAGGCGTTCGCCACGCGGGGCAAGCTGCGATCGCGGCGGTAGACCAGTCCGAGTTCGCGCCAGAGCTCCACGTCCGCGAGACCAATGAGCTTGACCTCGCCCGCGCGCACCTCATCGCGAGCAAAGCTGGCGCTGATCAGCGATACCCCCAGGCCCGCCGCTACAAAGCGTTTGATCATCCCCACGCTAGGCAATTCCATCGTCACTCGCAGCCGCGAGCGATACGCGCGGAAATGCTTGTCCAACAACTGGCGCGTGAATCCAGTCTTGGGAAAGATCAGCGGCTGTTCGGCGATCTCGCTGGTGCGCACGGTCTTGTGTCGCGCCAGCGGGTTTTGGGGGCTCACCATCAGCATCAGCCGGTCGCGAAAGATCGGGTGCACCTTCAAGCTAGGAGATTTGACCGGCAACGTGACAATGCCAACATCGATAGACCCGTCTTCGACCTTCTGCAGAACCTTATGGCTGAAGTTCCGATAAACACTAATCTGTACCTGAGGGTAGAGTCTGTGATATTCGGCGAATACGTCGGGGAGCACGTACAGGCAGGTAGCTTCGTTGGCTCCGATGGCGAGGGAGCCCCGAGGAGTGCTCGCCTGGTCCGCCACTGCGCGCAGCGATTCGCTCCGCAACGTCAACAGGCGCCCGGCATACTCAAACAGCACTTCTCCAGCGGGAGTCAGTCGCACGGCCTTCCCCGCTCGGTCCAGAAGTTTCTCGCCGTACTCCTGTTCCAACTGGCGAATTTGCGCGCTGACGGCCGGCTGGGAACGGAAGAGCTTTTGGCCTGCACGCGAGAAATTGCCCAGTTTTGCGACCTCGAGAAACGTAGTGAGCTGCTCGAAATCCATGACGCTGCGCACAGGAGTATAACAAAAGGGGCACAAGCTTCATCCGAAGTCGCGTTCGGGCCGCCCGCCTATACTGCCCAACCGGGACTTCTATCCGCCGGCGGCTTCTCCCCTTACAAGGAAAACCTCTGCTCGCAGCTTGTCTGGAGGTCCAAGAGATACGACCTCCCGCTTCTCAAGACGCTCCTGCGTCGCGGCCCAGGTTTGCGGGATGGGGCAGGGCAGATGCAGAGGCTCCACACGCAGCAGCGGCAATGGAGCCATCGCAGTCAGCAGCCGCGCGGCGCGGGGGCTGCCTGTGAGCCGGAAGTGCTTTCTCAGGATTAGACGCAGCCATTCTTCTTCATGCTCGGTGATGGCAGCGGGCCGCACAAACTCCCGGTGATAGCCCTCGTCCGAGAGAGAATCACGCTGAACATAGGCAAGGCCGCCGGTCATCCCGGAGCCCAGGTTAATTCCCGCCGGCCCGAGAATAATCACCACGCCACCGGTCATGTACTCGCAGCCATGCTGGCCAACTCCTTCGACCACGGCCAGGGCCCCGCTGTTGCGCACGGCAAAACGCTCGCCGGCCCGGCCCGCAACATATAATTCGCCACTGGTCGCTCCGTAGAGCACGGTATTGCCCACCAGCACGTCGCCTCGAGACGATGCCCTGGGCCCCGCAGTGATGGCGATGGTGCCGCCACTCAGGCCTTTGCCCACATAATCGTTGGCTTCGCCCAGCAACCGGAAATTGACGCCGGATATGAGAAACGCCCCAAAGCTTTGTCCGGCAGCGCCGCGAAATTCGCAGTCGAGTTCTCCCCTCCCCAGGCTTGTGGTCCCCGCGCGGCGCAGGATCTGACCACTGAGATGAGCGCCGACGCTGCGGTCAGAGTTAGCGATCCAAAAGCGGCGGGGCACAGTGGGCAGCGCCTCCGATTCCTCAAGCGCGCGAGCCAGTTCGCGGTGTACGCCGCTGTCCTCTTCCTGAAGCTCCGGGAATTGCAGCGGGGGCTGAGGCGCCGGTTTCAGCAAGTCTCCCAGCGAACGCGCCGCCTCCGCATTGCGCGGTTGCAGCCGCTGCACCTCTCCGACAATTTCGTTCAAGGAGCGCGCACCCAGCCCGGCCAGCCGTTCGCGGACTTCCCCTGCCACGCCTCGAAAATAGGCCATGACCATCTCAGGTTTGCCCGTAAAGCTCGCCCGCATTTTTTCATCCTGGGTGGCAATCCCTGCTGGGCAGGTGTTCAGGTGGCACTGCCGGGCCATAACGCAGCCCATGGCCAGCAGGGCAGCGGTTCCGAAGCCAAACTCGTCAGCGCCCAGCAGAGCGGCAATGATTACATCACGAGCGAATTTGAATCCGCCATCGACGCGCAGCCGCACTCGCCGGCGAAAGCCCGCCCGGATCAGCGCGCAGTGGGCCTCGCGCAAGCCGACTTCCCAGGGCAAGCCGGTATTCTTGATCGAAGTCAGCGGTGAAGCGCCGGTGCCCCCGTCAAACCCGCAGATGGTAATTACATCCGCGCCTGCTTTCGCTACTCCCGCCGCAATGATTCCCACGCCCGCCCCAGCGACAAGCTTCACCCCAATCCGGGCCAAAGGATTAACCGCACGCAGGTCGTAGATCAACTGAGCGAGGTCCTCGATGCTGTAAATGTCGTGGTGCGGAGGCGGCGAGATCAGCGCCATGCCGGCCACCGCATGTCGGAGATGGGCGATGTAGGGAGTCACTTTCGCAGCCGGAAGCTGGCCGCCTTCGCCTGGCTTGGAGCCCTGCGCCATCTTGATTTCCAATTCGTCCGCCTGTACCAGGTACTCGGTGGTAACACCAAACCGCGCAGAGGCCACCTGCTTGACGCGATTGCTTGCCTCAGGCTCGCGGCGATGGATCTCCGGGTCCTCGCCACCCTCTCCCGTGTTGCTACGCGCCCCCAGGCGGTTCATGGCGATGGCTAATGTGCGATGCGCTTCCGGACCGAGGGCGCCCAGCGACATGGCCTGCGTGCTGAAGCGGCTCAGGATTGCGCCTTCCCCCTCTACATCTTCCGGCGCAACCGGGGTCCCGGGCACGATCTCGAACAGATCGCGGACCGCCACCGGCTCCCGGTTCTGCCCCAACTCGGCGAAAGCGCGATAGTTTTCCGGAGTCTCTGATTTGACGTATCGGTGCAGGCGTCGCACCAGCTCCGGAGAGCTGGCGTGGCGCTCGCCATTCATGCGAAACCGGTACAGACCGGCGTCCTGGAGCTCCGGCCCAGCGGGAGCGAAGGCACTGGCGTGGCGCTCCAAACTCTCCTGCAGAAGCTGCACGAGACCCTTTCCGCCCAGCACGCATGCGGCATCCTCGAAGAACTCTGCACACAATTCTGGATCGAGTCCCACGGTCTCGAAAAGCATGCTGTTGCGGTAGCTCGCCAAGGTCGAAATGCCCATTCGCGCAATGACTTTGCGGAGCCCCGTCTCTACCGCGGCGCGGTAGCTCGCCGCCCCGCCGGGTTTCAGGCTTTCGGCCAGTTCCAGGGCCAGATAGGGGAACACTGCGCTGGCTCCGGCCGCGATCAACAAGGCCACGTGGTGGGTTTCGATAACCTGTCCGCTCTGCATCACAAGGGGTACATCGTAAGCGCCAAGCCTCAGCATGGATTTCCACGCCGCGGCCAAGCCTAGCAACGCCGGCAGCGCCGCGCGATCCGCTCTCACACCGCGGTCGCTAAGCAACAGCATGCACGGCTTCCCGGCGGCATACTCGCACGCTTGCCTCCGCACACGCTCCAGCGCTTCCAAAGCACCTTTTACCCCTTGGCCCGCGTCGAACGTCAAATCGATTCGACGCACCGGTTTGAGCGAGTCGCTCTCCAATGCCGCCATCTGACCTGAATCGAGTAGCGGCGATCCGATTACGACCGTCTGGTCCAGGTAAACATCCAACGACATCACGTGCGCTTCGCGCAAAGGATCGATCGGTGGATTGGTGACCTGAGCGAACCGTTGCTTGCAATAGTCCCAGAGCGGGCGTCGCGCTGCGGATATAAACGCGGGAGGCGTGTCGTCACCCATGCTCCAGACGGCTTCCTTGCCGTCTAGGCCTAGCGGTTGAAAGAGCAGGCGAAACTGATCTTCGCTCCAGCCCAGCGCCGCTGCCACCCGCTTGGGTTCCTGCGTCGGAGGCGCAGGCCCAGTCGCGGTGGGCGCCAGGCGCGACACCGGCACGACTTTGGCAGGTCCATTGCCCAAGCGCAGGCCCTCGGAAAGCTCGCCTTCTCGAAAGAGAACCCCGGCAACCGGATCCACCAGGAGTATCTCGCCCGGTCCCAGACGCCCCCGTTCAGCAATCCTACCTTGCAGCTCCGCAAGCCCGACCTCTGACCCGGCGACCAGCAGCCCGTCGGAAGTCCTCGTGTAGCGCAGCGGGCGAAGCCCGTTTCGGTCGAGCTTGGCGCCCACCATGCGCCCGTCACTGAACACGAGCGCGGCCGGGCCATCCCACGGCTCCTGCTCACGCGCCTGCGTCTCCAGGTATCTGCGCAACTCTGCATTTAGACGCCGATCACTCTCCCAAGCCGGCGGCACCATGCGCAGCATGGCGGCACCAGGACCGTAGCCCTGTTGCAGCAGGATTTCGAAGGCATTGTCGAAGCTCGCCGAATCGCTCACATCCTCTTCCAAGGCCCGGAACCATTCTCCGACGCGCAGCTGCTGACGCACGGCCGCCTCGCGTGCACGAGCCCACCGGCGGTTGGCGCCAATGGTGTTGATCTCGCCGTTGTGAGCCACGAAGCGGAAGGGCTGCGCCCGAAACCAGTTGGGATGCGTGTTTGTGGCATAGCGCTGGTGGAACACGGCGAAGGAACTCTTGAAGTCGGGGCTAGCCAAGTCCGCGTAAAAAGCCGCAAGCTGCCCGGGGGTGAGCAAGCCTTTGTAAACCACGGTCCGCGAGGAAAGCGAGCAGAAATAGATGCCACGCGGCGCTGCTGCCTCGACCCGCTTGCGGCAGAGGAAGAGCAGCCGCTCCAGATCTTCCCTCGGGCTTTCAGGAGCAAAGAAACATTGCCAGATGGCGGGCAGAGTGGCCACAGCGCGCGGCCCCAGAAGAGAAGTATCTGTAGGCACGGCGCGCCAGCCCAGGCATCGTAGCCCAGTCTCCTCTGTCGCCGTTTCGACGGCGGCGCGTGCTTCCGCCTCTCGGCCGCGCGGCAGAAAAGCCATTCCCAGGCCGAAAATCTCGGGTAGCTCTATTCCTGCTTCCCGCGCGCGATCCCGAATAAATTTTTGCGGAATTGCGGTCAGCAGCCCGGCGCCATCGCCACTGCAGCCGTCAGCATCGACGCCGCCGCGATGGGAGAGCCGAGACAGTGCGGTCAGGGCGCGCTCCACAACTTCGCGGGAGCCGAGGCTACCGAGCTGGGCGATGAAGCCGACGCCACAGGCGTCGTGATCCGTGGAATCGATCAAGTATCCTTGTCTCATGTTGCACAACGTATGGTGAAAATATTGCGGCCTAATAAAACCAATGTGAAAAGATGGCAAACCACTCCAGAATGGAGATCCGTGGACACGCTGCTCCCCTGCGAGCACATCCCCCCTAGATAACTTGCTGGCGTCAGAAAAGTACAATCGAGAATTCCGATGGAAGCGATAGATTTTTCGAGGAGAAGAGGCAAGCGCCGTGAGCGCTGGAATCTAAGCGTTTCGCAGGGCACTCAGACAGCGAGGAGGCGGCGAGCTGCGCCTCGAAGAAGTCAAGACGCACTTCTCGCCCTTTGATGGTGTCGCAGCGTCCCACTAACTTCCGACAGTTGTTGGTGGTCCCTTACACGACCTGGAGAACCGAGCGCAGGCCAAGCTCACACTTTGGCTGACAGGGGTCCCGCTATTCCGTCCCAGGTCCGCCTTTGCCTCTCCTCTGATCTAAGTCTGTGTCGCCGCGCAATTCAGTGACAAAGGAGAGCCTTGCCACGCGCGCGTTTGTGCGAATAGGCTCGCCTCGCGGCCCTCGTACTATGCCTTGGGTACTCAGACACTTTGGAGCCTTCAGTTCATTGAGCGCCATCACGCCCGCAGCCTATCCTTCGCATGGAGGCAACAAGATGAGCGCAGATGTTCGCATCAACCTCGGCGAAAAAGTGTCATTCATAGCGGTAGCGGCCCTGGCTGTAGCAAGCGGCATGATGTTCGCTTGGCTGGCACTCATATAGATTGAGACGCATCGCAGGAACGAGCGGCGAGTCAGAGGGCTAACCGAGGAGATTCAGTGCTGCGGTTCTTGGGCCTGCACCAGTGCTGCTTAGTGGGTCCTGCCTATCCAACCGCGCGAATAAGAACCCAGGCCCGGTGTTGGTTTTTGTCAAGTGAATATCCGACCCCGTCCTGTCCCCTTGCCACCGTAAGAATAGGAGCTGCGTCTCCCAGTGAGCGAGCTTGAACAACCTTCAACGATAGTAACTGCCGGCGTAGCGCCGCTTCGCCAGACGCACGAAGGCTGGCGCGCGTCCGCGGACGTGCCCTCGTTGCCCGAGGCCTTTCGTTCCGTCCCCGTCTATTCCGGCGCATCGGTATGGCGCAAGTTGTTGGCCTTTGCCGGGCCTGGCTACTTGGTCGCCGTGGGGTACATGGACCCCGGCAACTGGGCCACCGACCTGGGCGGCGGCTCGAAGTTTGGTTACACGCTTCTGAGCGTCATCCTGCTGAGCAACCTGATGGCGATGTTCCTGCAAGCGCTTGCGGCCAAGCTTGGCATCGCCACCGGTCGCGACCTGGCCCAGGCCTGCCGCGATCATTTCTCGCGGCCGACGGTCATTGCACTCTGCGTGATCTGCGAGATCGCCATCGCCGCTTGCGACTTGGGCGAGGTACTGGGCTCGGCGGTGGCGCTGAAGCTGCTCTTCGGCCTGCCGTTGCTCGCCGGCGTCATCCTTACAGCGCTGGGCGTGCTCCTGGTGCTGGCGCTGCAAGGCCGCGGGTTCCGTATGGTCGAAGCGCTGGTGGTGATCCTGATCACTATGATTGGCGCCTGCTTTGGCTTTGAGCTCTTTTTGTCGCGGCCGCTTTGGCTCGAGGCCGCGCGCGGGTTCCTCCCCACCATGGAGATTCTGCGCAACCGCGAGATGCTTTACATTGCCATCGGCATCCTGGGCGCGACGGTGATGCCGCACAATCTGTATCTGCACTCGAGCATCGTGCAGACACGCGCTTTCCAGCCTCAACCGGAGCACAAACGCGAGGCCATCAAGTTCGCGGTGATCGATTCGACCGTGGCGCTCGGCTTGGCTCTGTTTATCAACGGCCGCGCCCATGAATTGCTCACACCGGTGTTGGGCGCCAGCCTGGCGAGCGCGCTGTTTGCCGTGGCGCTGCTTTGCTCCGGACAGATCTCCACGCTAACCGGCACTCTGGCCGGGCAGATTGTGATGGAAGGTTTTCTCAACTCGCGGCTGCCGCCCTGGCTGCGCCGGCTGTTCACCCGGCTGCTCGCAATCGTGCCCGCAGCCATTGTGATCGGCCTCAAGGGCGAGAGCAAGCTGACCGACCTGCTTATCCTGAGCCAGGTGATCCTGAGTTTTCAGTTGCCTTTCGCGGTGGTGCCGCTGGTGATGTTCACCAGCGACAAAGCCAAGATGGGAGAGTTCGTCAACCGCCGCTGGGTTGTCGTGCTCGCCTGGGTGGTTGCCCTGGCAATCATCGCTTTCAACGCCGAGCTGATCTGGCTGCTCTGGCGCGACCGGCACTAAGGCCGGCTGGGCATTGGCGGGTTTCAGACCGTCCTCTGTGACACGTCTTTTTCGGGCTGGGGGCTGGGCGCGGCAGACTTCCGCAGTCTCCTGCGGAAGAGTCAACTCAAAGTGGGATCAGTGCGTGGGCGCTTAGACAACAGGCGCGCGCTGGCCATTGGCCAGGGCCCGTTGGAGTTTCTCGCGTGTCTGGCGAACCTGGTCACTCGTTAGGCCTCTTGGCTCAAGCTTCAGGAACTTGCCGAGGTCGCGCAAAACCGCGGGGTAGTCGCGCTTCCGGATGTGGACGTTGGCCAGGAGCAAATGGAGCAGAGCGGCCTCGGGATTGCGCTTGCAGGCTTCCTCAGCAATTTTCTCAGCGGCGTCCACGCGGTCCAGCCCCAACAAGTACACCACGACAACGCCGGTGATTTCAGCCACTTGGACCGCCCCTTGATAGTCTACCGTCTCCATTTTCTTCTCCTGGTCTTAATGTACGTAT
>QHYU01000041.1 GCA_003224235.1 Acidobacteriota bacterium
TGGAGGTGGATTTTTTCAAAGGTGCCTTGCAAAAAATCGAGGCTCGACGCCAGCGCAACAGCGGCTCTGGCGAAATGGCAGGTCCATTAAGCGCCGAACACCGCGTAAAACCGAGCAATCTTTTCGAATGCTTTCTTTTCCAAGGTGAAAAAACGCGCAAAACCAGAAACTGCTGGACAGCTACGCTGCGGTACCATGAATTGCAAGCTCGTTTTGTAAGTCCCGAGCGGAGTCGAGGGGCGCGCTTTGTGCGCCCGGTACGGGGGACGCTCCCTGCGAGTGCGTCACGGTCCGGTCTTCGACTGCGGCGCCTGCCCTGAGCCCGGTCAAGGGGCGCACGGTGGAGTCCCACCGGACTCTGGAAAGGGGAGACGGGATTGCGGGACCCACAGGAGCCCACCTGCTGCGGGCGCGCCTTCTTCTCGCCCCCAGGAGCCTGTCTTCACCGGTCGATAACCGAGGCTCGGTGCCTCTAGACATGGCCGCTTCCGCAAGTCCTTTACAATGTGCACTTACAAAAAATGCGCCCGCAAGTCCTCTGCAATGCGCACTTGCAAAATCAAAGGACTTAAACCCTCCTGGAATCAACACTTACAAAAAACCGGGGGCCTCCCCACTCTTTTTCTCCCTGCTTCCTGCCTCCTTGCTCCCCTGGCTCATGGCTGGCACCAGACTTTCGCCGATGGCCCCTGCTCCGCATGCTTCGATGAATGACCGCCCATCGCTCTCCTATCAACGGCGGCAACAGCCCCAGCCGGAAACGACCGCAAAGCTGTCGCCGCGGAACTCCTCGGCTCGGGCGGGCATTCTCACGTTGCTGTTCCACGGTGACAAAATCGTGCAACTAGGACACATCGCCGAGGGAGTCGTTGACGGAAGCGGAGACGGATGCTATAAAATTTCTTCTTTGTCCAATGCCCGGCGAAGTGCGCCGAGGCGCGGCGCTCTGTTTCGCTGGGGGAACCCTTCGGGGGGCAGCCGCAATCTTCCCGCATACGGGTGCATGGAGATTCTGTCCCAACTCGGCGAGTTGTTCCTCCAAGCCCTGCCCACGGTCTTCATCGTTTTCCTGTTTTATCTTTTTCTCCGGTCGAACTTCTTCCAGCCGCTTGAGCGAGTGCTCGCCGAACGATGGACGCGCACCGAGGGCGCGCGCCGCGCCGCGGAAGCGAGCCAGGCGGCTGCCCAGGAGAAGCTGCGTGCCTACCAGGAGGCGCTTAAGAAGGCCCGCGCCGGAATTTATGCCGAACAGGAAGCCGCCCGGCGGACCGTTCTGGAGGAGCGCGCCGCGCTGATTCGCAATGCCCGAACCCGCGCGGCCGAGGAGGTCCGCGCCGCGAAGGAAAAAATCTCCGCTGATCTGGTGGCGGCGCGCGCGGAAATCCAGTTGGCCAGCGAAACACTGGCGGAGGAAATCGCGCGAGTCATTCTCGAGCGCCGGCCCGTGGCCCACCAAAGCATAAGCGAGGTCCGATGAAGCCGGGGCGGTGGCTCATCTACGCGGCATTTGCCTGTTTTCTTGTTCTTGCGTGCTTGGCGGCGCCGGCCCTGGGGGTTGAGGGAGGCGAGCCGAACCCGGCGGAAGCGCCTATTGGGATTCTGTTTCACTGGCTGAACTTCCTCCTGGTGTTCGGCGGCCTGGGCTATCTGATTGCCAAAAATGGGCCTGCGTTCTTCGGGGGGCGCGCTGCCGCCATCTCTGCTGCCCTGGCCCAAGCGGCCGCCGCGAAAGCGGAAGCCGAGCGTCAACTCCAGCAGGCCGAAGAAAAACTGCAGCGCCTGGGGCAGGAAGTGGCCGAACTCCGCGCGGCGGCACAACGCGAGTCGGCCGCAGATGCGGAGCGCATTCGGGCCGCGACCCGGGAAGAGACCGAGAAGATCGCCCGCGCCGCCCGCGCCGAAATCGAGGCGGCCGAGCGCGCGGCGCGTATGGAGTTGAAGGCGATTGCCGCTCGGGAGGCGGTTGAGCGCGCCAAGGCCCTGCTGCGCAATCAAATCACCGCGGAAACCCAGGCTACGCTCTTCCGCTCCTTTGTGAACTCCCTCGCGGGGAGCGCGAATTGAGAGCCCTGGCGCAGCGGTATGCGGCTGCCCTGGCGGACGTGGCCATCGAGTCGGGCACTGCTCGACAGGTGAAAAACGAACTGGCGAGCTTTGTGGGCCTGCTTGCCGAGTCTGCGGATCTGAAAAACTTTCTCTCCAGCCCTGCTCTGCCGCGGGCCACCAAGCAGGCAGTGATCGAGAAGCTGCTGGCTCGCCTCGGCGCCGGCAAGACGCTGCGCAATTTCCTGTTCGTGGTGGTGGACAACCGCCGCTCGGCGTTGCTGCCCCAAATTCAGGAGGCGTTTGAGGCCCTGTTGCTATCCCGGCTCGGCGTCGCCGAAGCCCAGGTGACCTCGCCCGGGGAGCTGAGCGCGGAACAGAAGACCGATTTGACCGGAGCGCTCGAGCGCCTGACCGGCAAACGCGTCGAGGCTCGCTACGCCTTGGACCCCGCGCTGATCGGCGGCGCGGTTGTGCGCATCGGCTCAACCATCTATGACGGTTCGGTGCGCGAGCAGTTGAACCGGCTGCAAGCCACATTGGTCTCGGAATAGGAGCAAGGCATGGCAATGATCAAGGCTGAGGAAATCACAAAGATCCTCCGCGAGCAGATTGCCAACTACGAGCAATCCGTGTCCGTGGAGGAAGTGGGGTCGGTGATCTCCGTCGGCGACGGCATCGCGCGGATCCACGGCCTGGAGAAAGTGATGGCCGGCGAAATGCTCGCGTTCCCGCACAATGTCTCCGGCATCGCGCTGAACCTCGAGGAAGACCAGGTGGGCGCGGTGCTGCTCGGCGAATATGCCGAAATTATGGAAGGCGACACGGTCAAGCGCACCAAGACCATTATGTCGGTGCCGGTCGGCGAAACTCTGGTGGGCCGCGTCGTCAATCCCCTGGGAGAGCCGCTGGACGGCAAAGGGCCAATCGCTGCCCAGCGGCGCAACCCGCTCGAGCGTCTGGCCCCGGGCGTGGTGGACCGCCAGCCAGTGCGCGAGCCGCTGCAGACCGGCATCAAAGCGATTGACTCGATGATTCCCATCGGCCGCGGCCAGCGCGAGCTGATCATCGGCGACCGGCAAACGGGCAAGACCGCGATCATTCTGGACACGATCCTCAACCAGAAAGGCGGCGACTTGACCTGCATTTACTGCGCGATCGGGCAGAAACGCTCGACGATTGCGCAGATGGTGAAGGTGCTCACCGATGCGGGCGCGATGGACTACACCATCGTCGTAGCCTCGTCGGCCACCGAGCCCGCCACGATGCAGTACATCGCCCCCTACGCTGCCTGCGCGATGGGGGAATACTTCCGCGACACCAAGCGCCACGCGGTCACCTTCTACGACGACCTTTCCAAGCACGCGCAAGCCTATCGCGAAATCTCCCTGTTGCTGCGCCGGCCGCCCGGCCGCGAGGCTTATCCCGGCGACGTCTTCTTTCTGCACTCGCGACTGCTGGAGCGCGCCGCCAAGCTGAACGACGCGAACGGCGGCGGCTCGCTGACCTCCCTCCCGGTGATTGAGACCCAGGCCGGCGACGTCTCCGCCTACATTCCCACCAACGTGATCTCGATTACCGACGGCCAGATTTATCTCGAGGCGGACCTGTTCAACGGCGGCATCCGCCCGGCCATCAACGTGGGGATTTCCGTGAGTCGCGTGGGCGGCAACGCTCAGATCAAAGCCATGCGGCAAGTCGCCGGGTCGCTGCGTCTGGACATGGCGCAGTACCGGTCGCTCGCGGCGTTCGCGCAGTTCGGCTCAGAACTCGACCGCGCCACCCAGGCGCAGCTCGCGCGCGGCGAGCGCCTGACCGAGGTGCTGAAACAGGGTCAGTTCGAGCCGCTTCCGGTGGAAAAACAGGTTCTGATCATCTTCGCCGGCACCAACGGCTACCTGGACGACATAGATGTGGCGGACTGCCGGCGCTTCGAGCTGGAGCTCTACGACTTCATGGACACCAACTATGGCGGAGTGCTGAAAAAGCTCGCGGAGAAGAAACAGATCGACGACCTACTCCGCGCCGAGATCAACGCAGCTCTCGGTGCATTCAAGGAGCGCTTTGTTGGCAGCCTCGCCAAAGCTGCCGGCTAGGATCCGGCCCCAGGCCGATACGCATGCCCACCCTGCTTGACTTTCGGCGCCGCATCCGCTCGGTGAAGAACACCCAGCAGATTACCCGCGCCATGAAATTCGTCGCCGCAGCAAGATTGCGGCGCGCCCAGGAAAAGGTCCTGGCCGCTCGGCCCTATGCCCGGCAGATCGCTCGCGTGCTGGGCTCGGCGATGGCGCGAGTCGAAAACCCGGTTCATCCCCTGATGGCGCGGCGGCCCGAGCAGCGCGCGCTCCTGCTGATGTTGACCGGGGACCGGGGCCTGTGCGGCGCCTTCAACGCCAACGTCATCCGCAGGACGCTGGAACTCCTCCGCGAGCGCTCGCAGCAGAAGATTGAGTTGATTGCCATCGGCAAGAAGGGCCGGGACGCGCTGCGCAAGCGGAACCGGAGCTTCGTTGCGGAGTATATCAACGTCACTACGCGCGTCGAGTATCCCCAGGCGAAGGACATCGCCCAGAAAGTGATCGAGCTGTACTCTTCCGGTGAAACCGATGCGGTCTACGCAGTGTACAACGAGTTCAAGAACGTCATGACGCAGAAGCTGACCGTGGAGAAGCTGCTGCCGATTGAGCCGGAGTCGTTTCAGCCGGAAGCAGCGGAAAAGGCGCACCTGGAAGGCGCGGGCGGCCCCGCCAAGGGGCCAGGCGGCGAGCTCGCCAACGAACCGCTCGGCTTCCAGGTCGATTACATTTACGAGCAACCCCTGGAAGAAATCTTCAATCGGCTGCTGCCCAGGCATGTCGAAACTCAAATCTTTCGGGCGATGCTGGAATCGTCCGCGGCGGAGCATGCGGCGCGCATGACGGCCATGGACTCAGCGACGAATAATGCCATCGAGTTGATTGACCAGATCACGCTCCATATGAACAAGGTCCGCCAGGCCGCCATCACGAAAGAGATTATCGAGGTGGTGAGCGGCGCGGCTTCCACGGCATGACCCGGCATCGTTGGAACGCGAATCCGAGTCATGAGTCGGATCTCAGCAACGACGCGCCGCTAAGGAGAGAGCAATGTCCCAGCAATACGCCGGCCTCGGCCGGGTGGTGCAGGTAATCGGGCCGGTCGTCGATGTCCGCTTCGAGGAACACCAACTGCCGCAGATCTATAACGCGGTGCGCATCACCAGCGAGGGCTTCGATGTCCCCGAGCCGCTCGACATCGTCACTGAAGTGCAGCAACACCTGGGGGAAGGCCGCGTGCGTTGCGTTTCGATGAAGCCCACCGAGGGCGTGGTGCGCGGGATGAAGGCCTACGATACCGGCGGTCCCATCACCGTGCCGGTCGGCCGCGGCACCCTGGGTCGCGTGATGAACGTCCTGGGCGAGCCGGTGGACAACCTTGGCCCGGTCCACAGTGAGATCCGCTATCCGATCCATCGGCCGGCTCCATTGCTCCTGGACCAATCAACCCAGCTCGAGATGTTCGAGACCGGAGTCAAGGTGGTGGACCTGATCGAGCCCTACCTGAAGGGTGGCAAGATCGGCCTGTTCGGTGGCGCTGGCGTCGGCAAGACGGTCATCATCATGGAGTTGATCCACAACGTCGCGCTGAAACACGGCGGCGTCTCCGTCTTTGCGGGCGTGGGCGAGCGCACCCGCGAGGGCAACGACTTGTGGCTCGAGATGCAGGAATCGGGAGTGGTGGTGCCCGGGAACTCGGAGAAATCGCGCGCCGCTTTGATCTACGGCCAAATGACCGAGCCGCCCGGGTCGCGACTCCGCGTCGGCCTGACCGGGGTGACCGTCGCCGAATACTTCCGCGACGTCGAGGGCCTGGACGTGCTGTTGTTCATTGACAATATCTTCCGTTTCGTGCAGGCGGGCTCGGAAGTTTCCGCCTTGCTCGGCCGCATGCCCTCCGCCGTCGGTTATCAGCCCAACCTCAACACCGAAATCGGCGAACTGCAGGAGCGCATCACCTCCACCAAGCACGGCTCCATTACTTCCGTCCAGGCCATCTACGTGCCCGCGGACGACTACACCGACCCCGCGCCGGCCGCTACCTTCACACACCTGGATGCCACGACCAACCTCAGCCGCGCTATCGTCGAGATGGGCATCTACCCGGCAGTGGACCCGCTGGCCAGCTACTCGCGCATCCTCGACCCGCGCATCGTTGGCCAGGAGCACTACACCGTGGCTCGCGCGGTCAAATCGGTCCTGCAGCGCTACAAGGATCTGCGCGACATCATTGCTATCCTCGGCATCGAAGAACTCTCCGACGAGGACAAGCTGGCCGTCGCCCGGGCGCGGAAAATTGAAAGATTCCTCTCGCAACCTATGTTCGTGGCCCAACAGTTCACGGGGCTGGAAGGCAAGTACGTGAAGATTGAAGACACGGTCCGCGGGTTCAAGGAGATCGTCGAAGGCAGGCACGACGACATCCCCGAGCAGGCCTTTTACATGGTCGGCACAATCGAAGAGGCGCTTGAGAAAGCCGAGAAAATGTCCGCGGTAGCGTAAGAAAAGAGCAAGGCTGCAGATGCAATCGGCGGTTTCCGCCGTTCGACGAAATGATGCTACCTGATTCCATCGAACTCGAAGTAGTGACGCCCGAGCGGCAAGTTGTAAAGGAAACGGTGAGCGAGGTTCAGCTCCCCGCCCTCGCTGGTTATCTGGGTGTATTGCCCGGACACGCGCCGCTGGTTACCGAGCTGGGTGTAGGCGAACTCAGCTACCGCAAAGGAAAAGATACGTCCCACGCCACGGTCGTTCGCGGCTTCGCTGAGGTTTTGCCCGGTCGCGTCATCGTTCTGGCCGAGGCGGCCGAACGGGCCGAAGAAATTGACCTGGACCGCGCCCGCGCCGCTCGTGAGCGCGCCGAAAAGCGCTTGGCAAACCCCAATGCCTCCGGCACGGACTGGGACCGCGCGGTGTTTGCCTTGCAGCGCGCCCTGACCCGCCTGCAGGTTGCCGCCAAGGGCGGGGGCGTCGCCGCAGCCCAGCAAGAACACCACCCGGCGCCGTAAACGACGCGCCTTCGAGTGGCGGCGTTAGCAAGCTAGGCTGCGCCCTTCGCTGCGCTCGGAATGACCTCGGGGCGACAAGAGGGGCAAGCCCCTTGGGTTTCTTTTCTCGGAGCTGAAGCTCGACCCGCTAAGAGGCTCTCAGAGTCCTGTACCACGGGTCATCACGCCGACAACCTCCAAGTTCGCATCGAGCAGCACCAGGTCGGCATCGGCGCCCGGCGCAAGCACGCCTTTGCAGCGCTCCAGACCCAGCAGGCGCGCCGCGTTGAGCGTCAACATGCGTACGGCATCAGCCAATGATGCG
>QHYU01000042.1 GCA_003224235.1 Acidobacteriota bacterium
TGCACTGCGTGTCGCGCGCCCTTCTCGATCGCGGCGCAAGCCTGGGCGTAAGTCGCGTCCGTGTGCCCCAGCCCCACGACCAGCCCCGCCGCGCGGGCTGCCTCGATCAAGTCGAGCGCGCCGGGAAGCTCCGGCGCCAGAGTGCAAATCCGCGCGGCGCCACCCGCCGCGTCGACATAGCGCCGGAGCGCTGGAATCGAAGGCGGCACGATCCACTCCGCGGGATGCACACCCCGCCGCGCGAGGTTGATGAAGGGCCCTTCAAAATGTATGCCCAGAATCTCCGCC
>QHYU01000161.1 GCA_003224235.1 Acidobacteriota bacterium
TACCTCTGTCCTCCCCCACCGACTCGTCATGGTTGCAAAAGCTATTTTCTTGATATCGAATACTTAAATTCAGAAGTCTAATACTTTATTTTCCATAGATCGAGCACCTAAGCGGTGTGCTGGTTGCAGCTTTGGCAACTTTGGAGGTGCCCGCGCACACCGGGCCCTTACGGGGTCACCTTAGTCGCGCCGCTGAATCGCATCGAAGTGGGTGCGATCGCCCAACGCGGCAAAGCTAATCTGCCGGCATCGCGACCATCAGATCGTCCCAGTGTTTCACGGTAATTTCCCAGCGGTGGCGCTCGGCCCGCTGGTGAGCGTCCCAGTCGGGGTAAAGTCGCCGCTCAATCGCGTCGAAGTGGGTACGATCGCCCAACGCGGCAAAGTCGAGATATGTCAAGATTACTTTGAAGTCCCAAGCGGGCTCACCCTGATGAAGAAAGGGACGATAGATGACGATCTGGAGGATACGCCCCTCGCGCTGGCGCTGCTTGAGAACGGGCAGGTGCTGCGTGCGGTAGAGCTCTAGCCACTCATCCGCTTTGCCGGGCGCCATCTTGTAGTAGCTCTCCACCACTGGATGAGAGTCCGCACTGGCCGGCGGCGCTTGTGCCTCGAGCCCGCTGCCAGCGTGATCACCGCAGCCAGCGCGAAAACGCCAGAAAGGCTAGATCGATTTTTCATGCTGCCTCCAAGAGTAAGGGCAGTGAGCCACTCACCTGCGCGGCTCTTTTCCCTGTCTTGCGATCCGTTATTCAACCGGCTCGATGGTGACCCGAACTTGTTTCGGAAACGGACGGGGCAACTCGTATTTATCAACGTAGATCGTACCCACCACCGGCCGCCGGTTCTCCGCTTCCTCGGCGTAGCGCACGGTGTTCTTCGTCTCTTTGTCCAATTTGAAGATCCCTGAAAAGGGCTGCTCCTTCGTCATCCCGCACCTCACTGCTCTAGACTTGACCTGTTCCTGACACCGACGCGCCGGCGCTCAGCACAACAATAATAACGCCTAGCTTTGGGCTTGCGGCGGCACGTATATCCCCCAGACGGGCACGAGCCGGCGACTCGGTTCGCTGGCCGACCATTTGATTTATTGCCTCGCGCAGCGCAGCTTCGGTGATCACGAATCGCTCCGGCACGAGCGGCAGCCTGCTGCAGCCGACAAACGTAAACCAGACCGGCAGAGGTCGCAAGGGTTCGGGGCATCTCGCCACGCCTTCCGCGAGCCCCTGTGCCTCCCAGTCCCCAACAAGCGAATCCCGCCGTTGCTGTTTCAGTGTGTTAGGCTCTGCGGCATTCACTGGGAGGGCTTCCGATGAAAGCGAAGTGGGCGTGGCATGCAGTGTTGCTCGTGCCGCTGTGCGCGTCTGCGGGCAATCAGACGCCCACGGCGCAGACAGCGGCCGCGGTGTCGATCACGTCGGAACCGCATCACCATCTTTCGCTTCAGAACGATTATGTGAAGGTCTATGAGGTCGAAGTGGCCCCGCACGAATCAACGCTGCTGCACCAGCACGACCGCGATTATGTCTATATCACGATCGGCGACGCGCAGGTCACCAGCGCTATTCCTGGCAGGCAAGAGGTGCATTTGAAGCTCGCGGATGGCGAAGCACGCTTTTCGCGCGGCGGCTTTGCCCACGTGGCGCGCAACGACGCCGATACTCCTTTCCGCAACGTCACGATCGAACTTCTTCGCCCGCAAGGCGAGCTGCGTAACCTCTGCCTTCAAGTGATCGCCAACGAGCCGGCGGCTTGTCCGGGCACGCCAGAGAAGCCGGCACCGGCTGCGACGCACACCGCTTGGCCCGAATTCAAGACCGGCGAGACACGCGTGATCCTGACCCGCGTCAAGCCGCGCCAGAAAGTGAACCTGCGCGATTCGCGCTGGGAGCAGTTGATCGTGGCGCTGGATGAAGGCGTGATCACGTTCGCGGCAGGAAAGGGCCCGGAAAAATCACTGCGTCCGGGCGGCTCTGTCTGGCTCGGCCGCGGAGACGTGGCGCGCGTGTTTCAGAACGGCGGCGACAAGGTAGCGCGGTTCATCACGCTCCAAATGCAGCCGAAGGGCTCGCAGGAACCAGCGCCAGCGGCTGCAACGGGCCCCATCGTTGCTGCCCGGTCGGCAACCCGGGATTCGGCGAAGCGGGGCAGCCCTCATACCGCGGTCGAAGGGCCGTCAAGCGTACCGATGTCGAGTGTTGCCGCATGCTGTACAACAAAGAGGAGAACCGCGCCGAAGATACCGGCAACGGCCAGCGGCGCCACAAGCGCGGAGTTTTTCTGACTTCGAACCGCGGGCCAAAGGAGAGGGGATGAAACTTATTTCCGTGAATGTCGGACTTCCCCGCGAAGTCATCTGGAAAGGTAAGACTGTGACGACAGGCATCTTCAAAGAACCGGTCAAAGGCCGGGTGATGCTGCGCGCGCTAAACCTGGACGGGGACCGGCAAGCCGACCTTTCTGTGCACGGCGGCCCGGACAAAGCAGTCTACGCGTATCCGGCCGAGCATTACGACTACTGGCGACGTGAGCTGCCCGGCAAGGAATTACCCTGGGGAATGTTCGGCGAAAATTTCACTACCGAAGGCCTTCGGGAAGAAGACATTCACGTCGGCGATCGCTTTCGCATCGGAACGGCGGAGCTGACGGTCACGCAGCCGCGCCTGCCCTGTTATAAGCTCGGTGTGAAGTTTCAATCGGAGGATATGGTAAAACGCTTCCTGGGCAGCGGTCGAACCGGATTCTATTTCTCGGTCTTCCGCGAAGGCGAGGTCGGCGCCGGCGATCGGATCGAGGTAATCGCCCGCGACGCCAATGGCATCGCCGTTCCGGAGATTACGCGCTTGTACATCACAAAGAGGTACAGCGCGGCTGACTTGGAAATACTGCACCGCGCGGTTCAGGTGCAGGCATTGCCCGAGAGTTGGCGGGAGTATTTTTTGTCTCGACTCGAGAAAGCCGAGCCGAGGATAGGATGAATCTCTGAATCGGCGCGTCGCCGAACAAAACAAAGGAGCTCCTCCTATGAAATACGATGCGATTGTCATCGGGTCGGGCCAGGCCGGAAACCCGCTCTCTCAGAAGTTGGCCGATCACGGCTGGACCGTGGCCCTGATCGAGAAAGAACACTTGGGCGGCACCTGCATCAATACGGGCTGCACCCCAACGAAGACGATGATTGCTTCCGCTCAGGTGGCCCATTACGGGCGCAACGCCCCACGGTGGGGCGTTCGGGCAAAGGATGTCAGCGTCGATCTGCCCGCCATTGTAGCCCGCAAGGATAAGGTCGTGCAAAGCTTTCGCTCCGGGCAACAGCACAAGGTCGATCAACGCCCGAACCTGCGTTTGTACCGCGGGCAGGCGCGCTTCACCGGTTCCCATCGGCTTGTGGTGCGTGATCAGGAGCTTGAAGCCGAGCGCATCTTCATCAACACCGGCGCTCGCGCCGCGATTCCGCGCATCGAGGGCTTGGATGCGGCCGGCTACCTGACCAACGCCAGTATCATGGAGCTAACCGAATTGCCCGAACACCTGTTGATTCTCGGCGGGGGCTACATAGGACTCGAATTTGGGCAGATGTTTCGGCGCTTCGGCAGCCGCGTGGCCGTCATTCACCACAGTGATGAAATCCTGCCTCGCGAGGACGCGGAAGTAGCTGCCGAGCTCCGAAAGGCCCTCGAAGCCGAAGGCATCCACTTCGCGCTGAATACGCGCACCACGCGCGTCCAGAAAACAAACGGACAGATTGTCTTGACACTCGACGACCCCAACAGCCCCTCCACGCTTTCCGGTTCCCATCTGCTTGTCGCTACCGGGCGAACGCCTAATACGGACGGCCTGGGTTTGGAAAAAGCCGGAGTGGAAATCGATAGCCGCGGCTTTATCAAAGTGAATAGCCGCCTCGAAACGAATGTTCCGGGCATCTGGGCCTTGGGGGACGTGAAAGGTGGACCGGCGTTCACACACATCTCCTACAACGACTACCAGATTGTTTATGCCAATCTGATCGAAGGCAAAAACCTGACCATTGAGAATCGCTATGTGCCCTACTCGGTTTTCACTGATCCGCAACTGGGGGGCGTGGGCCTGACCGAGAAGGAAGCCAGAGCCAAAGGGTACAAACTCAAGATTGGGAAGATTCCGATGAGTTATGTTGCCCGCGCCATCGAGCGCGATGAAACCTCGGGTCTGATGAAACTTATCGTGAATGCTTCGAACGACCGCATTCTGGGCGCGTCCATTTTGGCCAGCGAGGGCGGCGAGCTCGTTCAAATGCTCGGCGTGCTCATGCTCGCCGATCTCCCCTACACCGTTCTGAAGGGAGCCGTCTACATTCACCCGACGCTGGCAGAAGGATTCTTCAGTCTAATGGAGGATGTGAAGCCGCTGGACCAGGAGAGCCGTGCTCACTCTGGCTGAGGGCCGTCCCGCCCGCGCTCCTCGTGTATCAAGAGCAAGAGGCAGATCACCGTGCCGCGCGAGATTCGACGCGCCTTGGGCGCTCGCCCCGGCGCGTTCGTGAAGTGCGCGGCAATGACCACCGCCAGCGTCGTTCTCTGGGACAAGGACAACGACGCCTGACTCCCTGCCAATTCCCCAGTTGCTAGCTCCCGGAGGCTTTTGCTGCGGTCCCGGTTTGCGCGGGTGGGGCGGCGGCGGCTACCTTCTTGCGGCGCTTGGCGCGTGGACGCTTCGGAGGCGTTCCCTCCGCCGGCTCAACGACCATCAGGCTGGTAACAAATTTCTTCATTCCATGGAGGTCAAAATCAATGGAGGTGCGTTCCTCGTCCGATTCCGTGATGACACCGCAGCCGTACTGGAAATGCTTCACATACTGGCCTTCCGCGAGAGCCTTCATCAAGCCTCCTCAGAGGATAGCGAACTAGAGAGATTCCGGCGGCCCAAGAGAAAAAAAGCGCGAGCCCACCATAGGCGGGCTCGCGCTGGCGGATTAGAGGCTAGTGACGTTCGACGCTTGCAGGCCCTTGGGGCCGGTGGTCACTTCGAATTCAACCGCCTGGCCTTCGTTCAGCGATTTGTACCCCTCCGCCTGGATGGCGGAAAAGTGGACGAAAACGTCCTCGCCGGACTGGCGCTGGATGAACCCGAATCCCTTGCTGGCGTTGAACCACTTCACTGTTCCTTGTTCTTTCAATGTTTTTCCTTTTCTGTGTTTAAGCTATTTGGTGCCGCTCGAACGCCCCCAGCCGTAAAGCAAAAGGGCTGCAAGTGTGGACTTGCAGCCCCCTTAAACGAATCTAAAGGTTTTACAAGAGCAACAAACGCGAATCAATCATAGCACAGCTTGCCCAATGAACCTAACGGAATCTTCGACAGGTTTCTCGTCCTGGGAATCGTGCAAGCTACAGATTCTACGCGCATAACAGAAGGGAAGTCCCCTCCCCGTCAGGGCGCACGGAGACCTTGAGTCTCAAAGATCCGAGTCGAGCGTTCCTTCCCGAAGACGAAAAACCTCGCCCGCACTATTTCAGGCGGGTCTGCTTGCCTTCCATCACCAGCGTGAACGGGGCGACGCCAGACGCCATCTCAAACCTATAGGTCGAGGAGTCCGCCGAGACTTGCTTCAGCGTGAACCGCATGCGGACGGCCTTGCCGTCCATTTTGCCCTCTGCGTTCCAGGTCCACGTGTCGCCCTCCACGGTCCCTCGGGAGAAGTCGTTCTCGCCGAAGTTATTTGACTCAAAATAAAGATAGGTTTTCTCCCCGGGGTCATAGCCCATGATGCTGATCCCTTTGAGCTCTCCCATCGGCCCCTTTCCCTCCGAATGGCACACGAGGCTGAAGCCGCCCGCGAACCACTCGCAGGTTTCCGTGGCGAGGTACTTGCCACCTGGGCCGAATGGACTCGGCTTCAGCTCCGCCTCGGAAGTCCATTTGCCCACAAAGTACGCGAGCTTCTTGTGCTCCGGACCCGGCTGCGGCGGCCCCGCAGGCGCCTGCGCCATAACTGCTGCGACACCCCACAACGTCAAGATGAGAACGCCAAGCCTAGCTGCATGCTTTACCACATGCGGCCTCCTTATTTAGAATATCTACCTGCCTCTGTTTGCAACCAGAACTTCTCCACATCCTACTCCACCCACTCAAGCTCCACGCATGACTCGGGGTCAGGATGGTTCGCTATGCCTTTCCTGTGTGACTCTAACATTCACGACTCCACGCCGGTTTATCCCCTGTTCCCAACCCGAAGTGGCAGACCCTATTGCTTCGAAGCTAGCCAACTGAAAACAAAAAAGAAGGGGTGGTAGCGGTACCGGGAATCGAACCCGGGTTTCCAGATTGAGAATCTGGCGTCCTAACCCCTAGACGATACCGCCCTCGGTCGGGCCCATTCCCGAAGTTGAGGGGGCTCGGGACTGGGCACACACTCCGGAAAGGCGACCCCTGCTGCAACGAGGCCACCCAAAAAGGGCAGACATTTTTATAGCTTGGAACGCCAGAGCCCGTCAAGGCAGCGGGTCACTTCCGTTGTGTCGCAGAGGGAACTTCGATACTGCACGCTCAACAGTTGGAGACTGTTGCGCCCGGAAGGCGCTAGGTGGTTGGGGACTCGGAATGGATGGTCGGAATGCGGCGGTAAAGCCGCAGCGAGAAGAAGCGGTAACGGCAAGGGGCGCAGCGGTAAGCCGGAAGATGCAGCAGGCGGAAGAGCCAGAGAAGCCAGCCCTCGGTGACGTGATCGCCTGAGATGCGCTGCAGGTCCAGATTGCCGCAACGCTCGCAGTGCGCATACTTCTGATAAGCCAGGGGCACGGCCAAGGCATAGAAGCGCCGCTCGCAACTCCGGCAGCGCCAGGGGCGCAAACCTGCAAGTCCGACAAGCAGGTCCAGGGCGCTCCTCCGCTTGGAGCGCCGGCACAGGTCGCCGTTGCAACGTGGGCAGATCAAAGTTTCACCCCATCGCTTTTTCCAATATTGGGAACAAGAATAAGCGAAATCCCAAAAGCGAGGCAACTTCCACTTTGCCAGTGTCGCGGGAGCCGCAACCCCTCCCCCGGCTCTTGCGCCATATGCAACCGTGTAGAATAACAGCGAGGTGATGCCCTATGCCTGACTACACGGCCGAGCACGCCCGGGCTGGCATCCACGCCAAGCTGCCGAAGCTGGAGACCTGGCCCAATCAGTTTCTCGGCTACGAGATCACCACGCGCTTCCCTGAATATACCTCGGTATGTCCCAAGACTGGTCTGCCCGACTACGGCGCGCTCACCATTCACTACCAACCGAGAAAACTGTGTCTGGAGCTGAAGGCTCTGAAGATGTACCTGTTGTCGTATCGCAACCTGGGCATCTTCTACGAGAATGCGGTGAACCGCATCCTGCGCGATATCGTCGAGGCCGCTCGGCCGGAATGGTGTGTGGTCCGCGGCGAATTCACGCCGCGCGGCGGACTGACCACAACCGTCGAAGCGCGCTGGCCCCGGCGCGGCGGGAGAAGGGCGCGGCGCAGCGGCTAGCTCCGGCAGCCCGCTGGCCATGGACAACCTCGCGCGCCTCAGCGATAATCGAATCCGGGGAGCTACCTCTCCTGCTCACCCAGCTCGCAAGGAGGACAGATGAGCACGTCCCCAAACCTCCCGGAATCGGACCAGTCTTATCACGACACTAGCGCGTCGGTGCCCCGCTGGATTCTCGTAGCTTTTATTGCCGTCTTTGCGCTGGTGGGCTACTTGCTTTATGCCAACTACTCCACCCGCACGAAGCTTGAAGCCGACCTGGCCAGAACCAACGAGCGCTCCAGGGTGCTTTCAGCGCAAGTGGACCAGGCCAACGCCCGCTTGGCGGAAATGAAAGGCCAGCTCGACGTGACCTCGCAGAAGCTTGGCCTGACGCAGGAGGAGCTGGCGCGCGCCCGCAGTTTGACGCAAACCATCCGCAAGGAGCAGAAGACGAGTGACGAAAGACTCGTCGCGCAGATCGGCCAGGTGAAGCAAGAAAGTGAAACCAAGATCGGCCAAGTCTCCACCGAGTTGGGCGGGGCAAAGACGGATATCGAATCCACGAAAAAGGATCTCGAGGCCACCAAGTCCAGGCTCGAACATTCGGTGGGCGACATGGGCGTGATGAGCGGTCTGATTGCGCGCAACCGCGAGGACCTCGAGGAACTAAAGCGCCGCGGCGAGCGCAACATCTTCGAATTTGATCTGCGCAAGTCCAAGACGCCGCAGAAGGTCGGTCCGATCCAGCTCAAGCTCCAGAAGGTGGACACCAAGAGATACAAGTACACAATGGTCGTCTATGCTGACGACAAAACAATCGAAAAGAAAGACAAGACGGTGAATGAGCCCGTGCAATTCTACGTCAAGGGCGCTCACGGCCCGTATGAGGTGGTGGTCTTCGAAGTTTCCAAAGACCGCACGACCGGCTACCTCTCCACGCCCAAGGAGGCGGTGGCCAACAAGTGAACCTGACCACCCTGGCGCAAATCTGAGGCCTTGTCTCGCCTGTCCGGACGAGACAGGGCCTTCGTTTTAAACCCAATGACACTCATGCTCTTCCCGCCCCGCGCATACCTTCGCGCAGCATTTGCTTTTTTCGTGGGGGCGGGTTTTCTGTGCTTTCCGGCACACAGCGCGGCGGAAAACGCTTCGCAAAACCCCCAAAACCCGGCCCCGGAGCCGCCTCAGGAATCAAAATCCCAGCCACCGTACCGGATGGCGGTGCATGTCGATCTGGTGAATGTAGAAGTCACGGTGACCGACGCGCGGGGAAACTTCGTCGGCGACCTTGTACGGGAAAACTTCCGCGTACTGGACGAAGGGGTCCCTCAGCCGCTCACACACTTCGCTTCCGTGGAGGCTCCCGCGCAAGTGCTGGTGCTGGTGGAAACCGGCCCGGCCGTTTATCTGATCCACCAGCAGCACCTGCTGGCCGCTTACGCGCTGCTCGAGGGTCTGGCCCCGGATGACCAGGTCGCCCTGGGCACGTATGACCAATCCGCGCGCCTGGCGATGACCTTCACCGCGGACAAAAATGCGCTCGCGGGGGCCATCGACCGCTTGCGGTACAACCTCGGCATGGCCGACCTCAATCTGTTCGACAGCCTAGCGGCCGCGCTCGACTGGCTCGCGCCGCTTCCCGGCAAGAAAGCGATTGTTCTGCTGAGCACCGGGCTTGATACCTCAGGTGCCGGTCGCTACGAGGCGCTGCTGCAAAAATTGCGCGCCAGCGAAGTGGTGATCCTGCCGGTTGCCCTGGGCGGTGAGTTGCGCGAGCCGCCCGGAAAATCCGACAAGAAACCGTCCGGAAAAAACCACAAGAAGAAAGAGACCACCGCTCCCCCCGCCATCTTCGCCACGGACGCTACGGGGCTCAGCTTTGAAAAGGCCGACCAGGCTCTGGAGGCCATCGCGCTGGAGACCGGTGGCCGCGCCTATTTCCCGCGGGATGCGCGCGAATTCACCGGCATCTACCATCAAATCGCGGCCCTGTTACGGCATCAGTACAGCCTCGGTTTCCAGCCAACAATGCGCGACGCGCGTTTCCACAGGATCGAAGTGCAAATCGTGGACGCGAGCGGCCGCGTGCTTGCCCCCGCCGAGGCTTCAGGGCCTTCAGCGCGCGCCCCCGCAGGAGGAATCCCGGTCTATCACCTCCGCGCTCGGCGAGGCTACCTCGCGCCGGGGCCGTAGTCCCCTTTACGGCACGGCTCAACTGCCCTTGTTCTGAAGAGTCTGTGTGACAACCTCGATTCCCACCGCTTGCATTTTTTTTTTGCAGAAACGAGGGAGTTCTTGCGCTTCAACAAGAGTGAGGAACGTGAAGGCATGTGGAAATCGATTTTCGGGATTTACCACACACACCCTGAAAGGCGGCGCCCGCCGCCGCAGGCCCGGCACTTGCTTGCTGCCGGTCCAAATGCAAGAACAAGTTTATAGGGGCAGGAATGCCGTGCCCTACGCCAAGCAGGGTGCAGAGTGCGGGGTTTAGCTACTCGTATTCCTTGAGGGTTTGGGCCATCTCCCGAAGGCGCTGGTCCACCAGCGCGAAGGCGGTACCGGGCTCGAACCGGCCGCTCGAGTCGTACCGGCCAGCCTGCACGCCGCTGAGGATTTCGAAGCCCTCCTCGACACTGGAGACGGGCAGGATGTGGAATTTGTCCGCGGCGACAGCGGCGATCACCTCGTCGCGGAGCATCAGGTCCTCCACGTTTTCCACCGGGATGATGACGCCCTGGCGGCCGGTGAAGCCTTTGACGCGGCAGACGTCGAAGAAACCTTCGATCTTCTGGTTCACGGCGCCGATGGGTTGGATATCGCCCTGCTGGTTGACTGAACCGGTCACGGCAATGTCCTGCCGGATGGGCAGGCCCGAGAGCGCGGAGAGCAGCGCGTAGATTTCGGTCGAGCTGGCGCTGTCGCCATCGACGCCGGAGTAGGACTGCTCGAAGCAGATGCTGGCGGCGAGCGAGAGCGGCTTATCCTGCGCGAACTTGGAGCGCAGGTAACCGGCGATGATCTGCATCCCTTTGTCGTGGAAACGGCCGCTCAGGTTGGACTCGCGCTCGACGTTGATCAGGCCCGCCTTGCCGAGCGCTGCCGATGCGGTGATGCGCACGGGCTTGCCGAAAGAGTAGCCGCCGATTTCGAGCACACTCAAGCCGTTCACCTGGCCCACGCGTGAGCCATCGGTGTCGATCAGCAGCGTGCCTTCCTCGATCATCTCGCGGATCTTGGTTTCGATCAGGTTGTGCCGCTCAACCTTGGCCTCAATGGCTCGGCACACGTGAGCGGCGGTAACGGTTGTCTCGCTGGCCTCTCGGGCGACATAGCAGGCCTCGCGCCCCAGATCAGCCAGATCGGTGAAGCGCGCAGTCACCTTGCTACGCCGTCCGGCTTTGCGCACGCCGTATTCGATCATGGCAGCGACCGCGGTGCGATCGAAGGGCCACAGTCCCTCTTCTTCCGTGAGCTTGCGCAGCCGGCCGCCGTACTGCCGGATCACCTCGTCGCTCATCTCCATCTCTTCATCGAATTCTGCGCGCACCTTGAAAATCTTCTTGAAGTCCTCCTCGTATTCGTACAGCAGCTCGTACATCGCGCGGTCGCCGATCAGAATAATCTTGACGTTGATCTCGATCGGCTCAGGCTTGAGCGCCGAGGTGCCGAATGGGAAGAACAGGTCCATGGGCTGAATTTCGAGCTTGCCGTGATTGAGCGTACGCTTCAGCGTGCGCCACACGCCGGCCTCGGTGAGCGCGTCGAGCGCGTACATAATTAGGAAGCCGCCGTCGGCGCGCAGGACCGAGCCCGCCCGCAGGTCCATGAAGTCCGAGGTCCAGCCGCCGCGGGCATCGTAGCTGCGCTGGATGGTGCCGAACAGGTTGGCGTAGGTCGGCGTGGTCTCGAAGATGATGGGGGAAGTGTCCTGCTCGTTGTGCGCCAGCAGCACGTTGACCCCATATACGCGGAAGGGGTCGCGTTCGCCGGCAGGCGCCCGCGACCCGCCGTCGGGGGAAGGCTGCTGTTGGTGTTCGTCTTCCCCTTCCCGCTCCTTGAACGGGTCGAGATTATCGAGGATGTGATGGCGGACCTCCTCGAGGTATTCGGCAATCTTCGCGCCCGGGTATTTCTCCTTCAGTTCCTCAATGAAGCCGTCCACCAGCACTGAGGCTGCCTCCTGCTCCAGGTAGCTGAGTTCGCTGGCAAGCTCGCGGGAAAGCGTAAGCGTCTTGCGGTAAACGACGGTGAACTCCTGCCGGAACTGCTCGTACTTGCGTTCGAGCTCTTCAGCGGCCACCGTCTCAAGTTTGCCTTCGTGGACCAGCTTGGGGATGTCCTCAATGGGCACCATCTGGCCTTCGAGCACGGGAAAAATTTCAGGCAAGGCCACAGCGCCCACCTGCATGTGACCCAAGGCAAACTGGTCGCGCGCAATTCGCCGGGTGAAGTCGTCCATCAACTCTTTCTCGCGCACCGTGAAGCGGTCTACTATGCGCCCCTTTTGCCGTTGGAAAGGTTCACCCTCAAAGACCTGTGGGATGCGGCGGCGCAGGAACTCAATGCCCGACTGCATGTCCTTTTTGAACGCGTTGGCCTGGCCCGGTGGCAGAGAAAGCAGGCGCGGGCGGTCAGGGTTCTTGAAGTTGTTGACGTAGCAGCGGTCGGGGGAAAGCTTGGTCGTCGGCTGGAGCTCTTCGATCATGCGGGAGATCATGCCCCCGCGGCTGGTGCCCGCCAGCCCGCAAACGAAAACGTTGTAGCCCGGCGCGGGCAGTTCAACGCCCATCTTCAGCGCGCGCAGCGCGCGATCCTGCCCGATGACGCCGTCAAGCAGCTCCGCCTGCGCAGTGGTGTCAAACGGAATGCGGGCCGGGTCGCAGCTCCACCGAAGTTTTTCCGGGGGAAGTCCCGCATGCGTGATCGCAGCCTTAGTGGCCATCGAGACCATCTGAGCGGGCTACTCTAGCACAGCCCGTCCGCCCTCCCCAACCGGGTTCCCGTGGCGTGTGTACGCATCCAAAATACCCACCGCGGTGGCCACCACGATAGGACCCAGCACGATGCCCAGCATTCCAAACACTCCGACCCCACCGAGCACGCTGATGAAGACCAGCAGACCGCTCAAGCGCGCGCGCCCGCTAAGCAGGATCGGCCGCAGGAAATTGTCCACCGTTCCTGCCACCCCCGCGCAAATCGCGGTCAGTACGATGCTGCGTCCCCAGTGGCCGGCGACCGCGAGACCAATCACTGCGGGCACCCAGATCAGCGCGGAGCCCACCACTGGCAGCAGCGAGAGGAACGCCATCATCACGCCCCAGAACACCGGCGAGCCCAGCCGCACCACGGCAAACCCCGTGCCGCCCAGCAGGCCCTGCACGGCGGCGATGATCAGGCTGGTGGTGACGCTGGCGAAGATGAGGTCGCGCGCCTCACTCAACATCTGCTCGCGGTGCGCTTCTTCGAAGGGAAGGAACCGGCGAATCCCTGCGACAATGGCATCGGCGTCGCGAAACAGGTAGAACAGTGCAAACAGCGTGACGAACAGCTCAAACAAGAACGTAGCTGCGTTTCGCAGCAGAGTCCCTAACTGCCCCGCCAGAAACCCGGCCACCCATTCGGCGCTCTGCCGCACAAGCGTTGGCAGGTCTGCGGGAGCACCGCCGGCGGTCCCGGGTGTTCCCCTTTGGATAATGCGACCGACCCACCCCCAGGCCCGGCCCATCCAGGGGAATTGCCCAGTCGCTATCTGGTGCTCAATGCTGAGCGCCGCCTCCAGGCCCTGGCGCACGAACAGCGTCATCAGCAACAGTACGGGCACAATCAGAATCAGGGTGACTCCTAGCGTGCTGAGCGTTGCCGCGCGCGTCGAGCCCAAGCGCTTCTCCAGCCGCGTGTACAAGGGATAGAAGAACACCACCAGCACGATCGCCCAGCCCAGCGGAACCAGGAACGGCTCAAACACGCGGTACACCAGGTAGGCCAATAGCAATACCAACCCGTAAAACAGCACGGTGGCGAGGTGTTCACCTTCTCTTGGTTGCGGCATCGGGTGGTGATATCCCTCGTTATATAATGGTGTATTGTCCGGAGCGCGGGGATGCACGCTGAGTCAGGAGCTGCCGTTTCCGCAGCGGAGATGAAAACCGAATCTCATTCCCTCGACCGGTACCGGGTGCGCCTCCTTGCCATACTCGCTCTAATTAATTTTGTCAACTTCGCGGACCGGCTGGTGGTGCCCCCGCTGGTGCCACTGCTGCGGGATCACTTCGCACTATCGAGCGCACAACTCTCCGCGGTGCAAATCGTGCTGCAATTCGTGCTTGCGGCCGCAACAGTTCCCTTCAGTTTGCTGGCCGACCGCGTCAGCCGCACCCGGATCATTGCCTTCGGGGTGGTGTTCTGGAGCCTGGCCACGTTCTTGACGGGAATGGCGCACACGTATGCGCTCTTGCTGGTGGCGCGCGCGCTGGTTGGCGTGGGCGAGGCGGCCTACGCCCCGGCGGCTCAGTCGCTAATCTCCGGTGCCTATTCGGCCGCCGCACGGGCCCGGGCGCAGGCGGTGTTTGCCGCGGGAATGCTGGCCGGGGCCACGGCGGGAATGGTGCTCGGGAGCGTGATTGGGGAGAAGCTCGGCTGGCGGCCCGCCTTCTTCATAATCGCAACTCCCGGACTGATCTTCGCTCTGCTTGTGCTGCGGCTGGAGGAGCTGCCGCGCGGGCCACGCTCAGAACTGGTGCCTATCGGCCACTTGCTGGCCGTTCCGGCGTACCTGGCTTTGGTCGCGAGCGGCGTGCTGATCACGTTTACTAGCGTTGCGTTCATCTTCTGGGGTCCAGACTTTGTAAGACGCTGGAAGGACTTCACCGTCGGTCAGGCGGGCGTGTCACTGGGAATCACTGTGCTTCTAGCCTCGCTGCTGGGCGTGCTGGCCGGCGGCTATGTGGCTGACTTCGCGCAGAAGCGGTACGCCTTTGGGCGCATACTAACTGTGGCAGTTGCATTCCTGATGGCGGCGCCGTTTTTGATCTGGGTGCTCGCCGCCGATGACAAGCGGGTTGTGGTGCTGGCGCTATTCATCGGTGCCTTCTTCATGTCCTGGTACCACGGCCCAGTAACCGCGGTGATCCACGACCTGATGCCACCGCGCGCGCACGCGACTTCGGTCGGCGTCTACATGTTCGTCACGCAACTAGTGGGCGGTGTGCTGGGGCCTCTGGTGGTGGGCAAGATTGATGATCTCTCCAACCTGCTGATCGGTTTGCAGGTGGCGGTTGCCGTGATGGTTGTCGGCGCGCTTCTGATGTTCCTCGTCATGCATTTTATCCGGCGCGACGGGCTGCACCATCCGCACATGGCGGCGTTTCACGCCGAACTGGATCACTAAGGAGCAAGCGGTTTGCTTGTAGCCCGGGTCTTCAGACCCGGGGCTTTCCCTACGAAGGCCAGCAGGTCGAGACCAGGGAGAGGGGATACGGGATAGTTGGCAGCGGCTAAGGGTTAGCTTTCGGCAGCGAGCCTTTAGTCCTTCATCTGCACCCTTCAACTTGCCTCGCGGATCAGCGTTATAATCCTCCCACGCCGCGGGGCTCTGCTAATGAGGCATTCTGAGACCACAGCCGAGTATCCTTCATGACCGATCCCGCCAACTGCAAGCACATCCACAAGCGGCTGATCGCCAAAGATCAGGACGCCGAATATGTCGAGTGTCTGGACTGCGGCGCCATCCTGGAAGCCGACGAACTGGGCGAACCCTCCGGCTTCGATGAATCTCTTTCCGACGCCTAATGCGCGGCTGTTGCACCGCCGTCCCGGCGGCGTTTTTCTGAGACCGCCGGCGAGGACGCCGGCGCTACGAATGAGTGCTGAAACCTGACCGTTCAGGACTGACCATTACTTCACCGGATTCCGAGCTTTTCGATCAGGCCGAGGGCGGCGGCGGCGGAAACGTCATAAAGCGAGTGTTCCTCTTCCTGCTCAAGCCGCTCGCGCAGGTACTCCGCGGCGAGGAAGCTGGCCTCGCGGTCGGTGAGGTCGCGGCCGGCACGCGCCCGAAACTCCACGAACGCCGGGTGGGCTAGACCTACCACCACGCCGCGGCCATCCACAAAGAACTTGCAGTCCACCGTATCGCTGTGGCGAGTAGCGACCCCGTTCCACAGGTGTGAGAAGCGGCAGTGGTAAGTCTGGTCCGTAAGTTTTGACGGCACGTCAAACGCGCCGACGAAATCGCTCATGGCACCGGTGTTGGGAAGGATGTTGGGCAACGGATCTCTCAGTAGAGCCACTCCCCCGCAACGGCCTCAGGTGGCGACGCTGGCGTGGCTCTTAACAACTCGCCTACTTGCGGTTGCCTATCGTGACGGACTCCGGAGCTGCAAGGCTGGCGCGTACTGCCGCGCCAACGCCGGCGCCCGCTGGCACCTTGAATCCCTGCTCGAGCAGCACCTTTTCAAGCGCAGCCAGAAACAACAGCACGTTGCCGCGCTGGCACGAATAGCCCATCAGGCCGACGCGCCAGACTTGACCTTTCAACGGGCCAAAGCCGCCGGCAATTTCAATATTGAATTCGTCGAGCAACTGGCGGCGCACCCGGACGTCATCGACGCCCTCGGGCACCCGCACGCTGGACACGGTGATCAGGCGGTCGGCTGGATTGGAGACGAACAGCTCCAGGCCCATCGCTTCCAGACCCGCCACAAGCGCCTGCTGATTCTGCCGGTGGCGCTCCCAGCGCGCCTCCAGCCCTTCCTCGAGCACCAGGCGCAGTGCTTCCCGCAGCCCGTAGATCAGCGAGATCGGCGGTGTATGATGGTAGGTGCGCTCCTTACCCCAATAATTCATTGTCGTGGTCAAATCAAAATACCAGCTCTGCACTTTGCTCTTGCGCGCGCGCAGCACCTCCTCGACGCCCGCGTTCACGGTGATGGGCGCCATGCCCGGGGGCGCGCTGATGGCCTTCTGCGATCCACTGAAGCAAATGTCGATGCGCTGCCGGTCCACCTCGAGGGGGAGACCGGCTAGGGTGGCCACTGCATCCACCACAAGCAAGGCTCCCAGTTCGTCTGCCACCTTGCGGAAATCGTCGAGGCGCTGCGCCACGCCGGTGGACGTTTCGCCGTGAGCCAGCCCCACCAGTTTGATCTTTCTGCCTTTGGCTGCGCGGCGAACGTCTTCGGGATCCACGGCGCGGCCGTAAGGGGCTTCGACGCGGATCACTCGCGCCGCGGTGCGCTCGGCGATGTGGGCCATGCGCTCAGAGAACCAGCCATTCACGCAGACGATAGCCTCGTCACCGCTCTCGAGCGGGTTCAGTACCGCCGCCTCAATGCCGCCCGAGCCGGAAGCCGAGATGGGAAACGTGACGCGATTCTCCGTGCGGTACACCCGCCGCAGCAGCACCTGAACATCACCCATCATCTCCATGAACCAGGGGTCCAGGTGGCCCACCAAGGGTGTGGCCAGCGCGCGGTAGACCCGCGGATCCATCGACGAGGGACCCGGGGTCAGCATCAGCCGGGTCGGCGGAAGGAGCTCTCCAACTTGTTCGCTCATGGTTTCGAGGCCTCGATTTTCTGCGCAGCCTCTGCGGTCGTGCCAAGTGCCGGCAGCGAACCGTGCTTGCACAGGTTGACGACAGGAACGCTCGGCGCGGGCTTATAGTGTCTCTAAACCAAGCGTCCGGGTCAACGTCCATAATGGCAGGTTCACCTTCATCTTTCCCGGAAGCCCCCGCGGCAGCGCCCCATGTGTTTGAATGCAGAAAGCCGAGGTGAAACTCGAGGCTGCCTAGGCTATGCTCGGCTGCCAGCGGAGATCCCCGGTGTCCGCCCATCTCTAGTGCTAGATACAATTAATCTATTTTGAGTTATGATTCCTCCCCTTTTTCCAAGGGGGGGAGTGTCTCATGCCGGCCAGACTTGCGTTCCCGCATCAATTCCTGGGCTGCCTTCAGAATGGGCGTTCCTCGTTCGGAGGAGTGCTCTCGGCTTCAAGGCACGCTCCGTCTTTAGTTGTTGCGCTGCTCAGCGTTACCGCGCTGCTGGTCTCCAATGGGTGTCAAAGCAAGCAGGCGGCGCCCCCGACGAGCCCACCCGACGTAGAAGTGGTTGACGTCGTACAGAAGGACGTTCCGATCTATGGGGAATGGGTTGCAACGCTGGATGGCTACGTAAACGCGCAAATCCAACCGCAAGTGTCGGGCTATCTTGTAAAGCAGGACTACAAGGAAGGCTCATTCGTGCAGAAGGGCGAGGTGCTTTTCGAGATCGATCCGCGCCCCTTCCAGGCAACGCTCGACCAGGTCAAGGCACAGCTTGCGCAAGCCCAGGCACAACTTGGCAAGGCGACACTGGATGTGGAGCGGGATACACCGCTGGCGGAAGCCAAAGCGATCGCTCACAGCCAATTGGACAACGATATCCAGGCAAAGCTCGCCGCCACAGCTCTCGTCGAATCGGCAAAGGCCCAAGTGGAACAGGCCCAGTTAAACATAGAGTTCACCAAGGCCAGGTCGCTGGTTGACGGGGTTGCGGGAATCGCTAAGGGCCAGATCGGCGACTTGGTGGGGCCGAACACCTTGCTCACAACTGTCTCCCAGCTCAATCCGATCAAAGCCTATTTCGCCGTCAGCGAACAGGAATACCTCAACTACGTACGGCGCAACCCGACCGCGGCAGCCCGTGAGGCGCGAGAGAAGGAACTCGAATTGGAGTTAATTCTGGCGGACGGAACAACCTATCCCCGAAAAGGGAAATTTTTCGCGGCAGACCGGCAAGTCGATGTAAAGACCGGCGCGATTCGGCTGGCCGGACTCTTCCCCAACCCGGGAAACATCCTTCGCCCCGGCCAGTATGGGCGAATCCGCACAGTAACCAACGTAAGAGCGGGCGCGCTGGCGGTGCCGCAGCGCGCAGTCACGGAACTCCAGGGGAGCTACCAGGTGGCGGTGGTGGGCAGCGACAAGAAGGTGAGCATCCGACCGGTCAAGATCGGTGAGCGCTTTGGCACAATGTGGATCATTGACGAGGGCCTCAAACCTGGCGAGCGCATCGTGGTGGAGGGTGTGCAAAAGGTGAGAGAAGGCTCGCTTGTCAACCCCAAGCCGATCAAACCTCCGGCGGAAGGCAATTGAGTCATGTCGAAATTCTTCATCAACCGGCCGATTGTAGCGATGGTGATCTCCATCCTCACGGTGATCGTGGGCGCCGTTGTCATCCTGGGCCTGCCGGTCGCTCTGTTTCCCAACATCGTCCCGCCGGAGGTGCAGATACAGGCCACCTACATCGGCGCCGACGCCCAGACGATCGAGCAGTCGGTTGCCACCCCCATCGAGCAGCAAATGAGCGGGGTGGACAACATGAACTACATGTATTCCTTAAACGCCGCCAACGGGCTGATGAGAATGATCGTGGACTTCGACGTGAAAACGGACCCGAACACCGATCTGATACTCACCCAGATACGCGCGACACAAGCTTCATCTCAGCTTCCGATCGATGTCACGAACTTTGGGATTACGGTCCAGAAGACACTCACAGCTCCCCTCATGCTCATCAGCCTGTACTCACCGCACGGGACCTACGACGCACGGTTTCTGGCCAACTACGCCTACATCAACCTCAACGATCAAGTCACACGCTTGCCTGGCATCGGCAGCGTGCAGGTTTTCGGCGCTGGCAAGTACGCGATGAGGCTGTGGGTCAAGCCCGACCAATTGGCCAAGCTGGCTATCACCGTCCCTGAAATCGTCGGCGCCATCCAGACGCAGAACACGGTGAATCCCGCCGGACAGGTTGGCAGCGAGCCCGCGCCGAAGGGCCAGGAGTACACCTACTCCGTCCGGGCGCAAGGCCGCCTGACTTCGCCGGAGGAGTTTGGCCAGATCGTGGTTCGCGAGACGCCGGACGGCGGGATGGTGAGGGTCAAGGATGTGGCCCGAGTCGAGCTGGGAGCTCAGGACTATAGCATTGTGGGCCGCTTGAATGGGAAACCTGGGGCGATCGTCGCGGTGTACCAGTTGCCTGGATCCAACGCCGTGCAGGCGGCTGCGGGCGTCAAGAAGCTGATGGACGAGGTGAAGAAACGATTCCCCCAAGATATGGACTACGTGGTATCGCTCGACACGACTCGGGCTGTCACCGAAGGCATGAAGGAAATCATCCTGACCCTCCTGATCGCGATCGCGCTGGTGATCGTCGTGGTTTACATCTTTTTGCAAGGCTGGCGCGCCACGCTGATTCCGCTGCTCGCCGTGCCGGTCTCGCTGGTCGGCACGTTCGTGTTCTTCCCACTGTTCGGCTTCTCGATCAACACGCTCTCTCTGTTTGGCCTGGTGCTGGCGATCGGCCTGGTGGTGGACGATGCCATCGTGGTCGTCGAGGCTGTCGAGCGGCACATCGAGGACGGGCTCGCTCCCAAGGACGCGGCCTTAAAAGCGATGGAAGAGATCTCCGGTCCGGTTATCGGCATCGCGCTGGTTCTCTCGGCGGTATTCGTGCCAACGGCCTTCATCCCGGGCATCACCGGACGGCTCTATCAACAATTTGCGGTAACCATCGCAATTTCGGTAATCCTTTCGGCCTTCAACGCGCTCACACTCAGCCCGGCGCTTGCCGCGCTGATGCTCCGGCCCAAGAAGGAGAGCAAAGGCCCGCTGAGAAAGTTCTTCCATTGGTTCAACCGAATGTTTGGACGCGCAACAGATACCTATGTTCGTCTGTGCGGCGGACTGGTTCGCAAAAGCGCCATTGCGCTCGTTCTGCTGGCGGCCTTCGGCGTTGCGGCCGGCTTCATCAGCAACAGATTGCAGTCAAGCTTCCTGCCCGATGAGGACCAGGGCTACGTTTATCTCAATCTCCAGCTTCCCAACGCAGCTTCCCTCCAACGCACGGACGAGGTTGCGAGGAGAATTGAGAAGATCATGGCCCAAGTGCCGGGGGTCGAGTACACGACCAGCGTGGTCGGTTTCAGCTTGCTCAGCTTCGTGAATACAAGTTACAACGCGTTCTTTTTTGTCACTTTGAAGCCATGGAACGATCGGAAAAAAAGGGAAGAGCAGTATCAGGTGATCAAGCAGCGCTTGAACCAGGAACTGAGCAAGCTTCCGGAAGGAATTGCCTTCAGCTTCTCGCCACCGGCGATTCCGGGGGTGGGCACTTCCGGCGGATTTACCTTCGTTCTCGAGGACCGCGCCGGCAAGGATGTCGCGTTCCTCACCGATAACTTGAACATATTCCTGGCGGCCGCCCGTAAGCGTCCCGAGATCGCCGGCTTGAGCACTACCTTCCTGCCGAGCGTGCCGCAACAGTTCGTCGAAGTAGATCGAGACAAAGTAATCAAGCAGGGTGTGGCCCTCAACGACGTCTACCGAACGATCCAGGCATTCATGGGTGGGCTGTTTATCAACTACTTCAACCGGTTCGGCCGCCAATGGCAGGTGTACATCGAGGCCGAGGGCGACTACCGGACAAAGGCCGAGAACGTCGGCCAGTTCTACGTGCGGAACAACAGCGGCGACATGGTGCCGCTTTCCGCCCTGACGAAATTTGCGTCGCGCCCCGGGCCTGAGTTCACCATGCACTACAACCTCTATCGCTCCGCGCAAATCAACGGCAGCGCTGCCCCCGGCTATAGCGCGGCACAGGCGATGGCGGCTCTCGAACAGGTCTTCGCGCAAACCATGCCCCGCGAAATGGGCTACGACTACATGGGCATGTCCTTTCAAGAGAAAAAGGCGCAGCAAGGAGTGCCGGCCTCAGTGATCTTCGGATTCTCGCTGCTATTCGTGTTCCTGATCCTGGCGGCTCTGTACGAAAGCTGGTCGCTGCCGTTCAGCGTGCTGCTGAGCACGCCGGTGGCGGTATTCGGCGCGTTCGGGATTCTGTGGTTGCGGCGTGCCGCGCTCAGCGCCTTCTTGCCGCCTTACATGATTCAAATCGAGAGCGACGTGTACTCGCAGATCGGTCTGGTGATGCTCATCGGCCTGGCAGCCAAGAACGCCATTCTGATCGTGGAGTTCGCCAAGGACGAATACGAGAACGGGAGGCCTCTGGTTGACGCCGCGCTCGAAGGGGCCAAGCTGCGTCTCCGGCCAATCCTGATGACCTCCTTCGCGTTTATCCTCGGCTGCGTGCCGTTGTGGACAGCGTCGGGTGCCGGGTCGGTGGCCCGGCAGATTATGGGCACCACCGTCATCGGAGGCATGCTGGCGGCGACCGCAATCGGCATTTTCTTCATTCCAGCGGTTTTCTATGTGGTGGAGAGGTTCTCGGGCGCCGGCAAGGAGCGTGCGACAGCCGCCCTGCCGGCGAGGCCCTCGCCGGCGGAGGGCAACTGAAATGAAAAAGCTCGCCCTACTTGTCCTGATCGCGAGCCTCGGCTCTGGCTGCGCCGTGGGGCCGAACTATAAGAGACCGACTGTGAATGTCCCGGACACATATCGAGGCCTGACATTGGAAGAAGCGCCCAAGACCGAAGCCGCCTCACTCGGCGATCAGAAATGGTGGGAGGTCTTCCAGGATGAGCAACTTCAAGACCTGATCCGCACCTCCGTCCAACAGAACTACGATGTGCGCATCGCCGCCGCTCGCATCCTGCAAGCCGAGGCACAGTTGGGCATCACGCGCGCGGACCAGTTCCCCACGATCGCTGGGGGAGCCGAAGCCACGAATCAACGCTCACCGCAATCGCGTTTCCTCCCTGCATTTGAAACCAGCGCGAACCACGTGAATCTGTCGCTTCAGTGGGAACTGGATTTCTGGGGCAAGTTTCGCCGGGCGACGGAAGCGGCACGCGCCAACCTGTTGGCCAGCCAATGGGCGCGCCAGGCGGTCATCAGCTCGCTGGTGAGTAACGTCGCAACCGCTTACTTCCAGCTCCGCGAACTCGACCTGGAGTTGGAGATTTCCAAACGCGCGCTGACGTCACGACAGGACTCCCTGCGACTGACTCGACTACTGGCCGACCATGGGGCTACCTCCATGCTCGACGTGCGGCAAGCAGAACAGTTGGTGTACACCGCCGACGAGCAGATCCCTAACTTAGAGCGGCGGATCGAGCAGCAAGAGAACTTCATTAGTATCCTTCTGGGGAAGAACCCTGCCGCTGTCCCGCGTGGGAGGAGGTTGACCGAGCAACCGCATGCCCCGGAAGTCCCCGCCGGGATTCCTTCGTCGCTGCTGGAACGCCGGCCGGACATCCGCCAGGCCGAGCAACAATTGATCGCCTTTAACGCGCGAATCGGCGTGGCAAAGGCTGCTTACTTTCCGCAAATATCCCTCACCGCGACCGGCGGATTTCAGAGCTCGGCACTTACCAGCCTTTTTAGCGGACCGGCGGGACTGTGGAACTTTGGCGGGTCGCTCGCGCAACCCATCTTCACGGGAGGAAGACTTCGCTCCAACGTCCGCCTAACCGAGGCTCAGCAACAAGAGGCCCTGCTTTTCTACGAGCAAACGATTCAGCAAGCTTTCCGCGGTGTTTCCGACGGGTTGATCGCTTACCGCAAGAACCGGGAGTTCCGCGAGAAACAGCAACTGCTGACCCAATCCGCCCAGGACGCAGCGCGGCTATCCGATATGCGTTACAGGGGCGGCGTCGCGAGTTACCTTGAGGTGCTGACCAACGAAACGAATTATTTCACCGCCGAACTTGGCCTAGCACAAGCCCAATCGAATGAACTCTTGGCTCTTGTCCAGCTCTATCAGGCGCTGGGCGGCGGCTGGCAGCGGTAGCTACTCTTCTGAGAGCTGCAGCCAACTGATAGGGCAATCGGCTTCCGCATTAGTTTTGCTTTTGGGTTCATCCCTTCTTATCCTATTCTGTTGGTCTTCGACCGAGGGCATGGTGTTGGCTTGCGCCGGCTGCCCCTCCGCACGGCAATCCTCGGAGCGAGCAACGCACGATCAGACTCTTATGGCGGCAAAGTCTCAGGACGGTTCGCATTGAGGGATTTCGGCGTCGTTTTTTTCTCCAATCAATCACCCTGGGAAATTGCCAGGTTGGCGGATCGGATTGTTCGGGAAGTCGCCGGTGCGCGAGTGCTGGGGATTCTCTACGAGCAGTGTCCCCCCAGGAGCCTGGCCGAGAACCTGCGCAACCTTCGGCGCAATCTGCTGGACCCGGCCTATTACCCCTATGTTGCTGCAAGAACTCTGCGCCTGCTTCGCAGGCCGCTCGATAAACTCGGCGAGGCCTTGCTGCGATTTGCGCACGCCTTCCCGCCGCGTCAGAGCCGCCCAACCGATTTCGGGTTGGAGGATCTGGCCCAATTCAGCCAGGCGAGGGGCTGCTCCCTTCTGGCGACCACGGACATCCATTCACCGGAGGCGCTCGAGTATGTCCGGCAATTGCGCGCGGATCTGGGGATTGTCACTGGCACGCCCCATCTGAGACCGGAACTATTCGAGCTGCCGCGCTTGGGTTCGATCAAAGTGCACCTCCACAAGTTGCCCGATTACCGCGGCGCAGGACCTGTGGGGCTGTGGGAATCACTGGACGACCAGGAGGAAATCAGCGTGACGGTGCATCGGGTGGTGGCAGAGCTCGATGCCGGCCCCATCCTTCGCGCAGCGTCAGCGCCCATCGACGCCTACGACAACCTCTTCAGCCTCGCCCTGAAGGCCACTACTGTTGGGAACGACCTCTTGCTGTGCACCTTGGCCGACTTCATCTTCGGCACGGTTCAAGAGACGCCTCAGTCCGGTACGGCCCGCACGTTTCGTGCGCCCGCGCCGCACGAGTTGGCCCGGTACGAGCGGCAAATAGCGAAGCGGCGGCCCCCCTATCGCCCGCCCCGCACACGCCCCAACTGGAAACTGCTGCTGCGAACGGTGCCCCTCGTTCCGCTGGCGATGGTGCGAAACTGGGTCTGCCGCTTCCGCAAATCATTTCCCGTGGTGATCATGTACCACCACCTGATCACCGACCGGCCGCACCACCTGGGGCTGCCAACTCTCTTGTTCCACCAGCAGGCGGAATTCCTCACCAAGTACTACCGGGTCGCCAGCTTGCAGGAAGCGATGAAGATGTTGGAGGCCAATCGCGTCGAAGCTCCTACCGTGGTCCTCACCTTTGATGACGGCTACGCCGAGAATTTCGTCAACCTCCGGGCCGTCGCCAAAGCCACAGGAATTCCCGTGACCCTCTTCGTCAGCACCGAGCACATTTCCACCCAGAGGCCTTTCGCGCACGACGTCAGGAAGAACCAGGAGGGATTCCCTCCCTTCACGTGGGAGCAGGTGTGTTGGCTGAGCCGCTCCGGATTTGAGTTCGGAGGCCATACACGTTCGCACTTTGATTGCGCCTCCACTGACCCTATTGCGCTGGAATACGAAATTGTAGGTTGCAAGACGGATCTGGAAGAGCGGTTGGGCAAGCCGATAAGGCTTTTTTCTTTCCCCTGGGGCATGCCCGGGAATATGTCTCGCCCGGCCGTCGAGTTGGCACGGGCGACATTCGCATACATCTTTGACGCGGCGGGTGGCGCTAACCTGCCCTCGGCTCAAGACAAGCCGTGGTTCCTGCGACGCTGTCCCCACCCCAGCAGCATGTGGGAGCTTGAATTGCGGCTGCAGGGCCTGCTGGATCTGAGGCGCCCTGGAAGTTTGCTTCCAGGCATGGCGCCCCAACCTGCTCGCAGTTAGCTTTCCCGGCGACCGACATCTCTTACACGGGGCGCTCCTCAGGACTTCCCTTAACAAGAACCGGAGAGGTCCAGTACAATTGGCGAGCTGCATAATTTTCCGCCAGGAGTAGTGATGACCGCACAACCACAGGGAGTTCTGTTGTCCGCCAGGTTAGAGAAGATCCGCGACAAAGCCCGGTTGCTGCGCATCCATTCGCTGCGCGCAACTTCCGCCGCCGGCTCCGGCCATCCCACCTCGTGCCTTTCCGCCGCAGAACTCGTCGCCGCAACGTTTTTTCACGCAATGAAGTTCGATCCTGCCGACCCCAACTCCCTTTCGAGCGATCGCTTCGTGCTCTCGAAGGGCCACGCCGCGCCGCTCCTCTATGCGGCGCTAGCTGAAGCGGGCGTCTTCCCGGTTTCGCGCCTGCTCACGCTGCGGCAATTCGGGAGCGAACTTGAGGGCCATCCCACGCCGCTCGTGCCAGGTGTGGACGCGGCCACCGGTTCGCTCGGCCAGGGCCTCTCAGTGGGGGCGGGGCTGGCGCTCGGCGCCAGAGCCGAGAAGTCTAGCGCGCGCGTATATGTCTTACTGGGCGACGGCGAAATGGCGGAGGGCAACGTCTGGGAAGCCGCTGCGTTTGCGGCGCACCACCGGATCGATAATCTGACAGCGCTGGTAGACGTCAACGGGCTCGGGCAGAGCCAGCGCACCATGTATCGCCATGACACCGAAGTTTATCGCCACAAGTTCGATGCGCAGGGCTGGCAGACCGAAGTGATTGACGGTCATGATGTCCCTGCGGTACTTGCCGCGCTGGACCGCGCCAAGGCCACCACCGGGCGCCCGCAAGCAATCATCGCCCGGACCGAGAAGGGTCATGGCATCAGTTTCCTGGCGGACAAAGAGGGGTGGCACGGAAAGGCACTGTCGAAGGCTGAACTGGAAAAGGCGTTGGCCGAGATCGGCCCCATTCCTCAGATTTCCGCCGATGACGGCCGCTCGTACGCGCGCCAGTCGCTGCCGGCTCCTCCGAACTTCCCTACTCCGGCCCCGCCCGAGTACCAGCGCGGACAAATGGTGGCCACGCGTGAAGCATTTGGCACCGCGCTGCGGAAGCTTGCCGCTGTCCATCCGAAAATCGTGGCGCTGGACGGCGACGTGAAGAATTCGACGTTCACAGAAGTGCTCGAAAAGGCCTATCCAGATCGCCTTTACCAGGGCTACATCGCCGAGCAGAACCTCGTAGGCGTGGGCGTGGGACTGGCGGCGCAAGGGCAGGTGCCGTTTGTAGCCACATTTGCCTGCTTCCTTTCGCGCGCCTACGACCAGGTGCGCATGGCGGCTATCAGCCGGAGCAACCTCAACCTGTGTGGGTCGCACTGCGGCGTCTCTATTGGTGAAGACGGGCCCTCGCAGATGGGTCTGGAGGATCTCGCGATGTTCCGCGCCATCCCCGGAGCCACGGTGCTCTACCCCGGCGATGCGGTCGCGGCAGAGCGGTTGACCGAAACCGCAGCGCGCCGCTCCGGCATCTGCTACGTACGGACCGGACGGCCCAAGACGCCGGTGCTCTACGCGAATGATGAACAATTCCCTGTTCCTGGATTCAAGGTGCTACGCCAGAGTGCGAGTGACCGCGCCGCGATCATCACCGCTGGCGTGACTTTGCACGAGGCCCTGAGAGCCT
>QHYU01000162.1:0-49290 GCA_003224235.1 Acidobacteriota bacterium
GCTGTGGGATCGCCGGAGTATGAGGAGCCTAAGAGACAGGCCCATCCACAGCCCAGCAATCCGGAATGGGCAGGCCGCTCCGCCAATCCTGTGCGGCCATATACGAAATGGCTACGCGAAAACCGCGATTACATCCGTTTCGTCAATCCCGGTGACCTCCGTGTGGCCGGCCAGACCTGCGGCGTCTCGGGCTGCCACCCGAAGGAAGTTCGCGCCGTGTCGACCAGCATGATGACCAATGGCGGGATGCTCTGGGGCGCGGCGCTCTATAACAACGGGGCATATCCTCTAAAGGACACGCACTTCGCGGAGAGCTACTCTCCGGACGGTATCGCGCAGCGGCTGCGCACCGTGCCGCAACCCACGCCCGAGGAAACCAGGACGAAAGGCGTGCTGCCCGAGCTCACGCCTTTACTGCGATGGGAAGTTTCGCAGCCCGGCAACGTGCTGCGCGTGTTCGAGCGCGGCGGCCGCAAAAAGGGCGAGGTCGGTAACCCCGAGCGGGATGAAGATCCCGGCCGGCCGGAGGACAAGCTGGGCGAGCGCGGCTTCGGGACGCTCCTGCGGACCGACCCGGTCTTCCTAGGCTTGCAGAAGACGCGCCTGCTCGATCCGCTTCTCTCCCTTCCAGGCACCAATGACCAGCCGGGCGACTTCCGCAACAGCGGCTGCACCGCCTGCCACGTTATCTATGCCAATGACCGCTCGTCAGTCCACTCCGGGCCGTACGCGCGCTTCGGCCACCTCGGGTACAGCGCCACGGTCGATCCCACGATTCCCAAGAATGAATCCGGCCACCCTATCCGGCACACGTTCACGCGTGCCATTCCTTCGAGCCAGTGCATGGTCTGCCATGTCCACCCGGGCACAAATATGGTGGCCACCTACTTCGGATATACCTGGTGGGACAACGAAGTCGATGGCGCGCCGATGTATCCGAAGCAGCAGCGCTATCCAAGCGAAGAGGAAAGATATCGGTCCATTGTGCGGAATCCGGAGGGCGCTGCGGTGCGCGGGCTTTGGTCCGACGCGAAGTTTCTGGAACAGGTGGGCAGCCCGGAGTTCAATCGGCAACTGAAATACACACAGTTTGCCGATTTCCATAGCCACGGCTGGATTTTCCGAGCCGTGTATAAGCGGGACCGCAAGGGCAACCTATCAGACGCCTCGGGGAAGATCCTCTCCTCCGTCGATTCCGACAAGCTCCAGCAGGCCATCCAGTGGCAAGACCCACAGCGTAACGACCCGCCCGAGGGTATGCCTGTCCACCTGAAGGATATCCACCTGCAGAAAGGGATGCACTGCGTGGACTGCCATTTCGAGCAGGACAGCCATGGCAACGGCAAACTTTACGGCGAGCCGCGCTCTGCCATCGAGATCGGTTGCACCGATTGCCATGGCACAATCCGCGAACGCGCCACGCTCGTCACTTCTGGCCCGGCCGCGCCTGCCCCGCCGAAGGCATCCCACACCAGGCTGGCAGCTTCCCAGCCGGCGCAGCAGGTCAGAGGCACTCGCTTCGACGGATTGCGCACGCCCTGGCAGCAGCGCAGGTTTGAATGGCGGGAAGGGAAACTCTACCAGCGCTCGATGGTCGAGCCAAACCTTAGCTGGGAAGTCGTGCAAGTAATGGATACGATCACGCCCGGGAATGCGCATTACAGCGAGAAATCCCACCGCGCCAAGACCTTGCTCCGCGATAACCAGACCTGGGGCGACGTGCCTATTGACGACTCGCAGTTAGCCCACGCCGACAGCAAGATGACTTGCTATACCTGCCACACCTCTTGGACAACAAGCTGCTTCGGCTGCCACCTGCAAATGACCGCCAACCAGCGCCAGGACATGCTCCATAACGAAGGCCTGACGGCGCGCAACTACACTTCCTACAACTTCCAAGTCCTGCGCGACGACATCTTTATGCTCGCCAAGGATGGCACCGTAACCGGAAACAGAGTCGCCCCGGCGCGCTCCTCCTGCGCGGTGCTGGTCAGTTCGCAGAACCAGAATCGCGATTGGCTCTACTACATGCAGCAAACGGTTTCTGCCCCAGGCCTTAGCGGCACTGCTTTCAGCACGTTCGTCCCACACACTGTGCGCGCGAAGGAAACCAAGACATGCAGCGATTGCCACGTCTCCCAGGCAAACGATAATAATGCCTGGATGGCACAGGTCATACTCCAGGGCACCAACTTCCTGAACTTTTTGGGGCGCTATATCTACCTCGCTGAGGGTGGGCACGGTTTTGAGGCCGTCGCCGTCGCCGAGCATGATGAGCCCCCGGCAATCATCGGCAGCGACTTGCAGCACCTGGTTTATCCGGACAACTACAAGAAGCATCTCGCGCACGACCGCGAGCTCAAGCAAGCCTATCATCATCCCGGCAACGTGCTCGACGTGCAGCTCCGCGGCGAGTATCTCTACGCTGCGCTCGGAAAGGGCGGCTTCCGCGTCTACGATGTGGCCAACATCGACAATAAAGGCTTTTCGGAACGCATCGTCACTGCGCCGGTGTCCCCGTTGGGGCAGCGTTTCTACGTCAAAACGAAATACGCCACGGCGCTGGCCGCTCCCTCCACCCAGGCCGTGGATCCCTTGCGCGCACAACAGAAAGAAAACGAAGAGCAGAAGATCCACTTGCTATACGGGTTCCTCTATGTCGCGGACAAATACGAGGGCCTGGTGGTGATCGGCAATCCAGATCTGAGCAGCAAGAGCCCTGGCGCCGGCACGCTGCTGGACGGAGATCCCCGCAACAATTTCCTTAAGCGTGCTGCTACCTTCAACCCGAATGGGATTCTGAACGGCGCGCGCCGCATCACCATCGCCGGCACCTATGCCTACATCCTTTGCGACCGTGGCCTGGTGGTTGTGGACTTGGAGAACCCCCTCGAGCCGCGCATCGTCGCTGAGGTGGGCTCCCCCGAGTTGGTCGAGCCGCAGGCGATTGCCGTGCAGTTCCGGTACGCCTTTGTGGTGGACCGGCAGGGGCTGAAAGTGCTCGACGTGACCGCGCTTGATCGCCCGCGTGTTGTTCCGGGCGCGATGGTACCGGTTGAAGATGCACGGAACATCTACGTTGCGCGCACCTACGCCTATGTGGCTGCGGGAAAGCAGGGCTTGGTGATCGTGGATGTTGAAAGGCCCGAACAGCCGAAGCTCGATCAAGTCTTTACGGGCGAAGGAAAAATCACTGACGCGAATGACGTCAAAATCGGCATGGTGAACGCCAGCGTCTTCGCCTATGTGGCTGACGGGCACAATGGACTCCGCGTTCTGCAGCTAATCTCGCCCGACGATACGCCCAATCACTACGGCTTCAGCCCGCGCCCCACGCCAAAGCTGATCGCCACTTACCACACGCACGGGCCGACTCTGGCGATCTCGAAGGGCATTGATCGCGACCGCGCGGTGGATGAAAGCGGAAACCAAATCGCGGTTTTCGGTCGCCGTGGCGCGCGCCCCTTCAACCGCGAGGAGATGCAGCGGCTTTACATCCATCCGCCCGACGGTAAGTTCTATGCCGTTACCGACGAAGCGCCCGAATCTCCCCGCCCGCCACAGAAGGCCAAGTCATTCCTGGATCGATGGCTCGACTTCTTGGTGGTCGCTTCCAGATAAGGCTGCAGTCAGGCGGTGTGCTACGGCTGCATTCTCAGCGAGACTGCCTAGCGCTGGCCTGGCTCGGCGTCGCGAGGCTGAGGGAATGTGGCGATGCCGTGCAGGAGCTCCTGCGAAGTGAATCTGCCTTTGACCGGCTTCTCCTTGCTCCAGTCATGATAGGTGTGGCACTCGAAGCAGCGGGACTCGGCGGCGTCGAGCACCGGCCGATGGCACTGCCGGCAATTCTGAATGCCGGGCAGAAGGACGTCGGAGGTCAGCTGGCTGGTGGTGGCCCCCGCATGACAGCTCGTGCAGGTCATCATGCGGTGGGCGTTGTGATCGAAGGCGGCGTGCAACATCCATTTCACTGGAATATTTGGCGGGGCCACTTCCGGCAAGGAAGCACCCTTCGGAAAACTGAGTGTGTGGCACTGGTTGCAGGTCTTGCGCCACAGAATTTTCTCCGCTTCGGCAACTTGCTCATCCACCCACTGCGGAGGACTGAGATTTTGCGCCAAAGGTGAAGCGGGTTTTCCCGTCAAATTCTGATCGGGCATTGGTATCGTGCGCAGGTCAGCGGGATGATTTGCGATATGCCCTTGATACTTGTTCATCAGGAATTCATGAATCTCCCTGGGCTGCTTACCGTGTGGAACGCCTTCGGTGAATCGCTTCTTTGTGTCAAATTGGAGCAGGTGGCAGGCAGCGCAGTGTTTGGAGTAGTTGATCGGTGCCATGTAAGCCCGCGTGGGGTTGGGACGGAGGGGATCTGGCTTTTCCATGGCCGCCGTTCGCAACTGTGCCTCGTCCCGGTCGGATGGCGTCTCGCCGAAGCGCCACGGTCGTTTGTCACCAGGAGTTCTGTGGCAGTCGTCGCAGTCAAGTTGTATTTCTTCAGGCCCGTTCGGGCTGACGCGGAGCTTTCTCAGGTGGACCGAATGGTTGAGTCTGATCGTGCCGGAGTCGCCCTTTCCGGAGCGCAGTGCCGCGAATTCGGGATGTCGGCTATGGAAACCCTCGATGTTGCGGTCAACCGCAAAGCTGAACGAACCACCCTTGGCCTGGAGGCTCCCATGACACTGCGTGCAGTTTGTGTCGCTGGTCGCAGCCAGCCGGACCGGTCCTCTATGTTCCACATGGCAGGAAGCGCAATCCGGTGCAAAAACTTGATTAGCGTGATGAAGCGGTCCGTCGTGGCACTCCAAGCAAGCCTGGTTAGTGGCATGCTCACGAAAGACCCCTGTCCGGCTGACGTGGCACGCGGCGCACTGTGTGGCCAGCAACGAGTGGGCGGTCGCCATCTGCCCGCTGCTGTAGGCCCTGTTGTTCCGGGCGAGCGTCTGCCAGGCAAGCCACACTACTGCCAGGGCCGTCAGGCCCACCGACAGCAGGAACCTCCAGCGCCGGAACGGGGATGACCGCTTGAAATACTGGAGGTCGATGCGCTGAGCGAGTTTTTTCGTTGTGCGCGTGAACCGCGCCAATGGCCTTCTCCTGATTCCTTCAGTTTAGAAGCGAAGCGCTTTATAGGCGTGTACCGCTCCCAAGACCAGCAAAGCAAGCGACACCGGGATGTGCAGCAGCAGCCACCCGTGAAGCCAGTGGTGCAGACGCGCCTGGCGCCTCAACTGCCGCTCCTCTTCGCAGATGTCTTCCAGATCTTCCACGGTTTCTTGGACCATAGGCGGCACGCGCTTCCGCAGTTCCTCGAAGATTCCGCTCGCCTTGCCCGGATCGGCAAGGGGATGGTCACCCGCGCCGGGTTTCTCCAGATGAGGACGCATCTGGCGAAGATAGAAGCTGCGCAGCGGTGCGCTGTCCTCCTCGGTCAGGGCAAGAGCCGGGGTTGCCGCTGCCGCCGCAGCAGGCGTCGCCCCGCCGCGCTCGGAGTAACCTCCGGCGGGAAGCTTCCGCGACCCGACGGCCATAACGCCCAATGGGCCGCAGACCGCGGCGACGGATTTGTCGGCCTCTTCCAGCAGTTGCGCGCGCACGCTATCGATTTGCTCGAAGATGGTTTCTAGCGGCACCTCGCGGGTCATCATCCGCGGCATGTAATGTTGCAGAACCGCGCCGAAGACTCCGCTCACAATTACGATGACGAGCAACACCATCAGGACCGTCGTCAAGGTCCCGCCGAAACGGAATGCGCCGTGGAACAGGATCAAAGGAAGACTGAGCAGCCCGAGCCACAGATGGCCGCGCATCCAGGTTTGCGCCGGCCCCAGCCGCCAGACCGGAAACTTCTTGCGCGCGCCGAGCAGCCCGGCGAACACCATAAACGCTGAGCCGATGATGCCGAAGGCAATTCCCACGGCGCTACCGCCATTCCGCCCCTGCGGAGGTCGCATCGGGTACCAGCAATAGAACGCCGTCGCCACCAGCAGAAACACCAGCGAGAAATCCCGCCATTTCTTGTGCGTTTCGTCGATTAGCACGGTCTTGTGTTCGAACGCTCTCGCCTGCTCACGCGAAAATTTCGTCAGCGCTTCAGCGTCAATCCCGGGGCCTGTCCCAGCTTATCCGCAAAAAAGGTGGTCGGATCGACACGGTGAGCGGCGTCGTGCGGGCAGGCATAGACGCAACTGGGTTCCTTATACTTTGTGTCACTACAGAGATCGCAGGAGGTAGCCTTTTGCTTGACCACAGCCATCTTCCGCCGCGGCTGGATGGGATCGTCCTCCATGACTTCGAATGGATGCAGGTTGATATTGCCGTACGGGCAATTCTTGGCGCAGAGGCCGCAGCCGATGCACCAGTCCTCGATGATCACCTCGAGCGAATTGCGCCGGCGGATCGAACCCACCGGGCAGCCCACCATACACAACGGGTCTCTGCATTGGCGGCAGGACGTGGCCACCAGGTACTTGTCAAATCGGAGCCCCTCGCGCACCAGCCGCGTGACGCCGTTGTGGGCATCGGCGCAAGCGCGCACGCAAGCATCGCAGCGCGTGCACTTTTCCAGGTCCAGGATCAGCAGGCTCTGCGCTTCCATCAATCCCTGCGCCAGGAAGTGGTCAAGCGGCACCGAGCGCACGATGGCGAGCCGATCGCGGTTCTGCTGCAAGCGCTCCTGCGCTGCCGCTTCCAGGCCCCGGCGGATCTGCGGGAACCGCTCGATCATCTGCTTGAAGTCTTCGCCGTTGATGCGAACCACTTCGACGTGATCGAGCGCGGTGCATGTGGCGGTGCGCATCCCGCCGCCCAGTAGACCGATCTCGCCGAAGTAATTTCCTCGGGAAAGGTAGGCCAGTACCAGCTCGCCACCGGGATAAGTTTCAGAGACCTTCACAAAGCCGATGCGGACCAGGTAGAAGCTGCGTGCCGGATCGTCCTGTTTGCAGATCACCTGCCCGGGCGCATAGCGGACCAACTCGACTGTTTTGCGCAGATGGTCCAAGAAGTCGTCGGTGATTTCGGCGAAAATGGGGACGCCCCGCAGATGATTGCTGAGCGCGCGTTCACGGTAGGTGCTGTCGAGTCTTTCTTTGAACGTCTTGTTCCTTTGCAGAATGTCGAGCACGTTGCGATTCATCTCGTACATCGTGCAGTCGGTCAGGGCGCGCACCGTTGCCGAGCGCGGGTAAAAACTCATGCAGGTCATTTCGCCGAATAAGTCGCCCGGTCCCATCTCCGCTACCGGGTTCTCATAAGCCAGGTCCGCCGGGGCATCGATCGGAATGTGCCGCCGGTTGGCCTCTTCTTCGCGCGGGTGTTCCTTGCGCCGCGCCAGGGTGCTCACCATCTTGCTCAGGAATCCTCGCGCGGTGTCCTGGGTTTTCACGTGGGCGATGGGACTCCGAATCGAAACCTGGGACTTTCCTTCCAGAATGTAGAAGGCGGTTGAACCGTATTCGCCTTCCTTACAGATGATCTCGCCGCGCCTGAATTGCCGGCGTACAATGGCGCCTTTGTTCAACTCGAGGAAGGTGCCCGAAACGCCCTTGAAGACGGGCAACTGCAGCAACTCGTCCGGCTCGGCGATTTTCGCGCTGTGGTCGGGGCCCACATCTATGGGCAGTGTCTTCTTGTTGGTCAGCGCTCCGGTCGGGCAAGACACCATGCACTCCCCGCAGGAAACGCACGAGGAGTCGCCCATCTGCAAGTTGTGATCGAAGGCAATGCCTGCCTGGGCGCCTTTGCCCATGCGCCCCAGGACGAAATTCCCGCGGACTTCATTGCAGCCGCGGATGCAGCGGTCGCAGAGAATGCAAGCATCGAAGTTCACCGCAATGGCGAGCGAGGAGTCGTCGTTCCCGTGGGCGACGGTGCGCCGCGCAAAACGGGGCTGCGTGATGCCCGCCTGCTTCGCTAGCGCCTCGAGTTCGCAGTCGCGCGAGTGCTGCTGACGCAAGCAGGGAGTCGGATGGTCGGACATCAGCAATTCGAGAAGAGTTCGGCGCGCTTGAATTACTTTGTCGGAGTTCGTAGTGACCACCAGGCCGGGTTCAACCGGGCGCACGCACGAAGCGGCGTAGATAGGCCTTCCCACGTCCACCACGCACACCCGACAGACTCCCACCGGCGTTTCATTTTGCTGGTGGCACAGCGTCGGGATGGAGATTCCATTCATCCGTGCCGCGTCAAACACGGTCGTGCCCGCGGGGACGCTGACCCTCTTGCCGTCAATCGTGAGCTCCACCAGGGCGTTGGGACTCATGCTATGCTCCCTACGCTCGCAAAGCAGACTCCAGACGGACACTCCCGGCGCGTGATGTGCGCCTCGACCTCTTCGCGGAAGTGCTTCAGCACCGAAGCGATCGGCGCCGGCACTACCTGCCCCAGCCCGCAGATCGACGTCGCTCGCAGCGCGTGGGTCAGCTCCTCAATCAATTGATCGTCGGCCGGAGAGCTTTTGCCCTGCGTCCAGCCGGTGAGGATATCCACCAGCTTTTGAGAGCCCACGCGACAAGGCACGCACTTGCCGCACGATTCATTGCGGAAGAATCGCACTGCATTGAGCGCCATGTCCAGCATGCACGTGCCCTCGGCGCAGACCACCAGCGCGCCCGAGCCAAGCATCGAGCCCGCCGCAGCCATGGACTTGAAGTCCAGCCGCACGTCCACCATGGAGGCCGGCAGGTATCCCCCCGAAGGACCCGAAGGCGCGAACGCCTTGAGCCGCTTGCCATCCGGTAAGCCGCCGGCGTGTCGAAAAATCACCTCGGAGGTGGGAGTGCCCATGGGCACCTCATACACGCCGGGACGCAGCACGTCGCCGCTGATGCCGATGAACTTCAGGCCAGCGGCTCCGCCCAATCCCTGGGCTTTGAACCCCTCCAATCCCCGAACCAAAATCTGCGGCACGTTGGCAAAAGTTTCGACATTATTAAGAACCGTAGGCTTATTCCAAAGGCCTTGCTGGGCGGGGAAGGGTGGTTTATTTCGCGGTTCGGCGCGTTTGCCTTCTATGGCTTCCAGCAGCGCGGTCTCTTCGCCGCAGATGTAGCCGCCCGGGCTGACGAAGATTTCGAGCTCAAAGCTTAGGTCGGTGCCCAAGATGCTTGGCCCAAGGAGGCCTTCGCGTCGGCACTGGTGAATCTCATCCGCGAGGATCTCTTCCTGCTCTTCGTACTCGTGGCGGATATAGAGGATGCCTTTGCGCGCGCCTGTCACCAGGCCTGCGATAATCATCCCTTCGATCACCAGGTGGGGAAGGTGGGTCATGATGAAGCGGTCTTTGATCGTGCCCGGTTCGCTCTCATCGGCGTTGCACACGGCGTACTTCTCTGGACCCGGCGCCTTGCGCGTCGCGCTCCACTTCATCTCCGCTAAAGCACCGGCGCCGCCCAAGCCGCGCAGGTCGCTCGCCTTAAGCTTCGCGAGAACACCATCCCAGTCGCGCGATTTCACCAATTCCCTGACCGCGCCGTATTTCTGGCCGCTCGGATAGGGATCTGAAGCGCATTCCACACGTTTTTGTTCGCGCGGCGGATGCGGCAGATCTTCGCCCGAGAGCGCACTGCGGACCAATTCCTCCGCCTGCCGCTCGGTGACGCGGCTGTAGATACGGTCGTTGACGGATATGGCAGGCGCGCCGTCGCACCGCCCCAGACAGGAGACGTCGCGGATCGTGACGTCTTTGTCGCTCATGCCCCGGAAGCGCTGTTCCAGGCTGGCTTTGAGCTCGCACGCCCCGCGCAGATGGCAGGACATGTCCGCACACACGCGCGCATCCGCTCTGGCCGGCGGGGTCAGATAAAAGTGCGGGTAAAAACTGGCCACACCGTGGACACGGTAGAGAGGAGTTTGGGTCCTCTTTGCCAGCGCCTCAAGTTGTTCGGCCGGGAGATACCCGTACTGGCGCTGGATAGCTTTGAGCTGCTCAAAAATCAAACGCGGCCCTCCTCCACTCGGCCTCTCGGAGAGCTGGTGAGTTGGGTTGGCTGCTAAGTTCGAGCAGACTCATATAGCAAACCCTAGCCGCTCTGTCCAGAATAAGCGCTGCTATTCTGTGCCAGGTGGCCGAGAAGGTCGCGTCGATTTGATTGACATCTGATGACCCTAGCAGTATAAGCAACGCGGCTTGTGGAGTCTTCCCGCCGGTGAACACACTACAAAGGGGCTGCGTCGATTTGCGCCGGTTTCCGGCCGGCCGGCAGAGCGCTGTAGCCCTCCGCGCCAGGGTGCTGCGGCACAACGTGGCGACCTTCCCGAGATGAAAAATGAAAATACAATTGGTTGGCGGGAGAAACCCGCCCGCAAAATCCTGCCGGGCGAACCGCTGCCGCTGGCGTTCCCGGCCAATACAACGGGCCGGGCTCCTGCAGTTCGACAAGTTGCCACGGCAGCCTGACCCCGGTCAATGGCAGCCGCATCCTCCAGAACGAATTCAGTACTTGGGTGGCGAAGGATAAGCACTCCAAGGCCTACCGAGTCCTCACAGAGGATCTGGGCGTGCAGATGGCGCGCATCCTGCATTTGGACAAGGGCGCGGAGAATTCACCCAAATGCCTGGCATGCCATGCGCTGTACGTCGCCGATGAAAAGAAGCGCGCGAAGACTTTTGGCCAAAGCGAACAAGAAGGTGTGAGCTGCGAGAGCTGCCACGGTCCTGCTGCGGGATGGCTGGGCGAACACACGGCCCGCGACTGGCCACACGACAGGTCGGTCGCCGCGGGGATGTATGACACGCGCGATCTAATCAAGCGCGCCGAGAAATGCCTCTCCTGCCATGTCGGTAGCCAGGAAAAATTTGTGGACCACGAAATGATTGCGGCCGGCCACCCTGATCTCCTTTTTGAGCTCGATACTTTCTCCACGGTCATGCCGCGGCATTGGAAAGAACCCCGGGAGAAAACCCCCGGAGTTCCCGAACGGAAGGATCCGTTGTACGGCGTGCGCGATTTGGCAGTGGGGCAAGCCGTACAGCTCCAGTCGGCCCTGCGGCGTCTTGCTGACCGCGCGCGCGACAAAGGGAAGCTCTGGCCCGAATATTCCGAGCTGCAGTGTTCTGCTTGCCACCACAGCCTCACCAACCCGGAGAATAGCTGGCGGCAGAAACGCGGGTATCCAGGTGGGCGTCCCGGCGACCCGCCGTGGAATGCTGCTCGCTACGCGGTGTTCCGCATACTGGTTCGCGAGGCGGATCCACAGGCCGAGGAACGCCTCACGACCGACCTCAAGAGGCTTTCGGAGTTAATGAGCAGGGTCAACTCTGACCGCGACGCGGTCGTTGCGGCGGCGGGGAATTGCGCTGGCTTGGCCGAAAATCTGGCGCCGCGGATGGTTACCTGGTCCTACGACCGGCCTCGGACCCTGCGGCTGTTGCAGCAGATTTCCGCAGACGCCGACTTCATCGCGGCCCAGGGCGAAGGCGCGGCGGCGCAGGCGACCATGGCTCTGCAATCCCTTTTCACTGCCTATAACAATACCTCCGATACTAAGCCGGGGAACGCTCAAGAACTCCGCGAAGCTATCAGGGGTCTTTTTCCGCTGGTGGAAAATCCGTCCGCTTATGACGAGCGGCAGTTTGCCGTCCAGATGCGCAAAGTCAATTCTCTCCTTCGCTAGCCGCGGATTCCGGAAGCGGTTGCACATCTAACAGTGGGGAACAAAAGCGATTTCGACGACGCAAGGACCAGGGATCGCCTTTTGCCTTTTTCTCCCCTTGGGCGGGACGCCATGGTCCTTATGCTCACCTGGGCTGCTGGCAGCGTGGACGCAATAAGCTATCTGGCGCTCGATCACGTCTTCACTGCCAACATGACCGGAAACACTGTGTTGCTCGGCCTAGCCATCGGACAGGGGCACGGTTGGGCGGCCTTGCGGTCGATTGTGGCCCTGGCAGGTTTTGCCCTGGGGGCGGCCCTGGGAGCAACGATCGTCGAGCGAGGCCCAAAACGCGGAGACTGGCCTGCTGCCGTCACAAGAGCTATTTTTCTTGAAGGAGTCATCCTGGGCATTTTCGCCGTTACCTGGCACTTTCCTGGAATCGCGCGAAGCGTATATGCGCTGATTGCGCTCTCAGCGGTAGCAATGGGGATGCAGAGCGCCGCGATCCGCCATCTCAATGTCCCAGGGGTAGCGACGACTTATATCACTGGCACTCTAACGAGCTTCATGGCGGGATTCGTTGGCTGGCTCGGCTCAGTAGATCTCCTTTCCTCATCATCGAAATCAGCAAGCAACACCGCTGTTCCTGCATCGCCGGCGGCACAAAAGAAGCACGGCGCAAGACTTCAGGCTGCCGTGTTCTTCATCTACGGCCTTGCGGCGGTAGCCAGCGGCATTATTCAGGTTCGATGGCCGTCGTTCGTCACTTTGTCGCCTCTCGTCGCTGTGGCGTTGGTGGTGATCAATGCATCTCTGCGCCAGCGGTATGAGTAGCCTCGCCTTTCCGCTCGCCAAGGAGACTTCTCATGGAGACAAAACGCCGCGCCGCCCTGGGCTTCATCTTCGTTACGGTTCTGCTCGACATGCTGGCCTTCGGCATCATCGCCCCGGTGCTTCCGCGGCTCATCTCCGACTTCCTGCACGGCGACATGGCGCGCGCCTCGAAATACATGGGCTTGTTTGTCACTACCTGGGCGCTCATGCAGTTCTTCTTTTCTCCGATTCTCGGCATGCTCTCCGACCGTTACGGAAGGCGGCCGGTCATCCTGCTGTCGAACTTCGGCCTCGGCCTGGACTACATCGTGATGGCGCTCTCGCCCACCCTTGGGTGGCTCTTCCTGGGCCGCGTTCTATCGGGCATCACCTCATCGAGTATCCCGACCGTGAACGCTTACATCAGCGACGTCACGCCGCCGGAAAAGCGCGCGCACGCCTTTGGCATTTTTGGCGCGGCGTTCGGCATCGGGTTCGTACTCGGGCCGGCCATCGGAGGCTGGCTTGGCGCCGTCAATCCGCGCCTGCCGTTCTGGGTGGCCGGGGTCTTCAGTCTGCTCAACGCTCTCTACGGGCTGCTGGTTCTGCCGGAATCTCTTCCGGTGGACCGCCGCCAGGCGCGGCTCAATTGGAAGAACGCGAACCCAGTGGGCGCCCTGACCCTGCTTCGTTCGCACCGGGAACTGTTCGGGCTGGCCGTGGTGAACTTTCTCGCCTACCTCGCGCATGAGGTTTACGCCACCGTCTTCGTGCTCTACACAACCTTCCGCTATTCCTGGGATGAGAAGACGATCGGTGTAGCGCTGGCGGTCGTGGGCATCGCGTCGGTGTTTGCCTCGGCCGTCCTGGTCGGCCCATTCGTGAAGCGGTTCGGCGAGCGGCGATCGTTGTTCGCAGGTCTTCTTTTCGGCGCGGTCGGATTCGCCCTCTTTGGCTGGGCGCCCAAGGGATGGATTTTCATGGCGGCCATCCCGATCAACTGCCTGTGGTCGCTGGCGGGGCCGCCCTCGCAGTCGCTCATGACGCAGCGCGTCTCCCCTTCGGAGCAAGGCGAGCTGCAGGGCGCGCTCGGCTCGCTGCGCGGCATTGCCATGGTGATCGGACCGGGAATGTTTTCCGGGACGTTCGCCCTCTTCATCGCACCCGGTAAATCTCTTCCCGGCGCGCCGTGGTATCTAGCCGCGTTCCTCTTAGTTGCTTCTCTTGTAGTCGCGTGGGTAGTTGCGCCCAAGGCGGACATAACCGCAAACGGCGAACTGGCCGAAGACGGCTCTGTGTCACCCTCATGAGCAGAAGTTTTCCTTGACACTGCTAAACCCCGTATGCTAATAGCGCGGTCAAGTGGCTGTGGTGGGCCAAGTTGCGGTATCCGGGGAAGAAGCTTTGGCCTGAGTGCTTAGGCTAAGTCGGTGGCGTGCTTTTGCAGAGTTCCCCTAGACGGCGGTGGAAACGCGTACCGCTGTCGAGAGTGAGCTCGGCCGATCTCTAGTGAAATGCTCAGGCGCGACTAGTGAAGACCCACCCAGTCCGTTAAGCGGGAGGCTGCCATGAAAAGCAATGTGGGGCGGGGGTTTCTGTTGCTGTGTGTGCTCTTACTGGGCAGTGCGAATCTGTTTGGACAGGCGACGGCCAGCGCTACTTTGGAAGGTGCGATCCTGGACAAAACGCAAGCTGCGGTCGTCGGAGCTACGGTGACATTGAAGAACAAGGAGACTGGCGCGACCCGGACAACTTCCTCCAATGACATAGGAAGTTACCGCTTTGATCTGCTGCCAGGGGGAATCTATCAACTGAGAGTGAACATGAGGGGGTTCTCCGTTGCCAGCGCCGAAAATGTGCAAGCTCTGGTCGGTCAGACCACTACGCTGAACTTCACTCTCAGTCTCGGGGCGATCACTGAGACGGTGACCGTTACTTCTGAGCCGCCTATCGTCGACGTGGAAAAAACGAACGTCGGGCTGGCAATCACTCCGAACGACATTGAAAGCATGCCATTGAATGGCCGGGACTTTGCCAACTTGGCCTACCTCGCGCCAGGAGCCTCGCCCGTAGACTCATACGACCCCACGAAAAACCGCATTGCCATATTCGGGATCAATGGCTCGAGTGGCCGCAACGTGAACGTCACGGTGAACGGCATCGATAACAAAGACAACACTGTCGGCGGCCCGGTCATGCAGTTCCCACTGGGGGCTATTCAGGAATTCTATATCAGCACGCAGCGTTTCTCCGCGGCCAACGGGCGTAGCGAAGGCGCGGCCGTGAACGTAATCACCAAAAGCGGATCCAACAATTGGCACGGCTCTCTCTACTTCTTCGATACCGAAACCTCGATGAATGCAAACGATTTCATTTCAAAACAGAACGGGGAACCTACGCCTGAATTTAGCCGCCAGCAGTTTGGCGGGTCCATCGGCGGTCACCTCCGCAAGGATAAGGATTTCTTCTTCTTTACTTTGGAGCGCCAGCGCGAGAACACATCGATACCGGTGCCCACAGACGCGCTCACAGAATTGAATCTGGTGAAGAGTTTGGGCGCACAGCCGGCGGCAACCGTTCCCACGCCGTATTTTGATTGGCGCTACACTGGCCGCTACGATCACCGGTTCAACTCGGCCCATAGCCTCTTTCTCACTTACAGTAGCCAAACGAACGATGGGCTAAATGATCAATTTCTTGGTGTCGGCGGGCGGGCTGATCTCACCGCCGGCAACTTTACGACCAACAGCCTGATTCTCTCCAATTTGACTCTCAATTCTGTGTTCAGCCCCGCGGTCGTGAACGCGATCACTGTGGGTTACCAGTATTGGAACAATGTGATCGACACGAAGAACAAAGTGCCCACGTTCGTGTTTGCACCCGCCACGCCGACGACGCAAGTTACCTTCGGCACGAACACGAATGTGCCGCAGGAATCCATTCAGAAGAAATGGCAGTTCCGGGACGACCTATCCATCACGCATGGAAAACATGCCTTTAAGACTGGGGTTGATTTTGTCTGGGAACCGCAACTGGGTGGTTTTTTCGAGTTTAACCCCACGCTGGAGATCGATTTCCTCGATTTGCCCACCGTCATCTTGAGTAATCCCAAAACCTGCGGCCCCTTGAAGGATCAGCCCTGCTATCCACAGGGTTTCGCCAGTCCCGGAGCAGTCATAGGGATGTCCAACACTTCGGGCGATCCAAACTTCGATCTTCCTGGCGGGGCGAAGATGTTGGGTCTGTACTTCCAAGATGACTGGAAGGTACGCCGCAACTTCACGTTGAATCTCGGGTTGCGCTGGGATAAAGATTTTAACCTCATAGGGACTAACGCGCAGGCTAAGAATCGCACTTACCTGGCACTCAAAGCTATTGGGAGTCCCTTTGCTGCCAATCTACCGCACGATGACAATAGAGACTTCAGCCCGCGGATCGGCTTTGCGTGGGACGTCACGGGAAGCGGGAAGCACGTGGTGCGGGGCGGCTATGGTCTCTACTTCGGGCAGACGTTTTTGAATATTCCCCTATTCATGATCCAGCAAATTCACGCCACACTCTTCGCCGCCACGCTGAGCATCAGCAGCGGGGGACCAGGAGATGCGACGGCCGATTTCGTGCCGGGAACGGGCATCCGTCTATCCAACTGGCGGTTCGGGATCGATCCGTTGCCAGTCAATCCTCCGCCTCCGACCCAGTTGCCTGCTGGCTCCACGGGTCGCTTGATGGATCCCAATTACCGCAACCCGTATTCCCAACAGTGGAATACTGGCTACTCGTTTTCCTTTAATGCCTCCAACGTGATTGAAATCGACTACGTGCACGGGCTGGCGTTGCACGAATCTAAGACGATTAACATAAACCCCAAGCGCGTTTCCTTGGGTGGAGATCGACCGTTGGATGCCGCTTTCAAGGCGGCCGGGCTACCTGTCCTGAGCCGCATTGACAATGAGGAAGCAATCGGGCGTTCGCGCTACGACGGATTGAACATTACATACCGCCGCCGCATGAGCAAGCGCATCAGCGCGAACACGAGCTATGTCTTATCGCGCGCGGTGGCCTACAACGGAAGCGCAGCAGCTTTTCGCAACCGCCCTGTCAACCCCGATGATCCTTTCGCGTCCACGGACTTCGGACCCACGCCCAATGACGAACGCCACCGCTGGGTCTTGAACACCGTGCTTGACTTGCCGTGGGGCATCCAGATTTCGCCTATCATGCAGCTCGCTTCGGCTCGTCCCTACAATGGCATCCAGGGCAAGGATGTACTCGGCGTGGGAAGCGGTCGCGGCAACGCACACATCATCGTACCTACTAATGACCCGACGAACTTTCTGGCCCATAAGAAAGACAGCGCCGATATACTGCGGGCTTGTCTGGCAGCGGGCGCTTGTAAACAGCTCCCCTTCGACTTTTTCCGTGGCCAGACCTTTTTCCAGTTGGACCTGCGGGTCGGCAAGAATATTAAGTTCGGAGAGCGCGCGGGCCTCAGGTTGATCAGCCAGTTCTTCGACCTAACTAATCGGGCAAACTTCGGTAACAACTTTTTCGGTAGCATTCAGAATGCTAAATTCGGGAAACCCGCCGGGTATATTACGCCCAGTGGCACAATTGTCCCGAAATCGTTCCGAGCCGAATTCGGCGCTGAGTTCAGGTTCTAACGCGAAACACAAGACAGGGCTGGCGGAAGGCCCGCCAGCCTTTTTGGTCACTGTTCGAGGGATTGCTTTTCGTCGCGGAGGACCAGGCCGCCAGCGCCATCCAGGCTGTGCGAAAAACGTTTCCTTCTTTTCCAAAGACGCTCATCACTTTACCCGTTGGTTCAGCAGAATTGTTCCTGTAAAACGTCCATCACACTAAATGGGGAATGCCCGCCGAATCATGGACGGTGCTTTTGACTTCAGGTTCGGCGGTCCAGAAATGCGGTTCGTCCCAGAAACGGAACTCATTAGAATCCATAAATTATCACCTTGTTAAATCACTTACGCTATACTATCCTGCTTATGCAGGGCCTGAAATCCCGTCGAGTAGGAGTCGAAAATGGCAAAAAACATAGTGATCTGCTGCGACGGTACTGGCAATCAGTTTGGCGAACAGAACTCTAATGTCGTGAAGCTCTACCAGACGCTGGTCAGCAATGCGTCTCAGATCCCCTACTACCACCCTGGCGTTGGCACAATGGGTACACGAAATGCGCTCACATCAATTGGCGAGTGGTGGACACGGAAAATCGGCCTCGCGTTCGGCTACGGAATTTCTGACAATATCGCAGACGCCTACCAGTTCCTGATGCGCGCATTTGAGCCTGGTGACCAGGTTTACGTCTTCGGATTCAGCCGTGGGGCTTACACGGCCCGCGCCCTCTGCGGGATGCTTCACGTCGTTGGGCTGCTGACCGAGGGCAACGAAGGCCTGATCCCTTATGCCATCCGGATGATCAAGCGCAAGAAAATCGACTTCGCGGTCGCTGGCGACTTCAAAAAGACCTTTTCACGCGATTGCAAACCGCATTTCGTGGGCGTGTGGGATACCGTCAGTTCAGTGGGATGGGTCTACAACGCCGTTCATTTCCCATTCACCCGAGCCACAAAGAATCCGGATTTTCACATTGTCCGCCACGCGGTTTCCATTGATGAGCGCCGGGCATTTTTCCGCGAAAACTCGTTCGGTGCGCCGCACGACCCCCAACAGGACATATTAGAGGTCTGGTTTGCGGGGGTGCATTCGGATGTGGGTGGCAGCTACCCGGAATCGGAGAGCCAACTCTCAGAGATTGCTTTGCGATGGATGTTGGATGAGGCGGAGCTTGCGGGTCTGAAGGTTGACCCGTACCGGAAGGCTGACCTCCTCGGGGGCAAGCCGCCCAACGTTGCGCCCGATCCTTCTACGAAAAACCAGCACGAATCGCTTCACGGCTTGTGGTGGATCGCCGAGCTGTGGCCGAAGGTGGTTCACGTACAGACCCCTCAGGGGACGTGGAAGAAGTCGATTGGCGCGAACTTTGCTCGGCGGCGCCGGATTTCACCCGACTCGCTCGTCCACGAATCCGTGGAGCAGCGACTGACGAGCGCCAGTCTTGCCTACAAGCCAAGCAATTTGCCTCCGCAGCTCCGCATCGTCAGAGACCGCCGCGCGAGCCGAGCCGCATCGGTGTGACGACAACCGGTGGCATCGAGCCGGCGGAAGATGCCGAAGGCAGGAGCGTTCGAAGGTCACTGGATCAGATCCGCTTGATATTGCCAAGCTTCAATAGAATACTCCGACTCCGGAGTGTCTTTAAAAAGATGTAGTCTAATCAGCGCAGAATGTTTTTTTGAGAATTTGGCCTTGCAAACTATCTCAGCATGGGTTCCTACTAGACTAGCCAACCCCTGCATCTTGCCTGCTACTAGCTCAGCCATTGTTATCGTTTTCACAGTCACACTTAACACGGAATAACTCTTAAAATCACCGAACTCTTTGGTCATCCGCTCAAAACCATCCGCGGCAAACTTTCTCTTGGTTTCACGCAGCATATCCGCGCTCCCCGCTGGCAGGTCCGCGCTGTCTGCAGGAGAGACATAAGAAGAGAATTCTTCTATTTTTCCAACGTCCTTTGACTTGACGGCGTCGAAATATTTTTCAAGGAACTTCTGGCAATCGATGGGAACAGATGCGGCAGGCTCCGACGGGCTCTTGCCACAGCCAAAGCAAAACCATCCAAGGAATAGCGTAAGCATTGCGGCATGTTTAGTTCGGTTACTCATGATTTTCCCTAAAAGCTACATAACTATCCCGATCGTGGCCCGGAAGGCCTCATCTGTCAAGAGCACTTGAGCGCCTGGGTTCCTGGTCGCTGGCAGTAAGCTGAAGCGGGTGCTAAAAGTTCTTCTCTTAACGGCCTGCTGAAAAACTCATCATGTCGTCATTCCGAGGAGCCCCCTCGACTTCGCTCGGGACAGGCTCTGGCGACGAGGAATCTCTGTAAGTGCTTGATTTCGGGAGCAGAGAGACTCCTCGCTTCGCTCGGAATGACAGATTGAAACCTTTCTCAGCAACCTGTTACAGTAAGTGACTCGGGAAGGTGGACAAAGACCTACCGACCAGTGACATTCTTATGATAGATGAAGTTATTGCGGAAACGATTGTAGCGCCACGTCTCCGCACCATTGTACTGGTAGCGTCAAATCGGCGGATAGCCCGTTAATCGTCCAAGGGTCAGGTCTTCATAAGTGAAATGATGGTTTAACGATGATTGATAAGTGTTCATCGCATTCGTAGCGTATGGGCGAAGAAGCTACGGTCCGTCAAGTTTGAAAACATGACCTCCCACGCAATCTAGTGTGAACGGCTTTGACTTCCTCCAAGAACGAAGCGGAGGAAGGGCCGCAAGCTTGACGGAAACGAGGACAGACTTGCCTTCCCAGACTTCGGTTTTGACGGTGTTAGGCGCAATTAACTGGAAGTCAGCCTTGGAAATCCCCGCCTCAAAGAAGTAGTCGTCAAGTGTGCGCACCGTTTTGTCCTTTCGGCTCAAAAACTGAGTGGGCGCATGCCACGCTTGGTGACCCCCCGAGCTGGTCAGGCTAAAGACGAAATATTGCGAGTCAGGTGTCCATTCAGCTTTCACAACTCCGAAACCGTGTTCGCTATCGGCCGAGGAGTAGTCAAGAGAACATGCAATCTTGCCGTCGTTGGACTGAAACTCAATTCTGCTTTCATATTCGGCACGCCCAGCCTCTTTGCCAACGGGCACAATCACAACGCGCGCGCCGCCATCCGGGGCCTTATATTGTCGTTCTCTATCGGGGTGCTTGGCTAGTTGCGCGGTTTCTGCTGGCCCCTCAGCCGCCGCCACGGAAACCATAACAACAAAGAGTAAAAGGGATGTTTTCATTTTCGGCTGAACCCAGAGTATAAGCCAACAGGACGAGCGAGAGTAGCCCGAAGCACCCGCAGCTGCTTGTACGACGGCGTTGAGATTCAGGGAGGATATTGAAATCAAGTTTTAACGTCACGGGAGGAGACCCGTCTCCCCATAACGCAACCGCTTTCAATTGGTGGGTAAGTCGGCATCTCGTCCAAGTGCCTCAGCCACTGCCGGCAAACACTCGGAGATGGAAGAGTAGCGTTACACAGTCATGTGGCTCTGACCCGCCTGATGGATTCCTAGTGTGAAGGTCCTGAACTGCAAGTATACGATTTTCTCGCGACTTCCTTGCGCGTTTTGCGCATTTTCTTTTGTCGTAGCGCAGTTTCCTGTTGACGACTACTCCTGGCGAGGTAACATGAGGTGCAAAGCCCGCCAAGAGCTTTGCAGAAGCGCGACTCTTACATCATGACGCTCTGCCTCGTCTCAGCGACCGACCCCTACGGCGTGACGGTTTCCTGCACGCCCGCGCTGGCAAGCTGTTTAGATTCCGCACTTGCGAAAAATGCTTCCGCAAACCCTGTGGAATCCGCAGTTACAAAATCATTGGACTTAAAGTCTCATGAAATCAACACTTGCAGAAAATGTGGGGGTTCCCCCCTCCTTTGCTTCCATCATCTCGTTTGCTTCCTTCGCTTCCGCTTTCTCTCCTTGGCCTCCTTCGCTTCCTGTTTATCGGTGTTCATCCGTGTTCATCTGTGGTTTCAACTATTGCCTTTTGCTTCTCACCTTTTGCCTGAGGTCTTCTATGTCACCCAAGCCCAAACAGAAACAAGATAACCGCTGCCAACACACCACTGTCGACGGCCGCCGCTGCCGCATGCCTCGCCGGAACGACGACTCATCGCTCTGCCTCGATCACTGGCAGCGCGAGCAGCAGCTTTACGCTGGAAGCGTGGATGCCGAAACTCTCGCCGCCGAACTCCTCGGCTCGTTCAAGGACTTCAAGACCACCACGGCGGTCAATCATGCCCTGGGAAAACTCTTTGCTCTGCTGGCCAAGAATCTGATTCCCGTGCGCAACGCCGCTGTTCTCGCCTACATCGGCCAATTGCTTCTGCATAGCCTATCGGGCGTTAAGAACGAGACCATGCGGAGTCGTGGACCGGACGCCTGGCTGCAGATCATCCGGCGCGCGTTGCAGAATGAGCCGCGCAAGCCCGCAACGTCTCAATTAACAAAAACGATTCCCCAGGCAGCTACACCGCCTGAGGAGGAAACCAGTGTCCCGAGTTAGAGAGGCGGCAGATGCCGGCCTGAAGGTCGGCGCTACATGTGCGCATCCGTGCGGTCAGAGGGATCTCTCTGAGAGATTCCTCGCTACGCTCGGAATGACAATGGTCGAGCATAATTATGACAAGAAGGCGGTTGGCTCGAACGGATCGCCCGTTTGCCGTCTCGGCTCGGCGTGTTACACTCTGCCTCCGATGCCGCAGCCTTCCAGAGGAGTGAGCGACTTGGTTTTTCTTTCCGCCGCTGAGTTGGGGGAAAGCATTCGACGCAAACGGGTTTCGCCGGTCGAGGTAGTGGAGGCCCACCTCGCTCAAATTGATCGGCTAAATCCGCAGCTCAACGCCATTGTGTCGCTCGACCGTGAGGGGGCACTTGCCGCGGCGCGACGGGCAGAGCTAGCAGTGATGCGCGGCGACGGGCTGGGGCCGCTGCACGGCGTCCCGGTGACGATCAAAAGCTCGATTGACTCGGCAGGGTTGCGCTGCGAAGCGGGAACAAGACTGCGTGCCGGCTATGTGCCCGCTGGGGATGCGCCCGTAGTTGCGCGGCTAAAAGCCGCCGGCGCGATCGTCTTGGGGAACACCAACGTCCCTGAGCTGCTCATGGCCTGGGAAACCGACAATACTCTTTACGGCCGGACCAACAATCCCTGGGACCTCGCGCGCACGCCTGGGGGTTCGAGCGGGGGTGAAGCGGCGGCGATTGCCGCGGGCTGCTCGGTGGCAGGCGTCGGCAGCGATGGTGGCGGCTCGATTCGTGTTCCCGCGCACTTCAGCGGCATCTGCGGGCTCAAGCCCACGCCCGGCCGCATTCCGTCCACCGGCCATTTCCCGCCCTCTCTTGGACCGTTTGCGCTGCTCGGAGTAGTGGGACCGATGGCGCGAACCGCGCATGACCTGAAAATCCTGTTCGAGGTGATGGCCGGTCCTGATGATGGCGATGTTTGCGCAGCGCCGGTACCCTTCCGCGCGGTGCAAGAGGCCGATTTGCGCCGCGTGCGAGTCGGCTATTTCGAGGACGATGGTATAACGCCAGTCACGCCCGAGACGCGCGCGGCTGTCCGCGCCGCTGCCAAGGCTCTCGAGCAGCAGGGATTCAATGTACAGCCCTTCCGGCCGGAGGGACTTGAAGACATGCGGCATCTCTGGTGGACATTCTTTGGGCGAACTGGCCGGCTCCTGCTCGATCCCATGCTGGAAGGGCATGAGTCTGAATTGACCCCCATCTTGAAGGAATTCATTGAGGTTGTGGCCGCCGAGCCTCCGCTGACCCTGGAACGCTTGCTGCATACATGGCTGGAACGCGATCAGTGCCGCACCCGTCTACTGATGCAAATGCGGCAATTTCCGGTGTTGCTCTGCCCGGTTTGCTCGATTCCGGCGTTCCGCCATGGCGAGCGCGCCTGGAAAGTGGATGGCCAAAGCGTCGGGTATTTGGATGCCATGCGCTATGCGCAGTGGGTCAATCTTACGGGAAATCCCGCAGCGGTGGTCCCTGCGGGCCGGTCGCCGGAGGGCCTGCCCATCGGGGTGCAAATCGTTGGCAGGCCGCACGAGGAGGAAGTGATCCTCGCGATCGCGGAGAAAATCGAGTCGGCCCTGGGCGGCCGGCAGAGGCCGCCGTCAGCCACGGCGACCATTGACTCGCGCCGCTCGGATGCGCATCTTGGGAGGTAAAAAAGAAGAGGTGATGGCCACGGGAAAAACCATCGGGATTCTGACAGGTGGAGGGGACGTCCCCGGTCTGAACTCAGTCATCAAGTCGGTGGTGTACCGCGCCACCGAGATGGGCTGGCGCGTGATCGGCATCCGCAAAGGCTGGGAAGGCCTGACGCACATGAATCCCGCGGCGGAGAATGACCAGACCTATCTCCGCCCGCTCACCCGCGAGAATACGCGCACCATCGACCGCACCGGCGGCACGGTCCTGCATACCTCGCGCACCAACCCGAAACGCATAGCCAAAGACAAAGTCCCCGCGCACATATCGCCGGCGGAATTGGAAAAGCTGCCGTTCGACGGCAAGTACTACGACTTCACCTCGGTCGTGCTGCGGAATCTGCAGAAGCTGGAGATCGGCTGCCTGATCACCATCGGCGGGGACGATACTCTCAGTTTCTCGTCGCGGCTACACGCCGCCGGCATGCCGCTGATCGCCATCCCCAAGACGATGGACAACGATGTGCAAGGCACCGAGTATTGCATCGGTTTCTCTACGGCGATCACGCGCGCCAAGGAACTCATCACCCGGCAGCGCACTACCCTCGGCTCGCACGAACGCATCGGCATCTTCCGCATGTTCGGCCGGGACGCGGGCTTTACCGCCCTTTACACGGCCTACGTCACCTCCACGCGCTGCCTGATTCCCGAGTACCCGTTTGAGATGGACCGCCTGGTCAAGCTTCTGCTCGAAGACAAGCGCAACAATCTGAGCAATTATGCGCTGGTGGTGGTCTCCGAGGGAGCCATCTGGAAGGAAGGGCAGGTCGACGAGTATGGCGAGGCCGATGCCTACGGCCATCGCAAGAAAGTGGACATCGGCCACGCCCTGGCGGAAGAGATCCGCCGGAGGACGGGTGTGGAGACCATGTCCAGCGACCTGACCTACGACCTCCGCAGCGGTGACCCGGATGCGGTCGACCAGATGGTGGCCATCACGTTTGCCAATACCGCGCTCGACCTGGTTCGCGACGGCGTGACCGGCCGGATGGTGGGCGTGCGCAACGGCTGCTATGCCGAGATGCCGCTTCCCGACGCATCCCGCGGAGCTCGCAGGGTGGACGTCGCCCGCCTCTACAATACCGAGCGCTACCGCCCCAACTACGCTGCGAAGCTCGGCACGCCGCTCTTCTTCAGTTGAGTCTGATGCCCACTCACCAAGACAGCATGATGAGTTTAAACCGTTGTTTTCCGGGTGTAGTTCTGGCAGCACTGCTTGTTCAACTACCGGCTTCCGCAGCCGGCTGGCAGCACCTGGGCGCGGTGACGGGAGTCAAGGTTTTGCCAGATGGCGTGGAACTGGCGGCAGGCCAAGCCAGCGTTCGTGTGACAGCAGTCAGCGAAGCGGTCATTCGGGTCCACCTTGCGCCGGAGGGCAAATTCCCTCCCGATCGTTCCTGGGCAGTTGTGCCGTCGAATGCGCCGGCCCCGCGCGTGACCGTGAAGGACTCGGTGAACACCGTCGAGTTGACCACTTCCCGCGGTAAAGTTCGCATCCAGAAGTCGCCGTTGCTCATCGCGTTTGCAGACCCTTCAGGAAACGTGCTCCAACAAGACTATCCGAACCTGCCGATGGCCTGGGAAGGCCGCCAGGTGCGCGTTTGGAAGTCCATGCCTGCGGATGAGTATTACTACGGCCTGGGAGACAAGGCGGGCCCAATGAACCGTCGCAACCAGGCTTTCACCATGTGGAACACCGATGCGTTCGGTTGGCAGGAGGCCACCGATCCACTCTATAAATCGATCCCTTTTTTCCTGGCGTTGCGGGGCGGCGTCGCTCACGGCGTTTTCTTCGACAACACCTACCTCAGCAGCTTTGATTTCGGAAAGGAGTCCGAAGCCTTCTACTCATTTGGCGCCGAGGGCGGGGAGCTGAACTACTACTTTTTCTACGGCCCTCGTCCTAAACAAGTGCTCGAGGAATTCACCGCGCTCACAGGGCGCGCGCCGCTGCCGCCACTCTGGTCGCTCGGCTACCAGCAGTGCCGGTACAGTTACTACCCAGAGTCGCGCGTACGTGAGGTGGCGCGGACATTCCGCGAAAAGCGAATCCCCGCCGACGTCATCTACCTCGACATCGACTACCAGGATGGCAACCGCCCTTTCACCATCGACCGCAAACGGTTTCCCAACTTTGAAGGCATGATTCGCGATCTGGGCGCGCAGGACTTTAAGGTGGTTGCCATCACCGACTTGCACATCAAGAAGGAGCCCGGCTACGCGCCCTACGATTCGGGGATGGCTGGCGACCACTTTGTGAAGAACCCGGATGGATCACTCTACGTGGGAGTCGTCTGGCCCGGCGAGAGTGTCTTCCCGGAGTTCACCAGAAAGCAATCGCGCGAATGGTGGGGCACTCTTTACAAGGACTTCGCCGGCATGGGAATTGGCGGGTTCTGGAACGACATGAACGAGCCGGCGATCTTCCAGCGCGCGGACAAGACTATGCCGCTCGATACGCGGCACCGCCTCGACGGAGGGATCACCCTGGATCACCGCGCCATTCATAACGTCTACGGCATGCAGAACGCGCGTGCCACTTACGAAGGACTGCTGCGACTCCGGCCGAATGAGCGGCCTTTTGTGCTGACTCGGGCCGCCTACGCCGGGACGCAACGCTACGCCGCATCTTGGACAGGTGACAACACCAGCTCCTGGAATCACCTTCGCTTGAGTGTGCCGAATCTGCTCAGCCTGGGCATTTCCGGTTACGCTTTCGTAGGAGACGATATCGGTGGGTACGACCGCAGTCCGCCCGCCGACCTGCTGACGCGGTGGATTGAACTGGGCGCGTTCAACCCCATTTACCGCAACCATACGGCGAAAGGCACCGCCGATCAGGAGCCCTGGGTGCACGGGCCCGAGCACGAAGCCATCCGCCGGCGCTACATCGAGCTGCGCTATCAATTCATGCCCTACATCTACGGGAGCATGGAAGAGACCACGCGCACGGGCATCCCCCTGATGCGCCCCATCTTTGTGGAATACCCCGAGGCGAAGGAATTCTACAGCGAGGAGCGCGAGTTCCTTTTCGGACGCGATCTCCTGGTGGCGCCCCAAGTGGTGGAAATGCTGGACGCCTACGAGGTCAAACTGCCCCCGGGCCATTGGTATGACTACTGGACGGGAACGAAGTTTCCCTCGGGTAAGCCGCTGCAGGTGCATCCGCCGCTCGACAGTGTGCCGCTCTACGTCCGTGCGGGTGCTATTCTGCCGCAGCAGCCGGTCGTTCAATACACCGACGAAAGGCCAAACGGGCCCCTGGAGCTGCGCGTCTATCCGGGAGACGACTGCCGCGGCTCGCTTTATCTGGACGACGGCAAGACGTTTGCCTACACGCACGGCGAGATTTTGCGCGTGGAGTACTCGTGCCAGCCGGCGCCCGAATCGCTCGCCGTCACCATTTCAGGGCACCAGGGCAGTTACAAGCCATGGTGGAAAGAAGTGCGCATGGAAGTCTTCGGCGTGGAAAAAGCACCCAAGGAGGTTCGTGAAGGCACCAACATTCTGACCGGCTGGAGCTACAGCGCCAACCAGCACAGCGTCACGCTCACCCTGCCGGATTCCGCCTCCGGCCGGCAAATCCGGCTGATCTACTGAGACCTGATTATGGTGAGGAATCCGTTTGAGAGATTTCTCGCCGCCGGCCGCGGCGAGCTCCTCGGAATGACAGCGCGAAACGTTTTCAGCATCCCGCCAGCCAAGTTTCAAAAAAAGCGCGGGCCTTCGCGCCTTCAAACCGGCGCCGCACGGCGTCAAGGACGCGGAGGCGGACTGATTTCCCCGCATCATAGAACCCGATCCAATAGGGAACATGGAGATCGAGCGGCACCGGCTCGGCGCAAATGCGAAGATCGCGAATGCGGAAGAAGCCCTTCTGGAAGATCATTCGCCGCAACTTTTCTGCCAGCAACTCCTGTGCCTGCGCTTCCGGGAGGAGCGGCTCGGGCGAATTGCGCGTCTCAACCTCGACCAGCTCAGCTGGACCGGGCACGCGCTCAAACTCGTAGAGATCGAGCTGGCCGCGGACCGCCTCTAGAGCGAACCAGCGCGTCTGGGGGTTGCCTCCATTTGAGATCTGCACCTGATAAAGACGAAAAGGCAAGTAGACATCCGCGACGCAGCGCAATACTCCAGGCCGGGCGCGCTGCAGCAGTGCGGCAATGCCGCGGCTGCTGAATTGGCCGATGGCCTCCGCCTCGGTGACGTTAGGCTTCAGGCTGCGGATGATGGTCATAGACGTACCGAGAACCGGCCTAGCGGAAATAGATCCACAGGCCAATCACCGCGGCGAGCAGCATGCCGGTGAACAGCACGTTCAGGCGACGCTCGAGCGCTGTTTCCCGGGCGAGCTGATGCGCTGGCAAACCCCTGGTGTCGATTTTTTCACCGACGGTGGCGAAGGTGAGGCCGGCGAGCTTCTCGCGTGAGGGCGCAGGAGTCATCAGGCTGACGAGAATCAAGACGCCAGCGCAAATCACGAACATCAAGATGGCGTAGTGGAGGAAGTTCATGTCCACCAACCAGCGAATCGCGGGCGAGGCGAAATGGCGGCTTTTGTCCAGGACCTCATAGATGAAGCGCACAGCCCCCATCACAAAGCCGGTGAGCAGCGAGCTGATGGCGCCGGCCCCGTTAACCCGCGGCCACAGGATGCCGAAGATGAAGCAGACAGCGATGGGCGGGCTGATGTAGGCCTGTACGCTTTGCAAATAGATGTAGAGCTGCGCGCTGAGCAGCCGGATGAACGGCACCCACAAAATGCCCAGGATGACCATAATCGCAGTGGCGATTCGGCCGAAGGTAACCAGTTGGCGTTCGGTGGCCGCTGGGCGCAGCTTCTTGTAGAAATCGAGCGTGACCAGCGTGGAGGCGGAGTTGAACACCGAGCTCATCGCGCCCATCAGCGCCGCAAGCAGCGCAGCAATCATCAGACCGACCAGGCCGGTGGGCAGCAAGTTCACGATCAGCGTGGGGTAGGCGATGTCGCCGTTTGTCACCACGCCGTTCACCGTCCGGAACAGCGGTTGATACAAAGCGTAGGCGATCAGGCCCGGCAGCACCAGGATGAAGACGGGGAGAATCTTCAGGAAGCCGGCAAAAATCGTGCCTGCTTTGGCGTGGCCCTCATCCTTGGCGGAAAGCACGCGCTGCACGATGACTTGGTCGGTGCACCAGTACCAGATGCCCAGAATTGGCGCGCCCAGGAAGATGCCGGTCCAGGGGAACTCCGCGTTACTCATCGGCTTAATCATGTGGAAATAGCTGTGCGGCACGGCAGCGCGCAAGGCCGCAAAGCCTCCAACCTTGTCCAATCCGATCAAGGTGAGCACCACCGCGCCCGCGATGAGGATCAACGTCTGCACCAGATCGGTGTAAATCACCGCCGCCAGACCCCCGGCAATGGTGTAAATCCCAGTGGCCACGACCAGGATGACCGCCGCCGTCAGCGGGCTCCAGCCCACCACACGTTCAAGGACCACAGCAGCGGCGTACAGGTGAACGGAAATTTTCGTAAAGATGTACGCCAGGATCGAAACACTCGCCAAATACGTGGCGCAGTGGCGGTTGAACCGCCGCTCGAGGAACTCGGGCATGGTGAAGACGTTTGAGCGCAGATAGAAGGGCACGAAGACCCAGCCGAGGATCAGCACGATGATGCAGGCGAGCCACTCAAAATGGCCCACGGCAAGGCCCGAAGTTGCGCCCGAGCCTGCCAGCCCGATAAAGTGCTCCGTCGAAATGTTGGAGACGAAGAGCGAAGCGCCGATCGCGAACCAGCCAACATTGCGGCTGGCCAGGAAGTAATCCTCCGAGGTCCGCTCCTTGCGCGAGAAGTAGAAGCCAATCGCGAACACGACCAGGAAATAAACCGCGATGATTACCACGTCCACCGTCGCCAGAGTCCGGTGGGTGACTGTCACTCCGGAAGCGAGGAACATTCCTTCCTCCTGTAGCGTGCCACAGCGTCTCAGCAACGGGACGCCGTGAATGACAGAACTGGAAAACTGAGATGAACAGCCAGCGAGCCCGCACTAGCAAGCGATGCGCTTTGCCTCACGTCCGGCGCTTCGCCCTGAGCCGCTGCTTGTTTGTCAGCGAGACGAAATGCGGAGTCTATAACACCCAAAATCCAATCTCAATGGCCGGAGTACATCGGGCCCGGCCCTGCCGAAGCCCCGGCCAAACCGATTCAGTTGGGTTTTTTCGCTGCTTTCTTGATATCTCGGGCCGCGGGCTTCTCCTTTTCCGGCTCCTGGACGCGGTAGTAGCGCCGGGCAGCCAGATTCTCGAGCTGGCTGGTGACACCGCTGGGCCAGCGAATTTCGACCTTCTCCACCTTTTCTACAGTGCCCAACCCGAAGAGCAGGCGCAGATCGTGCGCCGCGCAATAACTGGATCCGCCGACCAACTCGCGCACACGACGTCGGCCGCCCGCGGTTACGGTGACCAGGGCGCCAATGGCGTCGCGAGTGCTCGCTGTCCCGACCAGCTCGAAGCCGATCCAGGCATTGCGGTTGCCGCCGTCGTTGCGTAACAGGACGGGCGGGCCGCCATTGGTCACCCAGAGCAGGTCGATGTCTCCATCGTTATCGAAATCGCCGGTGGCCAAGGCCCGGCCCACGTAAGCCTTCTCGAATGCTGGGCCGTGCCTGGCGCCCACTTCCTGGAAGCGGCCGCCGGAGTTCCGCAGCAGAAAAGGCCGCTCGGCAAAGGTCACGCCTTCGCGGAACAGGTGGATGTTGTCGAGCACGTGGCCATTCAGCACGACCAGATCGAGGGCGCCGTCGTTGTCGTAGTCAATGAAGCGCGTCCCGAACGCGCTGAACAACAGGGCCACCGAGCCCAGGTTGGCGCTAATAGTGACGTCGGTGAATGTCTCGTCGCCGCTGTTGCGGTACAGATTGTTGGGCTCGTAGTCGATGTTGGTGACGAACAGGTCCGGCCAGCCATCGCCATCGTAGTCGGCGGCATCCGTACCCATGCCGGATTGCGGTTTCCCCTGGAGGCCGTAGGCCACCTCGGCGAGCAGAGCCATCTCTGTGAAGGTGCCGTCGCCATTGTTGCGGAAAAGAAAATTGCGCACGGCGTCGTTTGCGACGTAAAGGTCCATCCAGCCGTCGCGGTTGAAATCGAACGCCACGACACCCAGCGCCTTGCCTTCATGCTTGGCGATCCCGGAGGCTTCGCTGACATCGGTGAAGGTGCCGTCGCCGTTGTTGCGGAAGAGCCGGCTCGAAATCGGGCGAAACTGATCCGGATGGCAATACGAGCGATAGCCCGGCCGGCGCTCGCCGCAAAAAACTTCCTTGCTGTAATCCCAGTCAAGGTAGCGCCCGACGAACAGGTCCAGATATCCGTCGCGGTTGTAATCGAAAAAGGCGGCGCTGGTGCTCCATCCGGAAGCCGCGACCCCGGCCTTGTCGGTTACATCGGCGAAGGTGCCGTCGCCGTTGTTGTGGTAAAGCGTGTTATGGGGAAAGCCGGTGACGTAGATATCCGGATAGCCGTCGTTATCGTAATCGCCCACCGCCACGCCCATTCCATAGATGCCGCTGCTGGCAACGCCGGCCTGCTGGGCGACATCGGTGAAGGTGCCATCCGCATTCTGCCGGTAGAGCGCGTTCTTACCTGGAGTGCACTTGACAGAAAATTTGTGACAGCCGCTGTTGATCAGGAAGATGTCTAATCTGCCGTCGCGGTTATAATCCAAAAACGCTCCTCCGCCTCCCATCGTTTCGATCAGGTATTTGTCCTCCGTAGCGCCGTTCACATGGCGCCAGGTGATTCCCACCTGTCGCGTCACGTCCACAAACTGAACAGGAGGAACCTCAGCGGGCGCGGGCTGTTGGCTCGAGGCGGCAGAGATGAGCAAGCCGAGGACCGAGACACCGCAGACCCACCAACTTGCTCGCGCGCGACTCATTTCACCGTGTAGATGGCCAGATTCCGCCCCGCCACCACCACCTCGGCATACGCGGCGCGGATAGCCGCGGGCTGGGCGGAAAAAAGTGGTTCGAGGGCTTGAGCCGAGGCGATTGGCGTATCGTTGAGGTTCAGTCGCAGCTTCGCAGGCTGGTCCGCATTGTTCAAGACGACTAAGAGCCGCTCCCCAGCCCCCTCGCGGACGAAGGCATAGAAACTCTGATCCCAGGCAAGGTGCCAGTGGCGCCCGCCGCGCAGGGCTGGATGCTCGCGGCGCAGCCGCAGCAGCGCCTGGACGTGAGAGAAAATCTCCTGCTCGTCCGGGGTGCGACCCTGGGCGGTGAAGGCGTTGCGCGGGTCACCAGGAAACCCCCCGGGGAAATCGCGCCGGTTGTCGGGATCGTCTCCGCCTTGCATCCCCAATTCGTCGCCCGCGTAGAGCTGTGGAATGCCGCGCACGGTCAGGAGCAACGAAAACGCCAGTTTCAGCTTCTCTTTCGTTGCTCCAGGCTCGCTGATGAAGCGCTTCACATCGTGGTTGCCGAGGAAAGTAACCAGCTTCTCCGGCCTTGCGTAGAGCCAATCGCGCTGGAGCACCTCGGGCAATTGTCTAGCTGGCGCCCCGCGGAGGACCACGTTGCGCAGCGCGAAGAAGAAAGGAAAATCGAATACAGTGGTGACCCCGGAATCAATTCCGTCGAACTGCGCGCGGCCGCCGGCAAAGAAAGCAGTGACGGTGGGATCCGCGTGGAATACTTCGCCGATGGTGGCAAATTGCGGGTAAGTCGCAAACAGCGCGCGGTGCCAATCCGACCAGAAGGGCCGCGCGATGTAGGGATAGGTATCCAGCCGGTAGCCGTCGAGCCCGGTCTGCTCGGCCCACCAGAGGGAGTTCTGCAGCAGGTACTGCGCCACGCGGGGATTTTCCTGATTCAGGTCAGGAAGCAGTCCCGCGAACCAGCCTTCCACCAAATCGCGCCAGAGCAGGGGAACCGCGTGCATGTCGGTGAGGTGATCTATGGGCGCCCGTGCCGTCAGGTGCTGCTCCGGGGTGCCGTGAAACCAGTGCTCCTGCGGCATCGCTTTCGCCCACGGGTGCCGTGGGCCCGTATGGTTCAACACTTGGTCGAGGAAAATCTTGATGCCGTGGGCATGAGCGGCAGCGACCAGTTCCTGAAATTTCTTGAGGCTGCCGAGGTGTTCGTCTACAGCGTAGTAGTCCACCGGGCCGTAGCCATGATAGTCCTGCGGCGAAGCGTTGTCGTTGTCATAGATGGGGTTCAGCCAGAGCGTGGTCACGCCGAGTTCGCGCAGATACGGCAGGTGGTCGCGAATCCCGCGCAGGTCCCCCCCGTGGTACGCGCGCGGTTTGCTGCGATCGTACGTGCCGGGAGATTGCGCGGGAGCGTCGTTGCTGGGGTCGCCGTCGGCAAACCGGTCGGGCATGATGAGATAAATGACGTCGCCTGCGCTCAACCCCTGGAAGTTGCCTTGCTGCGGGCGCCGCGGCAGCAAAGGGAATTCCACTGCTGTGCTGCCGTCAGCAGTGCGTAGGGTGAGGGTGACCTGGCCGGACTGCGTCTGCGGCGCCATTTGAAGCCAGATAAAAACGTACCGGCCGCTTGGGGCCGCTTCTGTTTTGCTCACTTCCACCCCGGGGTAGGTCACTGTGACTCGGGCCCCGGTAAGATTCTCTCCCGTGAGCAGCAGCATCGGATCGGGCTTCAAGCCCACCCACCAATTCGGCGGTTCGAGCTTCTGAGCACGCGGCTCCCCCGCGGCCAGCGCCGGCCAAGCGCCCGACAGGCACCAGCAGAGAAACAGCACAAATCGCAGCATGCTGTCCGCGCGGCGTCGCATCGTGTGCACGATTCTCATCGCCCACCTCCGCCCGGAGGGGGCGGCGCTGGGGGCCGACCCATGGCCGGTGGCTGCGCGATGTCCGGCTCGGAAACACCGGTCAAGCGCAGGCGGCGCGCTTTGTCGATCCGCGCCTCTTCCCGGCGCACTTGCTTGTCGAGTTCTTCGAGCTGCTTGAACTGGGCGAGCTCGGCCTGGGCCAGTTCGTTCTGCTTCGTGCGGGAGTAGAGCAGAAAAAGCTGGTAGTGTGCCTGCGTGTGGTCGGGACTGAGCTGGACCATGCGGCGCAGCGCCTGGATGGCGCGGTCGGATTGGCGCTGCTTCACCCAAAGGCGGCCCACGTCGTAGTTGGCGGCGATATGATCAGGCGCCAGCGCCAGGGCTTGCTCGAGGTATTTTTGCGCGTCCGCGTAGCGGCCCTGCTCGAGCGCCAGGTAGCCGAGATGGGCGAGCGACTCGATGTGCTTCGGGTTGGTCGCCAATTGGCGCTCGAAATGGCCGCGGGCCTCCTCGAACTGCCCCTGGGCGCGGTACCCGTAGCCGATCAGATACTCGATGTCTGATATTTTCGGATCGAGCTGCGCGGCTCGTTCGAAGGCTCGTGTGGACCGCGCGTAGTTGTTGCTGCGAAATAGCGCGTTGCCCAGACTCAAGAAGTAAAGCGCCTGGTTCGGGTCGAGCTCGGAGGCGCGCTGATAGCTGCTTGCCGCGCCATCCCAGTAGCCCGCGCGAAAGTACTCGCGACCCAGCATGTAATGATACTCAGCGCGGTCGGGGGCGCGCTCAGTGGCGTGCTTGAACTCCAGCACGGCGTTCTCCTGGTCGCTGTGTTCGGAAGCGATCAGTCCGAGGCGGAAGTGCGTCTCCGGGGGCTGCGGATTCAGATCGGCGGCTTCGGCCAGCGCCTCGGCGGCTTCGGAGAGCTTCTTTAGGTTGTAGTACGAGAGGCCGAGGTTGTAGAGCACCTCGTAAGAATGGGGCACAAGCTGGTTGACGCGCTCGAACACCCGAGCAGCGCGCTCGTATTCCGCACTCTCAGCCAAGAGCACGGCCACGGTGAACAGGGCGCGCTGGTCGGTCGAACCCACCTGCTCAAGGTCGCCTGCCGCGCGCAACGCCGCTTCATGGAGTTCGGGCCGCTCGGCCTTGAGCGCCGCCTCGATGAGCGCCAGCAGCACGACCCGGTCATCGCCGCGCAGCTTGCGCGCCGCCTGGAAATGCTGGGCGGCCTCGGCAAACTTCCGCTCGGCCGCCAGGAGCCTGCCTAGGTTGAAGTGTGCCTGCGCGTGTTTAGGGTCCTGGCGCAGAACCTTCTCCAACTCCACGCGCGCCTGCTCGAGCTTTCCCTGCTGGAGAAGCAAACTCCCCAGGTTGTGCCGGGCGCTGACGTGTTTCGGATCCAAGCGCAGGGCCTCGCGGTACTCCTTCTCCGCTTCCGCGGCCCGGCCCAACTCGTCGTGTACCAGGCCCAGCAGGTTGTGGCCCTGCGCCGAAGCGGGCGCCAGCTCGACGGCGTGGCGCGCCGGCTCTTCAGCTTCCCGGAATTTTCCTTGCTCGATCAGAGCCGCAGCGCGCCGGAGCGCCTGCTTTGCGGAAGACTCGACCGCGGCCTGCGAGGGGCGCGTTGCGGCGGGCTGCTGCGTTGCGGCAAGGGGGTCGAAGCTCAGGAGCGCCACCAGCAGGATACGAACCGGCCGGGTGGCTCCCTCTTTTGACCTGCGCGGACTCAGTAAGCGACACACGCCGCTCATCGCTTTTTCTCTTCCTTCTTCTTCTCGGCCTTCTTGTCGTCTTTCTTCTTGTCGTCTACAACTCCCTTGCCTTCCACAATCGTGAGAATGCGGTCCACGCCAGGCACGTTTACGCTCTCCCGGAGGCCGCTGGGCCAGCGGATTTCAAGCTTCTCCACCTGGGTTGCTGTGCCTAACCCGAAGTGCAGCCGCTGATCGGAATGCGAGCTGTAGCTGCCGCCACCCAGCAAGTCGCCGCGCTGGCGCAGGCCTCCGGCGGTGAGAAATACCACGGCTCCGGTAGCGTCTCTGGGGCTCTTCGGGCCGCCGATCAGCTTCAGCAGCAGCCAGTGGTTGCCGTTGCGAACAACGTTGCGCAGCAGGGTGGGTGGCCCGTCGAGATTGTTCATCACTACGTCGATGTGGCCGTCGTTGAAAATATCGCCGAAGGCGGCGCCACGGGCTGACGCCAGCACCGCCAAGCCGCTGCCCGTGGCGGGCGGAACCTCCTGGAAGCGCGCGCCGTTCAGGTTGCGGAAGAGCTGGGGCCGCTGCGCCCAGGTGGTGCCCCAGTCGGTTTTATCCACTGAGCGATAGACGTGCCCATTGGCCACGAAGATGTCTTTTCTGCCGTCGTTGTCGTAGTCAATGAACCCGGTTCCCCAACCTAAGAACGGAATGGTGGGCTCGCCCAAACCGAGTTGAAAGGTAATATCCAGGAAATTGCCGCCGCCCTCGTTGTGGTAGAGGGTGTTGTAGTCATCCGAAAAATTCGTTATGTAGAGGTCCACCCGGCCGTCGTTGTCGTAATCGCCCACGGCGATGCCCATCGAAGCCTGCTCGCGCCCGTTTTCGTTCAGCGCGAAACCCGAGGCCAGGCTGACGTCCTCGAACGTGCCGTCGCCGCGATTGCGGTAGAGATAGTTCGGCGTCGAGTCGTTGGCCACGAGCAGGTCCAGCCAGCCGTCGTCGTCCACGTCCACCCACGCAGCCGCAAAGCCGTAGTAGCCGTTGGGGTCCGAGACGCCGGCTTTCTCCGCGACTTCAGTGAAGGTCCCGTCGCCGTTATTGTGGAAGAGAAAATCGCGCTCGCCCGGCAAGCCGCGAGGCCCGCACGGCGTGGTCTGTCCGCGATACTCGCAGAAGTTGCGACCGACATCGGGACTGCCAGGGACGGGGGGATGATCGGGGTCAAACTTCAGGTAGCCGGCGACAAACAGATCGAGATAGCCGTCGCGATCATAGTCTCCAAACGCAGCGGCGGTCGTCCAGATCGGCGTCTTGCCGCTCACCGCGACGCCCGCCTGCTCGGCGACGTCGGTAAAAGTGCCGTCGCCGTTGTTGCGGTAGAGACGGTTCTTGCCGAAGTTGGTTACGTAGAGGTCAGGCCAGCCGTCGTTGTTGTAATCGCCCACGGCGACGCCGAAGCCCCAGCGATCGTTCGACACACCGGCTTTCGCGGTTACGTCGGTGAAGGTGCCGTCGTGGTTGTTGTGGAAGAGCGCGGCGCGCGGCGCCGGCTCCAGGCCCTTCAGTGCGGCGTAGGTCGAACCATTCACCAGATAGACGTCCAGCCAACCATCGCCATCATAGTCAAACAGCGCCACTCCGCCCGTGGCAAGCTCGAGGATGTAGTTCTTCTCCGGCGTTCCGGTGCGATTGCGGAATGCGCCCAACCCGGAGCGCTGTGTCACGTCTTCAAATACCACCGGCGCGCCATCCACAAATCCGCCGGCGGTGATAGGCCGCGAGAGCGCGTCGCGCACCGGTGCGTAGATGCCCCCGGTGGAAACTCCTCCCGGCGGAGGCTGCTGCGGCTTCTGCTGGGGGGCCTGCGGCACTACGCCCGCGGGTTGCGAAAGCAACAAGAGCACCAGGAGAAGCCGCAGGATAAGCCTCTTCTGTGGCGAAAGGTTGGCCATCGGCGGCTAGTTCCTCCCCGGGGGTGGCAGTGGCGGCTGCATGCTGCCGCTCCCGCCACGGTATTGTTGATTCAGGCGCTCCACGATGGCGAACTCCTTCTTCGCTTCCTGCTCGTGGCCGCCGCGCCGCAGCGCCAGTCCCAACTGGTAGTGAGCTTCCGCGCTCTCTGGCGCCATCTCGGCCGACTCGCGCAGCAGCGCGATAGCCGGCTCGAGCTGTCCGGCGCGGGCCAGCACCCGGCCCAGATTGAGAGTGGCTTCAAAGTTTTTCGGATCAAGCTCGTGTGCGCGCCGCAATGAGGCCATGGCTGCGTCGTTTCCCCCGTGTTTGGCCTGCAAGTTTCCCAAGCCGATGTAGCCCTGAGGGTCTTGGGGGTGTCGCTCAATCAGTTCGCGATACTGCGCCTGCGCCGCATCGCTTTCTCCAAGGCCTTCGAGCGCCGTGGCCAGGAAGAAACGCGCTTCGATGTCCTCCGGCTTGATGGAGGTGGCGGTGCGGAAGGCGTCGCGGGCTCGAGCGAGGTCGCGCAGGGCATAGCGCGCCCGGCCTAGATAGAACTGCGCATCGAAACTCTTCGGGTCGAGCCCGATGGCAATCTCCAGCGCCGCCACAGCGTCAGTGTGCGCTCCGCGCGAGGCCAGTGTGATTCCGAGCAGCGTGTAGGCATCGGCTGATTTCGGCTCGAGAACGGTGGCGCGGCGAGCTTCCTTCTCGGCTTCGGCTCCGCGCTGCGAGTTTTGCAGGGCCAGGGCGTGAAGATAGGCCGCCGTGTAGGATTGCGGATACTCATTCGCCAGGGGCTCCGCAACCTGCAGCGCTTCCTGCCAGCGCTCGGTCTGCACCAGGGCGCGAGCCAAATCGTACCGCGCGGGAACAAACCGGGGGTTCGCCTGCAACGCCCGGCGAAAGCGGTCCGTGGCGGTGGCCAATTGGCCGAGATCGGCGGCCAGCAATCCCTCAGCGTAAGGCACCCGCGGATCGCTGGGGGGAAGGGCAGTACGCAAGAGGCGCAGTTCCAGGCCTGCGCGCATCAGGTCGCCGCGGCGGCGATACGCGTTCAGCAGGTCAAACCGCAGGTCGATCTGGTCGGGATTGAGCTCCACAGCTCGTTGTAAATGCTTGAGCGCCTGTTCCGGGTCGCCTACGGTATCGAGAAGAATCCGTCCCGCGTAGTAGTGGGCCGAGGCATTGTCGGGGTTCAGAGCCAGTGCGGCGCGGGCAGCAACGAGAGCCTCCGGCAAGGCGCCGAGCAGCCACAGTCCATAAGCGAGTTGCGCGCGAGCCTCGGCCGATTTCGGATCCAGCTCGGCGGCTTCCCGGAGATCCGTGACAGCTTGTTTCAACTCACCCAGGCTCAAGCGTGCGACTCCTCTGTCCAGGAACGCACGGGCGTCTCGGGGATTCGAGTCCAAGCGCGCAGTGGCATCGCGCTCGGCGCGTTCGAGCTTAACCTTGGGATCAGTGAATCGTTCGACGTGGCTTAGCTCGCTTTCCTGGCCGGATGCAAGAGCGGCGGCGAAAACAAACACTACGATCGCGAAGCGACACAACCTCTCCAGGGCTCCCTCGAACATCGGCGTATTCTATACCAAGACCTCCGGAGGCTCGCGGAAGGCCGAACACTGAAAAAAGAAAGGCTGGAGCAGGTGGGAACCCGCTCCAGCCAAAAGATCCAGGTCCGCGGCCCGGGTCAGAAGAAGATCTTCAACTGATACTGAATCTGCCGCGGGGGTAGCGCGGTTCTGAAGCGATCGAAGTTGCCGTCGCCGAGTTTGTTGACCGGTACCAAAAGATCGACTGAGTTGAAGAGGTTGAAGAACTCCAGGCCAAACCGCACCTTGTATCGTTCTCCGAAATTCGTGTTCTTGAAGATAGAAAAGTCGGTGCGGAAGTAATTCGGTCCCGTAAATTGGTTGCGCCCCGAGTTGCCGAAAATGATCGGATCGCCGACGTTTCCGAGGCAGTCCACCTTGCCGCTCAAGTTCCGCACAAATCCGGCCGGCGCCACGGCACCCACCGTAGTCGTGCCACCACCCGGACATGGCGCCGTGACTGCCGTTGGAACCGAGAAGCAAGCTACGTTGAAGAACTCGCCTGCGGGAACACCCTTAAGCGGATCGCACCCTGGAAGTACGTTGACGCGACCTCGACCAACATTGGAGTCAGCCACGACTCCAAAAGGCTGGCCAGACCCGGCAGAGAGAATAAAGTTGGTTTGCCAGCCACCGATGAACTTGTTCGCGCCCTCGCTGACCCCACCTCCAATCCATCTGCCTTTGCCGATGGGGAGGTCCCAGATGCCGTTGGTGATAAAGACCTGCCGACGGTCCAACGATGAGTTGGATCTCTCGAGGTGAAAATCGAACGGGTTCACCGGCCCGCCATTCGAACCGCGCGATTCACCGTAGCCGGTGAAGACTCCCGTGGAATCGTCGATGTTGTGGCTGAAGGTGTAGCTGGCGGTGAGTTGGAAACCGTAAGAGAAGCGCTTATCTGTTCGCAGTTGGAGCCCATCATAGTTGGAGGAGGAACGATCCTCGTAGGCGATCACCGTGCCGATCGGCGAGTTGGGCGTTGGATTTGTCAGCGTCGCCGCGCCCGTGGGTGTACGAGCGATTCCAAGCCCGTTGCCTCCGTTGCCCAGGTTTCGTGTAGACAGCAAATGACGTGCGCGTGTAGCGGCATATCCGACGTCTATCATCCAATCGCGGGATAACTGCCACTGCAAGGAGAGATTAGACTCCTGGATCATTGGAGTGATCCCCTGCCGGGGCACTACGAAGAGCTTGGAATCAGTTGAGATCACTGGCGGATCTACGGGCGTTGTGTTCGGCGGCCCAGTGGTCAGGTTGACGTTCAAATTGGGGCCACCGAAGAAGCCTGCGTTGTTGGCGTCCACGGACCGCGTTAGGGGCGGATTGTTGATCAGGGGCGGGCTATCCACACCATCCGTGCTATAGAAGATGCCGTAACCACCCCGCAGCACATACTGTTTTCGGGGGCCAAAGTTATAGGCAAAGCCGACGCGCGGAGCGAAGTTTCTCTTGGGGTCGTCCACCAGCGTTTGCTGGTTCGGACGGATGATCGAACGGGTTGCTACATCATAATTGGCTTCGCGGTCGCTCTTCTCCGACATCGTTGGGAAGAAGTCCCAGCGCAGGCCGAGGTTGAGCGTCAAGCTGGGTGTTATCTTCCAGTCGTCCTGAACAAAAGCCGCCCATTCGACTCCGCGCAAAAGGAATGGATTGCCTCCACCAAGAATGCTTCCCGCGCTGTAATGGATCACGGGCCGGCTCAACAGGAAATCCCCCTGCACGTTGCCGGTGGACTGCGGCTGCCCGGCGCCGTATTGCAGGTTTCCCTTCAAACCGCCGGCCCGCCCGCCGTCAATCGTGTCGAGGAGCCGGGGGCGCACTTCAATGCCTGCTTTCCGAGTATGCTTCCCGGTGATGATGGTCACGTTGTCGTTCACGTAGTAGTTGTTGGATTTCACCAGAAACAATCCGCCGTCTCCGGTGAACTCAAATTCACCGGTGCCGAACCCGCCGGTCAAGATCCCACCGCTCGTGCCCAGCGTGCCTTTATTGCAATTAGGAATCCCGAGGTCTTGACAGGTTGTCGGTGAAACGCCGCAAGCGCCGCCGACTCCGCAGTTGAAGATGCCGATTTCCACACGGGTCCAGCCGAAGCGCACTTCGTTCAGCAGAGTGGGCTTGAAAACGTGGGTATCGCTGACGGCGACTTGCCGGGTGTTGCCCACTTCGTCGCCGGCGCCAAATCCCGCCGTGGGTACATTGGGGAAGAAATTCGCGCGACTGCGGGCTTGGTTGCTCTGGGAGTAGCGGCCGAAAATGCTGTTCTTGTCGCTGAAGCGGTGGTCAATCTTGACATCGCCAGCGTTTATGGTTTCTGTGTTGTTGCGTACGCCGAAGAAATTCGCGTGGTTACTGTTATTTGGGTCCGCCACGGTGGGTAGAGTGGGCGCCGGGTAAAGGGCCAGCAGCTTGAATGCCTGCGAGCTGAAGTCGGAGCGCGATTGGAGGCCTGTGATCTTATTCTGCGGAAAGCTTGAACATCCGCCAGAGCTGATATCTCCCGGAACCTTGCAAGTCAACGGGTCTGTGACCGGGGAACTGAACTCGGAAAAATCCCCTATTCTGGATTTGGCTGTCGGCACACCGGTCGAAAAAGCATTGGGGGTCGCGTTCCGCTGGCCGAGAAAGTCCACAAAGAAGAATGTCTTGTTCTTAATGATCGGCCCGCCAAACGTACCGCCGAATTCATTCACGCGAATGCGGGACTTGGGCACGTCTTTTTCCGCCTGAGCCGGGCTCACTCCGTTCTTGATTTCATCGTTGCGGAGCACGCCGATTCCCCAGTGGCTCGCATTCAAGGCGTCGTTCTGCCCGTAGTAAAAGGTGGAACCGTGAAAGCCATTGGTGCCGGACTGGTAGGTGGTATTGATGGTGGCGCCGCCGCGCCCCACCTCGGCCTTGGCAACACTCGTATCCACTTTGAACTCGGCGATGGCGTCGGGGTTGGGAAAGACGCCAATGGTGCCGAATTGCGGTTCGTTGTTGTCCACACCGTCGAGCGAGAAGTTGTTTGTCGTCGGGCGCAGGCCATTGACGGAGAGCGAAGCGCCGCCCGATCGGCTGAAACGAGAGGCTTCCGTTGAGCCCTGTTCGTTGGTCTGCCCCGAGATGTCGCCCCCGCTAATCCTCTTGTCGCCCTGGTTTAATGCCGTCTGATCGAACAAAGGGCCAACAATTGCTCGATTCACGCCGGGGGCCAACAACGCCAGTGAGGTGAAGTTGCGGTCCTTCAGAGGCAGCTCAGTGATTTGCCGGCCGGTGATGACTTCGCCTCGGCTGCTCGTCTCCGTTTCGAGCTGCTGTGTCTGCTCGCTCACGGTGACCGTCTGAGTGATGGCGCCTAATTCCAGAGGGATGTTGACTTCTTTCACGTCGCCGATATTGAGGACGATCTGGTCGACCAGTGCGGTCTTGAAGCCCTCTTTCGAGGCCTCCACCTTGTACGTCCCGGGCTTGAGGATGTTGGGGGTGACGTACCGCCCCTCCGCGTTGCTCTCCGTTTCAAACGTTTGCCCCGTGGCGACATGGGTGATCTTAATCTTGGCGTTGGGAATTGCCGCGCCACTCGCGTCTTTGGTGACGCCGACCATGCTCGCCCGGTCGCTCTGCGCCAGGCCTGGCAACACCAGTGTGCCTACCATCCCCGCCAGGAGGATGACCAGGATAACTCGCATCGACCGCCTCATGGGACGCCCCCTAGACCAGAGTTTTTAGTTCTCGAAAGGCTGAGCCCGGTTGAACATGGACGCTTCTGGTAACGCAAAATGGATAGGCAACCAAATCCTTCGAGCTCGCCAACCTCCGCTGCTCCGAACGCAGGCGCGTCGGTTAAAGCGTTCGCAGCGGGTTCACCACGACTATGAGACCCAGAACAACTATGGAACTCACACCCCAACGATGGCCGAATTCTATACGCGCCGAAGTTGATGTCAAGCCAAATCTGCCAGGAAATGATTGTCACTGTGGGACTTTGCCGCTGTGCCATCGGCTCTAGTGTTGCTGGCCGGTTTAAGCCCGCTTCACTGGCGCCCGAGGGCCTTGGCTGCGTCCTCGACCTTGTTGACGTCTTCGGGAGCAGCCCCGCTAGGGTGACCGGGATCGGGCACGGGTTGCAAAAGCGGCAGGAACGATAATATAGTTCCGCGAGCGAATGACTAAGAAATGCTGCTTTGTCGTTTCCCTGGTCATCCTCAGCCTTTGGCTGGCACCCCCGAGTGTGTCTTCGGCCGCGGAGGATGACGCAAAAACCGAGAAACAGATGATGGGGGATATCCTGCAGTACATTTCCGCCGGCTGGGGTGCTCTAACGCGTTCGCTAGATAAGTGTGAAACTGTTTCCGATCCCAAGGCACCCGAGAAATCTGTACTGTATCTCCCCGCCGGCTTTGCAATCCCGGCCGCTGTACAGGAATTGCAGAAAAACTGTCCAGTTCGGGTGGAGCACTTGCCGGTAGTGATTGAAAAACTGGGAGCAATCGAAGTTGGCAAAATCCGTCAACACGGACTCCTCTACCTGGAGCACCCCTATGTTGTGCCTGGTGGAATGTTCAACGAGATGTATGGCTGGGACAGTTACTTCATCATGCGGGGGCTGCTGCGAGAAGGGAAACTCGAGCTGGCCCGAGGAATCGTGGAGAACTTTTTTTTCGAGATGGATCACTACGGCGCGGTTCTGAACGCCAATCGCACGTATTTTCTAACTCGCTCGCAGCCTCCTTTTCTCACCTCGATGATATTGGCTGTGTACGAGGCCGGGAAATCAAAAGGCCAGGAGGATTTAGCCTGGCTGGCGAAAGCCTATCCCTACGCTGTCAGAGATTACGAGCTGTGGACGCGCGAGCCCCACCTCGCGGGCGAGACCGGCCTTTCCCGCTACTATGACTTCGGCGACGGGCCCGCTCCGGAACTCTCCGAATCCGCGCTTTCCTATTATCGCTATGTGGTCCGATATTTCCTGCTTCATCCGGAGACTGCGCAGGCGTATCTCGCCCAAACGGGCGAGAAGGAGCCTCCCTCGAGTCTCTCGGGGCCCATCTTTTCTGTCTACCTTTGTGCTCCAGGGGAGGAATCCTCACCGGGTAAGAACTGCGAACGCGTGGAAAATGTTGGCCTGACGCGGGACTTTTACAAGGGCGATCGCAGCATGCGGGAGTCCGGCTTTGACATCAGCTTCCGGTTCGAGCCGTTCAGTGCGGGCACCCACCACTACGCCGCGGTTTGCCTGAACAGCTTGCTCTACAAGTCCGAGGAAGATCTCAGCAGGATCAGCGCTCTGCTGGGCAAGGAGCCGGAATCGCGCCAGTGGCGGCAACGCGCGCTCGAACGCGGCGTAAGAATGCAGAAATATCTTTGGGACGAAGCGCGAGGTCTTTTTTTCGATTACAACTTCAAGACCAGCACGCGATCCACTTACACGTATGCGACCACTTTGTATCCGCTGTGGGCGGGCCTGGCTTCGCAGAAGCAAGCACAGGCGATCGTCCGCAATCTGAAGCTTTTCGAACAGCCCGGCGGGCTCGCGATGAGCCAGCAGGAGACCAAAGTGCAGTGGGATTATCCGTACGGGTGGGCTCCGATTCAACTCCTTGCGGTAGAAGGGCTGCGCCGCTACGGGTACGAGGCGGAGGCGAATCGCATCGCGTTCAATTTTCTCTCCATGGTCCTGCAAAACTTCCGGCGCGATAAGACCATTCGGGAAAAATACAATGTGGTGACGCGCTCGTCGGAGACACAGGTTGAAGCTGGCTACAAAGAAAACGTCATCGGGTTCGGATGGACAAACGGTGTGTTCCTGGAACTACTGCATGGCTTGCCTCGGGAGCTGGCGGCCCGCTTGGCGGCCGAGTAGTCGGGCGGAACAGGTGCTTAGGGCTTGGGCTTCGCCAACTCCTGAAGCTCCTGGGCGCGTTTGAGTTCGCGTTCGGCTTCCTCGGTTTTGCCGAGCTTTCGGTAGGCTTGCCCCAGCAAGTGGTGTCCCATAAAGTTGTTGGGGTCCATCTGCAGCGCCCGCTGTAGCATGCGGACAGCAAGCTCTGATTCCCCCTTGTTCAGGAGCACTTTCCCCATGAGAACGTAGGGCCCACTGGCCGTCGAGTCCAGCCAGATCGACCGTTGGAGCAGCCTCTGGGCCTCCTCAAACTTCATTAAATGCGAATAGGCATCGGCCAGCTTGTAGTAGGTGGCCGCGTGCGCCGGGTTGATTCGCAGCTCTTTCTCGAATTCCGCGATAGCCTCCGGGACTTTCGATTTGTATATGTATAGCTCTCCCAAAAGGAAATGGGCCAGCGGAAGCTTCGGGTCGAGCGCGACCGCCTTTTGCGCATGTTCCTCGGCCACCGGATCGAATTCCTGCCGAAGAAGCATCCTCGCCAGGAAAAGGTGGCTCGCTGCGGAATCCGCGTGGACGCTGTACATAGTCGCGAAAGCCTTTTGGGCCTGAGAGTAGTCCTTGGTTTGGATGTAGGACATTCCTAGGACGTAGGACGCGTCTACATTCGCCGACGGATACCAACCTTGGATTTTCTCCAACAGGGGAATGGCTTCCGCCGGCTTGCCCATAAGGTAATTCGAGAGACCCAAGAGCTGAATAGCCTCTTTGTCGTCGGGATTTTCTCCCAGCGCTCGCTTCAGGTAGGACGCAGCCTGTACGAAGTCACTCTTCTTGTAGTAGGCGAGCCCCAACTGATGGGCTACGCCCTTCAGCGTAGGCTCGCGGGCTTCCAGGGCCTTGAGCACTGCGATACCCTCATCGAGTCTCCCGGCCTGAACTAGCGACGCGGCCTCGCTCAACTCTTTGTCCTGCTGCCGGGGCGTGGCGTTCAGGTCCAGACTTGAGCAGAGCAGAAAGATACAGGTGAGTCGTCCCAGGGTTCTAGCAGCCATGCGAGACCTGCCCTTCGATGAAAATGAAAAGAGGGAGCCGCTTGGGGCTCCCTCTTGAACTTACAGGACCTTCTTGACTTCAGCTCAGAACCCGAACTTCAAACCAAACTGGAGTTGCCGCAACGGTGCGGCGGTCGATGTGATTTTGCCGCCGTCGCTGCAGTCAACGCAGTTGCTGGGGGTCCCCAGGTTAACGTGATTGAAGAAGTTGAAGGCTTCAAAACGGAACTGACCGCGGACTCTCTCCGTGATCACGAAGTTCTTGAAGAGCGACATGTCTGTGTTGAAGAAGCGCGGCCCATAAAGCGAGTTGCGACCGGCAGTACCGAACTGGCCGACTTGAGGCCGCCGCCAGGGTCCGGAAGTAGTTCCGTTCGTAGCCAACGGCCCAGAGGTGATCGTAAACCAGCCGTTCTTGCTGATTCCCGATTGGACGTTTCCAACTATATCCGGGCGACACGGTCCCGTGTCGCGGTCGTTTCCGCACTCATTGTAGCTCGGCGAGAATGGCAATCCGCTGCTCCAATTGGTTACGGCATTGACTTGCCAACCGCCAATGAGGTAGTCAGCCATTCGGGAAATGTTGCCGGCGAATCGCTTTCCCTTGCCAACAGGAAGTTCCCACAGATTGACCAAGACGAAGACGTGAGCTCGGTTAAAGTCATTCGGCCCGCGGTTCACCTTGGGGTCGGTGTTGTAGTAGTCGCCATCGAAATTGATCGCTTTCGCCCAGGTGTAGTGGGCCAAGAACTGGTAGCCATGCGAAAAGCGTTTTTCGACCTTGGTTTGCAGCGCGTGGTAATTGTTGGACGCATCTTCCAAGTGGCAGCGGAGGTCCTGAGTCCACCCGAACTTGGGAAAGAAGGGCCTCCGCGCACTGTTGGATACCCCCGTCGCGAACCCGACCACACTGGGCTGATTGCAATTATAATCCGGACCATTGCCGGCGAATACGTGGGTACCTTTGTTGCCCACATATCCGATTTCGGCAGTCAAACTAGGGGTAACCTCACGTTGCACAGTGAGATTCCAGGCATCCACGGTTGGGAGCCGCATCCTCTTCGTCTGGACAAATTGATTGACTCCGTCAGGCAAGGGGAACTGTCCCGAGCTTGGCACCGTGGGAAAAACGAAGCCCGGAGCCCCAGGCGGTGCCAGGCTAAAGGCTGAAAGAAACTTATCCGCGCCTTGAACCTGTTGTCTCGCCAGCACGGGCAGGTTCTGGGTCACGCTGTGTCCAAAGATCGAGCCAAAGACGCCGATATCGAAGCTGCGGCCATAGCCCATGCGAATCACGGTCTTCTGCCGCCACCGATAAGCAACGCCCAGCCGCGGCGCGAAATTCTTGAGGCTGTTCTCGACGTTCATCGACGAGTCGATGCCACCGACGCCGGCTACCAGGACGTTCCCGGTTGCCACGTCTACGAACCCGCCCGCGCCAGTCGACGTTACGGTCTGCGGGAAATAAATCTCCCAGCGCAAGCCATAATTAAACGTCAGGTTAGGCGTAACACGCCAAGTATCCTGGCCATAGAAGAACCACCGCTTCTGTCGCTCGCCCGCGTTGCTTGTAGTGCTCACATAACGCTGCAGCTGGCCGACGTCGCTGAGCAAGAAGGAAGCCAATGGTACTCCGCCGTTGGCGCTGAACGTGCCATCCGGGTTCTGGACGCGCTGCTCGGTGCGTTCCTTATAGAATGACAACTCGCCAGCGCGATGCGCGTCGCTGGGCACGCGCAGGTTTCTCGCATAACGAATGTCGGCGCCGAGTTTGAAGTTGTGGTTGGAGACGATCTTGCTCCAGTTGTTCACCACCTGAAATTGGTCCTCGTTCTCGATGAGGGGGCAATTGCATCGGGCCAGACGATCCGAGAGGCCGTAACCGAATGCTATGTCCCCGCCGGCCTGCCCGCCATCGCCGATAAAGAATGCCGGCATGCCTCCAGTCAAGGGATCCGATGTGTTCAACCCCAGGATCCCGACGTCCTTCGCCGGCGTACTCCCAAGGCCGTTGGGGTTCACGGTTACATGGTATTTGAAATAACCGAATCGGAAGTCGGTGTACAGCGATGAACCGACGGCGTAATCGAAGCCGCTTGCGAGGCTGTGGTTGCGTGTCTTCGACTCGCCGGCAAAGCCGTCCAAGCCCAGGCCATGCCCGCCTACGAAAATCGAGCCCGTGTCAAAGGCGCCGCGTCCCGTCAGCCGGAAATCCGCTAAGCTATAGCGTCCAAATGTGTGCATCTTGCTCGTAGTGGAATGGTCGACGCGAACGTCGAAGACGTCATTATCGAAGCCACCGGTGCCGCTCGCCACGAAATTCCCGATCGTGCCGTTCTGGCTTGTGCCGGTGGTGGTGTTGGGGGCAGGCAATAGCTTCAATAGCGCCACAGCCTGGGGCGAAAGGGGACGCGTTGCCACTGGAATGATATTGCCGTTAAAGGCGGTGCGCCCCGTGCCGTTGACCTGATTGCCTGAGTTTGGGTCGTAGATCTGTCCCGCGCCGAGGTATTCACTGAGATTGCAATCCAGACCCGCCAGACAGGTGTTGCGGACCAACAACGTAGGTACGCTAAGCCGCTGCGAGTTCCCGACCTTCTGGCGTGTTCCCTGGTAGTCTCCGAACGCGAACAGTTTGTTCTTGAGAATCGGCCCGCCGACGGACCCGCCGTATTGGTTCCACAGGGAGTCGGGGATGAATTTCCCCGTCAGGGAATTTTGGGTGGACTGGGTAAATGGATCGCGCGCCTGCAACTGGTCGCTGCGGCGGAACCAGAAGGCGCTGCCATGTATCTCATTGGTGCCGGACCTGGTCTGCGCCGTTATGACCGCCGCGAGGGCCTGTCCGAATTCCGCGTCATAGTTTTGCGTGGCGATCTTGGTTTCCGTCACCGATTCCAGGTTGGGGTTGATGACGATGATGCCCAGAATCGGGTCCCGGTTATCGGTGCCATCGAGCTGGAAGGAACTGCCGCTGAAGTGTTGCCCGTTGACGTTAATCTGAAGGCTGCCCTGAGGATTCTCGCTCGCGGCGTGCGACCACCCCAGCTTTTGGGTGCCCGGGGTAAGGAGCTGAAAATCAGTGAAGTTTCGGTTGAAGATAGGTAGCTCAGTGACGACCTTCTCCGTGAAAAGCGTGGCGACGTCGGCCCGGTCGGTCTTTAGCATTGGCGTTTCTTCCGCCGTGACCGTGACCGTTTCGGTGACCGCGCCTACCTGAATCTTAGCGTCTAGGGGTGTGGCCGTATCGGCGAACACGTCGATCGCCTTCACCTCGAAAGCCTTGAACCCGGCCAACTCCGCCCGAACGTCATATTTGCCCGGGATCAGGTGCGTCACGACGTAGTTGCCCGTGTCGTTGGTTGTCGTTTCTACTTTCGTTCCTTTCCCGAGAGACGTAACAGTCACTTTGGCTCCAGACACAGCCGCGCCTGATGTGTCGGTGACTATCCCGAAGATGCTGCCGTAGACAGCCTGGGCGAATCCCGCTGTCGGCGCAAGCGCCAAATAGCCTAGACACAACACAACCAGCACCACTGCGATGGACGATTTCTTCATTGCCCCCTCCCCCTAGCGATAGAATCCGAGGCAACCCTTATGGGCTAGCCTGCTTCCCGAAGGCCACAGGTAGAAGCAAATCCGACCGTGCGCCTCCACCGCGTCTCCGTTCTGCCTATTCGGACTCGACGGAATCTGCACCCCTTTGGCCTGAAAGTGATGAGGGCAAAATGCCAAAGAAATTCTTATTTGTCAAATAGTTTTTACTTTTTGCAGCGGCTCCGGACGCCGCGTCATTTGGGGGCTGGGGGCTTAAGTCGAGGATCCAACTCGGCCGCTTTCTGGAACTCCCCCTGGGCCTCTTTGTGCTGGCCTTTTCTTTGTAGCGCCACGGCAAGATGGTAGTGAGCGGGAGCGTAGGTCGGGACGAGCTTGATGGCGGCTTGAAATTGGCCAATGGCGCCTTCCAGGTCGCCCGCGTTGAGAAGCCTTGCGCCAGAATTTGTGGCGAACGTTGCCGCTTGCAGGCTCGTTTTACTCTTGGTGATTTCCTCGGCCGCAAGCGTTTCTGCCTTGGCCCCGGCCGTGTCTCCTTGCTGGCGCAG
>QHYU01000162.1:49429-76257 GCA_003224235.1 Acidobacteriota bacterium
CCGCGAACTCGCCTTGCTGCCACAGGGTCACGCCCAGGGTGTAATGGGCATCGGCTTGTCCGGGATCCAATTCCGCAGCTTTCCGCAGCTCGGCCATGGCGTCAGCGAGTCTGTCCTTCAGTTTGAGCGCCAGCCCCAGGTTGTAATGCAGTGTCGCGTCCTGGGGAGTTGTTCTGAGCGCGGACTGGAACCGGGCAATCGCGGAATCAAAGTCAGTTTTCTGCAGGTAAGCGACTCCCAGGTTTCCTTCGTATCCGCTGTCATTGGGACGCAAACGAAGCGCGGCCTGAAACTCGGGGATGGAACTGTCGGCTTGGCCGAGTTGGATCAGGGCTAATCCCAGGTTATTGTGAGCGTCCGGGCTTTCTGGTTGGAGTTGAACCAGCCGGCGAAAAGCCGTCACCGCATCTTCCGCATTTCCGGAGCGCTGGAGCAGCAAGCCCAACTGGTTCTGGGCCTCCGCGAAGTTTGGCTGTAATTTTACCGACGCTTGTAACTCGCGGATGGCTTCGTCGCGATCACCTTTATCTTCCAGCGCCTGGCCCAGGTAATAGTGTGCCTGCGCACTTTGAGGATTCAGATGGATTGCGGCCTGAAGGTGCGCGACTGCCTCTTCCGACGATTTTTGTTGTAAGCGCAGAACGCCGAGGTGCAGGTGCGCTTGGGCAAATTCGGGCTGTAAGCGCAGGGCTTTGGAAAACTCGATTGCGGCATCGTCCAGACGCGATTGCTGCGCCAGCAGGGAGCCCAGCTCGTCATGCAAATCTGCTCGCTCAGGCTCCAGATCCACCGCGCGACGCAATTCGTTCGCCGCGGCGTCCAAGTCACCAACAAAGCTGAGCACCCGTCCCAAGGTGCGATGCGCTTCGGAATCCATGGGAGCCAGCCGGACTGACTCCCGCGACTCGCGGAGCGCGCCTTCCACGTCTCCTTTCTGGACGAGAGCGTTTGACAGATTGATGTGGGCCTGTGGGAAGTCAGGTTTCAGTTGCAGAGCGGTTTGGAAATGAATGATGGCTGGCGCGAGCTGCCCTTGCGCCAGCAACACCCATCCCAGCGAATTGTGGGCTTCCGGACTGCGTGGCGCCAGTCGGACGGCCTTCTCAAACGCCACTCGCGCGGATACCAGATCGCCGCGCTGCAGGGCGAGCATGCCCTGACTGTAACTGGAATCAATTCGCGCGGAGCGGTGGTTTTTCTGATCGCCTGTGTTCTGACCAAATATCGCCAGCGGCAATGCGAAGAAACAAAGCAACACCGCGGCAAGCTTCCGGTGGGTTGACATTCCGTGATGGTGGATTCGAGCACCCACAGCGCGGGCCGGCGTAGGACGGCCTTAACAGATCCTACCATGTTCGAACGGGTCGCTTAATTTAAGGGCTGGGGGTAGGTAAGCGGGATAACGCCATCACCTTGACCGAGGCCACGGTGGGCCCTAGGATGCGCAATGGGCTATGATTCCTTGTTCTTTTTGGCACCGTCTTCTGATGTTCATCGGACCGCGGGCTTGGCTCGCCGTCCTGCTGTTTCTCTCGCTTGCCCTTGGCGCAAACGACCAACCAAAGAACAGTCCCAATCAAATTGCCCGCTTCACGGACATCGCCCAAAAGGCTGGGCTCACGATGAAGAACGTCTTCGGTGGCCTGGAAACGAAGAAGTACATCATCGAAACCACCGGGACCGGCGTCGCCATCTTTGACTACGACAACGACGGTTGGCCGGACATTTTTCTAGTTAACGGCACGATCCTGGAGAGCTTCCCGGCTGGAAAGGCTCCCACCAACCACCTGTACCACAACAATCACGATGGAACGTTCACAGACGTCACAGAAAAAGCCGGCCTGGGCCGAACGGGATGGGGTCAGGGCGTTTGCGTGGGAGACTACGACAACGACGGCTGGGAAGACCTTTTTGTCACCTACTACGGTAAGAACGTCCTGTACCACAACAACGGTGACGGAACGTTTACGGATGTCAGCGAGAGGGCTGGAGTCGCTGGATCAGGAAAAGCCTGGGGCACCGGGTGTGCGTTTGTGGACTACGACCGCGACGGTCATCTCGATCTGATGGTGGCCAATTACGTGGACTTTGACCTGTCCACTGCGCCGGCCCCCGGAGAGAGGCCCTCTTGCCTGTGGAAGGGAGTTCCGGTGATGTGCGGTCCAAGCGGCCTGCCGTGGGCGAAGAACACTCTCTATCACAACCTGGGCAACGGAACGTTTGAAGATGTCACCTCCAAAGCACACATTGATCAGACAAACGGACACTACGCTTTCAGTGTTTCGACCCTCGACTTTGATGACGACGGCTGGCCGGACATTTTTGTCGCTTGCGACAGCACGGCCAGTATCCTCTACCACAACAACCGTGACGGAACATTCTCCGACGTGGCCGTGGTGGCTGGAGCGGCCTTCAACGAAGACGGTCGCGCGCAAGCGGGGATGGGCTCAACCGTCGCCGACTTTAACGGCGACGGCAGGCTCGATATCTTTAGAACCAATTTCTCCGACGACACATCCACCCTTTATCGCAACAACGGCAACGGAACCTTCGAAGACGTTACCTATTCTGCCGGCTTGGGACTTCACACCCAATACCTGGGCTGGGGCGCCATGTTCATGGATTTCGACAATGACGGCTGGCCGGATCTGCTGCTGGTGAATGGGCACGTCTACCCTGAAGTGGACAGACAGCACCTGGGAAGCAGCTATCAGGAACCCCGCATCCTCTATCACAACAACGGCAACGGGACCTTTACTGATATCTCTGCTTCAGCCGGACCCGGCATTACCACCGCCAGTTCTTCCCGTGGCTTGGCCATAGGCGATTTGTGGAATGACGGCCGTCTCTCCGCTGTGATCAGCAATATGAACGCAGCGCCAAGTCTTCTGGTGAACCAGGTGCGCTCGGCCAATCATTGGGTCGCCATTCGAACAGTGGGAACCAAGTCCAATCGCGATGGAATCGGTGCGCGCATCGCGGTGAAGGCTGGTGCGCGCACCCTGGTGGATGAAGTTCGCAGCGGTTCCAGCTACATTTCAAACAACGACATGCGCGTTCATTTTGGCCTGGGCCCGGCAACCAAGATCGAACTCCTCGAAATCCGCTGGCCGAGTGGCCTTGTCGAGCGCTTCGACAACCTCACCGTCGACGCGATCCACACCCTCAAGGAAGGTTCGGGGAAGCGGGTCGAAGTGTCTCCGAAAAAGCCCTGAGTGGATTCGCTATCGGAGAACTTACCCTGGCAGTTTTTTGCTCTTCGCCACGGGGAATTTTATGGCGCGCACGATGCCCTCGTTCTCCTTCACGTAAATCAGCTGATTTGCCGGAACATCCTTCAGAGTATCCACATGGCCGCTGGGCCACCGGATCTCCAGCAATTCAACTCTTGCCGCTTTCCCCAGACCAAAATGGATCCGCAGATCACTTTGCGACAGGTAACTTCCGCCACTTCGCACTTCGTCAATCTGTGCCTCTGTGCCCTTCCGATCGGGCGGGCGAGTAACGCATTTCAAGCGGGCGCCAATCCCGCTGCGATTCGATTTCGTGCCAATCGTCCTTACCTTGATCCAATTGTGATCCAGAGTTGAGTCGCATCGGAGCAACTCCGGATAGTCGTTCACTGTATTCACGACCACATCCACATCGCCATCGTTATCAAAGTCTCCGAACGCACAGCCACGCGAGCGGGAGGCAGCTGTAATTCCGGCCCCCGCCCTGAGCGAAACATCTTCGAAACGGCCATTCCTGAGGTTTCGGTAAACCAGTTTGCGCTGGGCGTAACCTGCCTCCATCTTCAGTTGGTCAACCTCCGGATAGACGTGCCCGTTGCAGACCAGAATGTCGGGCCAACCATCGTTGTCCATGTCGAAGAATCCGCAGCCCCACCCCAAGAAACGGGTGTTTATGCCTAAGCCCGACGAAAACGTGCTGTCTTCAAACAGGCTGCCGCCCAAGTTGCGATAGAGCGAGTGTGTGTCGCCGGCGAAGTTGGTCTTTATGATGTCCAGATTTCCGTCCAAGTCGTAGTCCCCTGCGGACACGCCCATGCCTGCCTGGGGTTTCCCGTCCGGGCTATAGGCGCATCCGGCCGCAATGGCCGCGTCCAGAAACTTGCCATTCTTCTGATTGTGGTACAGCACGCTGGCCGTGGAATCGTTGGCGACATAAATGTCCGGCCAGCCGTCATTATCGAAATCCAGCGTCAGAACTCCCAACCCATATGTCCCATTGGCCTGCGTGATCCCGGAGCTCTCGGAAACATCTGTGAAGGTGCCGTTGCCATTGTTGTGGTACAGAATATTCTTGCCGCCGGGCAAACCGGGCGGGCCGCAGGCGACCATTAGGCCTTTGTATAGACACGGACCGGATTCGGGAACCGGAGCTGTAGCCAGATCCAAGTCGATGTAGTTGGCAACGAAGAGATCAAGATTGCCGTCGCGATCGTAGTCCACAAAAGCGCAGCCGGTGCTCCAGCGCTTGCCATTGCCGCCGACGCCGGCCTTGTCCGTCACATCGGTAAATGTGCCATCCCCGTTGTTGTGGTAAAGGACGTTTCTGCCGTAGTAGGTGATAAAGAGGTCGTCGAAACCGTCGTTGTCGTAATCGCCGATGCAGACACCTTGTCCCCAGCCTGAATGTGCCAAGCCCGCCCGTACCGTTACATCGGTGAACGTGCCGTCGCGGTTGTTCTTGTAGAGATGGCAAGTCGGCTCCTGGCCTGGTGGGAAGCCTTCGAGCCGCCATCCGTTCACCAGAAAAATGTCCAGCCAGCCATCGTTATCATAGTCGTAGAAGGCCACACCGCAGCCAGTGGTCTCCAGCAGGTACTTATTCTTCTGCACCCCTCCGAAAATCGTCTTCGCGCTCAAGCCGGCTTCCCGGGCAATGTTCGAGAAGGAGATGCCAAGCTCATCGGCATTCTTTGACGAACCTGAGCGGGGAAGCCCCTGAGGAGCAATGCGCGATTCGCGCGGGAGCGCCAAGGCAGCGACGCTTTCCAGTGGAATCACCAGAGCGGAACGACTCAACGACTGCAAGAATTTTCGCCGCGAAAGGCGCAAATGGAGAACTACTCCAGAAAAACAAGTGTTGTGCTACAATCCGCGCAAGTTTTTTATAGTAGAAGGCGAACCTGATTGCAAAGCTTTTTCGCCCACACCGCTGAATTTGTCCTCAATTCCATGCAGAGCAGCCCCGCTCGGCGAAGGCGGCATGATGACTAGGAGCCTGTTGGGTTTGCGGGTCGGCATTTTCATTCTGACTTTCCTTTTCGCGTTTTGGGGGCTGCCCGCACTCTTCGTGGGCCAACCGGGGCCGGCCAGCATCTCGGATAAGCTCCTACTGCAAATCAAAAACGGATCGGGACAGGAAGGCGTCAGCAAGCTGGAACTTTCCCGCCCTGCGCGCGCATGGGAGTTCTTGGGCGCTGTGGGTACTCGGGCCGGCATATTCGGTTCCGAAAGTGGCCCATTCGAGGTTTGGGTCTATCCTCTCAAGATCTTGCATGACCTCAAGCTAAGATTCCATGTGCCGGGTCGCATCCTGCCGGCCGAATCACTTGCCCGGACCACGACGGTTCGTCCCGAATCCTGCAGCATCCTTTATACCGGTGATTCCTTCACCGCCCGCGAGACGCTTTTCGTGCCGCTACGCGAGGCGGGGGCCATCATCTCGATTGAAGTCGCAACGGCCGAACCACTCGAGATCGAAGCCACCTTCGAGCGCGATTTTCAGCTTATCTGGCCCGCCGCACTAGGCGGGACTTACATGGACTGGAACGAGAAGCTCCATGCTTTTGTCCTTGGAGAAGAGCAGAAAAGATTCTTCGCTCTGGTCGGTTCCCTCTCGGCCACCGAACACCGGCAAGAATTCTTCACCAGCTACGCGTCCTCCCATGAAAGTTCTTTCAAGCTGGGGCTTACCGGGAAGGGGCAAGAAACGAAGCAGATCGTGGTTGCGGCTTCTATGCAGAGCCAAAGCGAAGCAGAGGCAACCTACCAGCGTATTTCTGCCGACTTCCAAACCCTGCGCACTGAAGCGGCGTCACACTACGAGCACTATCTGGATCAAACGCTCAGCCTTCGGCTTCCCGATTCCGAGCTCCAGCGCGCCTACGATTGGTCGCGCATCAGTCTGGTCCAGGGGATCGTCAGCAATCCTTTCCTGGGGACTGGGCTGGTCGCGGGCTACCGGACCTCGGGCAAAGACGCGCGGCCCGGCTTTGCCTGGTACTTCGGGCGCGATGCGCTGTGGAGCGCGCTGGCGCTCATTGCCGTTGCGGATTTCGCGAACACCCGAACTGCCCTGGACTTTCTCATCAAGTATCAGCGGGAAGATGGAAAAATCGCGCACGAGATCGCGCAGACGGCAAACTTTGTTCCGTGGTTCAAGGACTATCCGTACGCGTACGCCTCAGCAGATGCCACACCGCTGTTCATTATCACCATGAATGAATATGCGGTGACTAGCGGGGATCTCAACTTCGTGAAAGACAGGTGGGCAAGTGTCTGGAAAGCCTACAAATTCCTCCGTTCGACCTGGGATTCGCAGGGTTTTGCGCAGAACCAGCAAGTAGGTCATGGCTGGGTAGAGGGTGGCCCCCTGCTGCCGGTTAAGACGGAACTCTATCAGAGCGGTCTGGGCGTGGCGGCGCTCCAGGCTCTTGCCAACCTGGCTCACTTAATGGCCAACAACGAAATGCAGAAAGAGCTGGAACGAGAATTCGCGCGGCAGAAAACCTTTTTGAACGACGCCTTTTGGATTCCCGAGAAGAGAATCTTTGCTTTCGGCCTGGACAAGGAGAACGCTAAAGTGGCCGAGGCAAGCGTGCTGGCGACAGTACCGATGTGGTTTCGTCTGCTCGATGCGGAAAAAGCCAACGCAATGATAGACCAACTCGCCGATGTGGATCATGCGGCCGATTGGGGCATGAGAATCCTTTCCTCCCGGAGCGAGCGATTCCATCCCGCTGGCTATCATTTCGGCGCTGTCTGGCCTCTATTTACAGGTTGGGCGGCAGTCGGTGAGTACCGCTATCATCGCGCCCTTCCTGGGTATGCCAACCTGCGGGCCAACGCCTTGCTCGCGCTCGATGGCGCGTTGGGCCACGTTACGGAAGTTCTTTCCGGCGGTCACTATGCCCCACTGTCGATCAGCTCGCCCCATCAAATTTGGTCCTCTGCGATGGTGATCAACCCCTTGCTCGGTGGGCTTCTTGGCCTGGAGGTGGACTCTGCGGCCCATCGCTTTGCTCTTTCCCCGCATGTACCACCCGACTGGGATTCCTTTGAACTCCACAACCTGCGCGTGGGCAGCTCAGCTTTCAATCTTATCTATCGCCAGACCCCTGACCTCATCGAGCTCGAACTCCAGCGGAGTGGCGCCGGCGAGTGCTTTTTGGAATTCTCCCCCGGAATCGCCTTGCGTGCGAAAGTTATCGGAGCAGAGATCAATAATCGGCCTGTCGCCTTCCGGGTGGAGGCCAATGGCGTAGACCAACACGTGGCGGTGCGCTTTCCGATCTATGGAGGCCGCAACACTCTGCAAATTCGCTTGCATGATAATTTTGCCTTGCATGTGCCGGTCAGCCTCCCGCCGCTGGGAGCCACCAGCTCAAATTTGAAGGTGCTTTCTGAATCTTGGAGTGCAAGCCACGATCGGCTGGAGGTTGAAGTCTCCGGGCTTGCGGGCCGCGAGTATCAAATCCTTGCATGGGGCGCAGCTCAGATTTCCAAACTTGAGGGAGCTGAACTCGTAAGAACCGGTCAGCAGGGGTACAAAATTCTGGTTAGACTTCCAACCGCATCTGGCCACAACTACACGCGACATAAAATAACATTTGAGTTTGCTGCCAAGCATCCACCGGCAAAACCCTCTGGCGGAACATGAGCTGGGGCAGCAGCGATGCCGCGAAGCCAAATCCTATAGAGCTTCGCCCGCCTCAATCTAAAGCGGCTTGGGGTGGGCCGCCAGGGCCTCGCGGAAAGCCGTGAGGTTGCTCGAGTCAACCACGGCTGTACCCGTATCCACCCAGGCGGGCAATGGTGCCGCCGGAGCGGTCCGCCAGTCCTTGAACTCGTGGACGATATTGTGGTGAAGGTCATCCAAGAACCTGAGACCGTAGAAACTCATGACGTAGGGTTTTTGGGCGATCGTCGCGGTGATCGCGCCCCGCGAAACCCAGTCCAGAGTCTCTGGATCCTTGTCCATGGCCACAACTGCGATCTTGCCGATCAGGTTAAAGCGGTTCAGCACTGAGGCTGCCCCGCCCCCCCCCGAGGCCTCCAGGCAAAGAATACCGTCGATTTTTTCTTTGCCCTCGATCAAGGCGGAAATCTGGTCGAAGGCCACTCGCGGGTCGCCCTTGTCGTCAAGGGTTCGGACAACTTTGATGCTAGGGTACTTTTTGAGAGCTTCAGTGACGCCCCGCACTCGCTCCTCCAGATTGAGTTGGCCAAGAAGCGTAACCACAACGATGTGGCCCTGACCATGGAGTACTTCGGCCATCCGTCTGCCGCTCTCGATTCCCGCTTTGAAGTTATCGGTGCCCACAAACAGGATCCGGCGCGAGTCCGGAGCGTCGGAGTCGACGCAAATCACCGGAATCCCTTGCTGGACGGCGGAATCGATTGCCGCCTTAAACAGTTCCGGGCGAGTGGGCGAGACCAGAATCCCCGCCGGGCGCTGGGTCACGGCTTTCTGGAAGGCTTCCAACTCCTCATTCGGAGCGTAGGAAGTGGGGCCCGCAAATTCTGCCTTGACGCCGAGCATCTGGGCAGCGTCCCTGAAGCCCGCTTGCGCTTCCTGCCAGTAGGGCAGGTTGATATTTGCAGTGACAAAAACATACCGCTCATCAGGCTGGTGAAATGCCTTTTCACACGAAACGAGCAATGTAATGGCCAAAAGAACCACTCCGCAAATTGTCCGGGCTGGGTGCAGTCTCATACGATCCTCCCTTCATCGGTCGGTTTCTTTTGAAGTGACATACATAATGGCTAAGCGCAACGGACTGAAGGCTGCCGTTGGGATGAGCGAACGCTATCACAAAACTGAGCAGGAGACGCCTTGCTCCGAAGGCAAGAAGCCAGGGAGGTGCCTGCTGGATCCCAGAACGACGGCCGGGTTGACACCGGGCCCCCCATCATCGATAGGAAAAGAGCCTGCGGAGTTTACTACTGGACAGCCATCATAGGCAGCACCCAGGCAAGTCAAAGCCGTTCGGGATCGTCGCCTGCTTCTGTGCGTGCTATCCGGAAAGCATACGGTTAAGACATGCGCTTCGCGCCCGCACGACTCGACACTCTTCCCCGAATCGTAAGAGGTTCTGCTTCCGGCCTGTACCACTCGCATTGTATGCTCGGCGCGTGCTAGGTTCCCTTGCACCTAGACGGTCTCCAACAACCGGTCTGCTCTTGGGGTTGGTAATAACCCTGGGCGCCGTGGTGACCTACTCGTGGTACATCACCCTGCAGATCTCTGGCCTGCGAGAGCTGCAGAGGGATTTGGCCGATCGGAGTCGCAGAGATTCACTCCAGCTACTGCGAATCCAGAACGATCTCAACTCCCTCGCGCTCGGAATGCGCGACATGCTCGACGCGGACGAGCCCTATCCGCTCACCGCCTGGTCGGCACAATTCCAGCGTGTTCGCGGGGACTTGGAGAGTGCGCTCCGGCTGGAAGAACAGGTCGCAGTGGCCCTCCGAACACCCGAGCAGAGGCAGTACCTGGGGAACTCGCTGGCGCAGTTCTGGGATGCAGTGGACCGCACGTTTGCGCTCGCTCGCAACGGCAAAGAAGACGAAGCGCGCGCGCAGATCCGGTTATCGCTGCAGGCGAGGCAGGCGGCCCTGAGTACGGCAGTCGCCAGGCTGTTGGTGGAGAACAATGAAAGCGAAGAGCAGGCGGCGCTGCGCATTGGGCAGATCTACGACCGCGTCCAGCGACAGGTCTACCGGTTTCTGACCGCGACGCTCATAGCGATTGTGCTCACCAGCCTTTACCTGATCCGCTCGAACCGCCAACTGTTTGCACAGCTTGCCGCGCTATCCGAGCAGCGAAGCGAGCTAGCCCAAAAGTTGATCTCGACGCAGGAGTCCACGCTGCGGCACATCTCCCGAGAGCTACACGACGACTTCGGGCAAATCCTTACAGCGATCGGCTCCATGCTGGGTCGCGCGGGGAGCCATGCACCAGAGGGATCCCGGCTTCGTTCCGAACTGCGCGAGGTCTGCGAGATCGCGCAATCGACGCTCAACAATGTCCGCAGTCTGTCCCAGGCGCTGCATCCGGTAATCCTGGACGAGGCCGGGCTGGAGAGCGCGCTGGACTGGTACCTCCCCACGATGGAAAGGCAAACCGGCGTTGTCATATGCTATGAAAAATCAGGAACTTCGTTTCCCGTGGATGGCAGCGTTGGCATTCATGTCTATCGCGTACTGCAGGAAGCTCTGAACAACGTGACCCGGCATTCGGGAGCCGGCGAGGCATGGGTGCGACTCCGGTTCCTAGGCGACACCCTGGAACTGGAAGTGGAGGATCACGGTAAGGGGTTTGTGGCGCAAACGGCACAACACGGGATCGGGTTGGTAGCCATGCGCGAGCGCGCAGAGCTGCTGGGCGGGACGATTGAATTCTCGCGGCCTCAGAAAGGCGGAACACTGGTTCGTCTGAGGGTTCCAAGAGAGAGACCGGACTCGCATGCCAGATAAGATCACTGTCTTACTTGTCGACGACCATAGTTTGGTACGCCGCGGCTTTCGGCGAATCCTGGAGGATGATCCGGACATCGTGGTCGTCGGCGAAGCAAGCGACGGCGATGAGGCGATTCGGCTGGCCCGCAAGCTACAGCCAAGGGTAGTCGTGATGGACTGCGCGCTGCCGGGCACGAGCGGATTGCTCGCAACGCGCCGTATTCTCGAGATCTCTCCCGAAGTCGCGGTTCTGATGTTGAGTATGCATTCCGAAGATACGTGGGTGCGGCAGGCACTTGAAGCTGGCGCGCGCGGTTACATTCTGAAGAATGCTGTGGACCTGGAGTTAGCAGCGGCAATCAAGCGAGTGGTAGCAGGTGAGACCGTGCTCGATCCCCAAGTGTCCCGCCCAGCGGCTTTGAAAGGGGAGCGAGATTGCGGACTTACTGTGCGTGAGCTCGAGATTTTGCAATTGATCGTCGACGGAAAATCCAACAAAGAGATTGCGGCTCAGCTCGACCTCAGCGTCAACACTGTGGCCGTTCATCGCGCCAACATCATGAACGCACTTGGAATTCACAAGACCGCTGAACTCGTCGTCTACGCCATCCGCAACGGGCTGGTGAACCTTCCGTGAACCGCAGGGATTTTCTGTTCGGCCTGTTCAGTACGGGGATTGCGGCCTCAGCGTTTCCGGCAGCAGTATTTCCGGCGCCGCATTCCGATCTGGGTTTCCAGCTCGTGGATGCAACCTCCCGCTCGGGCATTCAATTTCAGCACAATAGTGGCGCCTACGGGGGCAAGCTTCTACCCGAGACCCTGGGCTCCGGTTGCGCTTTTCTGGACTATGACCGTGACCGGTGGCAGGACATCCTATTGATCAACGGCATGGACTGGCCAGGGCACAAACGGCAGCGAACCACACTCCGCCTCTATCGGAATAACCGCAATGGTACTTTTACCGACGTGACGAAGAGTGCCGGCCTCGATGTAGAGATTTATGGAATGGGCGTCGCCGTCGGTGACTACAACAATGACGGCTTTCCAGACATCCTGGTTACGTGCGTTGGGCAGAACCGCCTCTTCCGAAATACGGGAAAGGGCACGTTCCTGGACGTTACTCGCTCAAGTGGTCTGGCCGGCAGGCAGGGCTTCAGCACCTCGGCTCTCTGGTTCGATTTTGATCGAGATGGCCTCCTGGACCTGTTCATCTGCAACTACGTTAAGTGGTCTCCAGAGCATGATGTGTTCTGCAGCTTAGACGGAAAGCACAAGTCCTACTGCACCCCCGAGGCATACCGGGGAGAAACCTGCTGGCTCTTCCGCAATCGCGGTGACGGGACATTTGAAGACGTCACGGCAACGAGCGGCGTTTTCGACGCCAGTTCGAAGTCGCTGGGTGTAGCGATGCTCGACTATGACGAGGACGGCTGGCCCGATCTGCTCGTGGCCAACGACACGCAACCCAACAAGCTCTACCGAAACATGCACAACGGCGCATTTAAGGACGTTGCGGTCGAGGTCGGACTCGCGTTCAGCACCGAGGGGAAGGCCCGGGCCGGCATGGGTGTGGATGTAGCGGATTTCGACAACTCGGGTAACCCGGGCGTGGCCATCACCAACTTCGACAACGAAGTGATCGGGCTGTATCGCGCCCTCGGCTCACGTGTTTATGAGGATGTAGCGATGGCGGCGGGAATCGGGCTTGCGTCGAAGAACACCTTGGGATTCGGGTGCGTGTTTCTCGATGCCGATCTCAACGGCGCACTTGACTTGGTGGTCGCCAACGGTCATATCGATGAAACGGTACGGAACATCCGAGGCAATGTCGGTTACGCCCAGCCGCCACAGCTTTTTCTCAACGAGGGAAATGGGACCTTCCGCGATGTGGCTTCCGAGGCAGGCGGAGGATTCGACCAGCCAAAGGTCGGCCGTGGTCTGGCGTACGCCGACTTCGATCGTGACGGAGATCTCGACATTCTGATGACCACGAACAACGGACCTGCCTTTCTCTTCCGTAACGATCAGCTGGCAGCGAACCGCAGCATCTGTTTTCGCCTGGTTGGCACGAAGTCGAACCGGGACGCCATCGGCGCTACAGTGCGCATCTTCCATGACGGCCTAAGTCAGTCACGCATGGTCAAGGGCGGATCCAGCTACCTGTCTCAATCGGAACTGCCTGTTTTGTTTGGGCTCGGGAAGCGCGACAGGGTCGACCGCGCGGTCATTGAATGGCCCAGCGGCAGGACCGAGGAGTACAAGAACCTTGTGTCCGGCCGAGCCTATGAGTGCGTGGAAGCTAAGGGCATTACTCCGCTCAACGGCTTCTGATACTTTTCCTTATTGCCAAAGCGCGGGAATCACAATGGATTTTCGCCAGGTTTCCCGCCCGAAGTTAACAGCTGGCCCAGCCTATGAGCGCGTAAAAAGCGAACACTCCCTTGCAAACATCTAGTATTTTTCAATTATTGATCCCCAATATTTACGCAGGTAGAGTCCCCGCATCTTGCTGTACTACCAGGGCTTTTTCGGGAGAGGATTGACTTGCCCGCTCTGCCGCAGGAGAATCTGGACAGTTACCGTGGACTCCAAATGAATAATTTGCGCGGCATTCTAATAATGTTTTTATTCCTCTCGGGCGCCTACGTCTATGCGTTTCCCTCGGCCACCGTAGCCTACGGCGCAGTCGTGCTGCTGCATCTCGCTGCTGGTGTACTCTTGGCCTGGAAACTGCTGCCGCCGCTGCTCCGTATATTTCCCGGCGACTCTCCGGCGGCGCGGTTGGGATGGATTCTGCTCACTGCCGGGGCGGTCGTGGGCCTGGCGTTGATTTTCACCGGCACGCCGCGGCCTCTGCGTCCGTGGCTGTACGCCCACATTGGCCTCAGCCTTGCGGGCGTTGTCCTGCTCGTCGGAGAGTGGGCTGGCGTGCGAGGATGGCTTGGCTCGAGCAGCGGTGCTGGGGTGCTGCGCTATGCCACACTGCTTGCTGCGTTTGCGGTCATGGCGGGCTCGGCCTGGTGGCTCCGCGAAGTGCGTTGGCCACGCGCGTACCGCATCGAGAATCCGAAGATGCCGCCTGCCACCATGGACGGCGAAGGCGATGGCCCGCAGGGACTTTTCTTTCCAAGCTCGGCGCAGACTACGCACGGCGGCAAGATTCCCGCGAAGTATTTCATGCAGTCCGACGCCTGCCAGCGCTGTCACGCTGACATTTATGCGCAATGGTCCAGCTCGGCACACCGCTTCTCTTCCTTCAACAATCAGTGGTACCGCAAGAGCATCGAATACATGCAGGACGTCGCGGGAGTGCGGGCCTCGAAATGGTGCGCGGGGTGTCACGACCCGGCGCTGCTGTTCAGCGGGATGTTTGATATGCCCATCCGCGAGCAAATCGACCGGCCCGAGGCGCACGCTGGAATGGCCTGCGTGATGTGCCATTCCATCGTGGCGGTGAAAAGCACGACGGGTCAGGGCGATTACGTAGTGGAGTATCCCAAGCTGCACGAACTTGCGGCGAGCGAGAATCCGCTGGTGCGCACGCTACATGATTTCCTGGTCAGGGTGAACCCCGAACCCCATCGCCGAACGTTTCTCAAGCCCTTTGTGCGCGCGCAAACCGCGGACTTCTGTTCCACCTGCCACAAGGTTCATTTGGACGTTCCGGTGAACCGTTACCGCTGGGTTCGCGGCTTCAACGAGTACGACAACTGGCAGGCCAGCGGCGTCTCGGGCCAGGGTGCGCGCTCGTTCTACTATCCGGCGAAATCCCAGAAGTGCGCCGATTGCCATATGCCGCTGGTGCCTTCCCACGATATGGGCAACATCAACGGATTTGTGCACTCCCACCGTTTCCCCGCGGCGAACATGGCGCTGCCATTCGCCAATCAGGATCCCAAGCAGCTCGAGGTCACCGAGCAGTTCTTGAAGGACAAGATTGTCAGCGTGGACATCTTCGCGCTGGCGCCCGCCCGGCCCGCGGCCGAGGGCGCCGAGTTGCCGGGCGCGCAGCTCTCCACGGCATTCGCGGTCGGCGAAGAGGCAGAGACGCCAGCCCCGCGCGCCGCCGTCGAAGCGCTGCCGGTGACCGCGCCTCTGAATCGCAGCGAACCCCTCGTCCGCCGCGGCGATGCGGTTCGCGTGGACGTAGTCGTGCGCACGCGCAAGGTGGGCCACTTCTTTCCCGGTGGCACAGTGGACGCCTTTGACTGCTGGCTGGAGCTCCAAGCCACCGACGAAAAAGGCCAGGTGCTGTTCTGGAGCGGCAGAACAGAAAACGGCGGCGCAGGCCGGGTCGAGAAGGGCGCGCATTTCTATCGCTCCTTGATGGTGGATGCGCACGGCAATCCCATCAACAAGCGCAATGCCTGGGCCACTCGCGCGCTGGTTTACGTTCGGCTGATCCCGCCCGGCGCTGCGGACACGGTTCATTACCAACTCCGCGTGCCGGAGACCGCCGGCGAGCAGATCACCTTGCGGGCGCGGTTGAACTACCGGAAATTTGCGTGGTGGAACACGCAGTTTTCGTTCGCGGGAGTACGCAACCCTGGCCAGCCGGCGCCCGAAGTGACGCCGGATTACGACGATGGCCGCTGGGTTTTCACCGGGCCGACCGACAAGGTATCCGGGAAGCTCAAGCAGATTCCCGTGCTGCCCATCGTCACTCTCGCGGAGGGTACTGTAACGCTCCATGTGGCTTCCCGCAGCGCCCCCACCCCCGAACCGCGTCGCGTCCTCGCCAAAGAAGACCGCGAGCGGTGGAACGACTACGGCATCGGCTTGCTGCTACAGGGAGACTTGCGCGGCGCCGAAGCGGCCTTCCGGAACGTAACGCAAATCGATCCCCAAAACCCGGACGGCTGGGTTAACATCGGCCGGGTGCAAGTGCAGGAGGGCAATCTCGCTGCCGCCCATGAGGTCCTGGAAAAAGCGCTGGCATTGCAGCCCAATCTGGCCCGCGCACACTTCTTCTATGCCCGGGTTCTGAAGCAAGAAGGGAGCTACGACCAGGCCATCAACCATTTGCGAGAGGTGCTGATGCAATACCCGCGCGACCGGGTGGTACGCAACGAACTGGGCCGCGTTCTCTTCCTCCAGCGCCGCTACGCCGACGCGGTCAAAGAGTTTGAATACGTCCTCAGCATAGATCCGGAGGATTTGCAGGCGCACTATAACCTGATGCTCTGCTATAACGGCCTCGGCCAGCAGGGCCGCGCGCGGGAGCACCAGACGCGCTACTTGCGCTTCAAAGCAGACGAAGCGGCGCAAGCCATTACCGGCGCCTATCGTCGGCAACACCCCGAGGACAACAACGAGCGCCAGGCCATCCACCAGCATGGCTCGGCTCCGCTTGCCGCGACTGCCGACAAACCACCCTCTCCGCGCGCCCAAAACAAAGCGCGGCATCCGGCCCCAGCATCCAAGTGATGCGCGCAATCTTAGGCTCTGGCCTCGTGCTCGCTGCTGCCCTCGCACTGGCTGCGCCGCAGGGCGCTCCCCAGAGCCCTCCGCAGGGGATTGAGTTTCGCGACATTACGCAGGCCGCTGGCATCCGGTTCGTGCACAACACCGGTGCCTTCGGCAAGAAGTATCTGCCGGAAACGCTGGGGGCGGGCTGCGCGTTTATCGACTATGACAACGACGGCTGGCCCGACATCCTCTTCGTCAACGGGATGGATTGGCCGGGGCATCGCCGGAGTGCCTCGACACTGCATCTCTATCACAACAATCGCGACGGCACCTTCACCGACGTGACACGGCAGGCCGGCCTAGCGGTCGAGATGTACGGCATGGGCGTGGCCGTGGGCGATTACAACAACGACGGCTACGACGACCTGTTTATCACCGCGCTGGGCCAGAGCCGGCTTTTTCGCAACAACGGCAATGGCACCTTCACCGACGTCACGCAGGAGGCGGGTCTGGGGGGAATCAAGGAGTTCAGCACCGGCGCCGCCTGGGTGGACTACGACCGTGACGGCCACCTCGATCTAGTGGTAGCGAACTACGTGCAGTGGTCGCCCGAGGCCGACATCTACTGCACGCTCGACGGCGCAACAAAGTCCTACTGCACGCCGGAATCTTACAAGGGCGCGTCGGTCCGGCTGTGGCACAACCGCGGCGACGGTACCTTTGAAGACGTCACGCGAAAAGCCGGGCTGCTGGACGAGACTTCGAAGGGACTTGGCGTGGGCGTGCTCGACTACGACCAGGATGGCTGGCCCGACCTGCTGATCGCCAACGATACGCAGCCCAACAAGCTCTACCACAACAACGGGAACGGCACTTTTACCGAGACCGGCGTGCTGGCCGGCGTGGCCTTCAGCGAAGACGGCGTGGCCCGCGCCGGCATGGGCGTGGACGCTGCCGATTACGACCGTTCCGGCCGCCCCAGCGTGCTCATCAGCAACTTCTCGAATCAAATGCTGGCTCTCTACCACAACGAAGGCAATGGACTATTCGTGGACGAAGCGCCGCGCTCGGAGGTGGGCCGCGCGAGTCTGCTCACGCTCGGCTTCGGATGCTTTTTCTTCGACTACGATCTGGACGGCTGGCTCGACATCTTCGTGGCTAACGGTCACATCGAAGAGCAAATCGAGCGCGTGCAGAAACGCGTCACCTACGCGCAGCCGCCGCACTTGTTCCGCAGCCTGGGCGGGGGAAAATTTCAAGAAGTGACGCGACAGCTCGGGCGGGCGTTTGCTGCTTCGCGCATCGCGCGGGGTGCCGCTTACGCGGACATCGATAACGACGGCGACCTCGACCTGCTGGTCACCACCAACGGTGGCCCGGCAGCGCTGTTCCGCAACGACGGCGGCAGCAACCGCAGCCTACGCGTTCGCCTGGTCGGTACCCGCTCCAACCGCGACGCCATAGGCACTGTCGTCAAGCTCACGGCGGGCGGCGAGACGCAGTCGCAGATGCTGCGCAGCGGCTCGAGCTATCTTTCGCAAAGTGAACTGGTGCTCACCTTCGGCCTCGGCCCCCGCGAGCAGGCCGAAGCGCTCGAAGTACGCTGGCCCAGCGGACACGTGGATCATTTGACCAAAATCGCCGCGGGCCAGACGATTACGATCAAAGAGGGCAGCGGCGTGGTTTCCGCCAGGCCCTTCCGCCCCAAGAAGGAAGCAAAGTGAAGCACCCGTGGCGTGTCCTGCCCGCGTTCCTCGTGTTTCTCGTTGCTGTAGGCCTGGCGGCCATCTCGATTACGCCCGCACCGGCCGGGCCGCAGGGTCAGCCCGGCGCGGTGCCTCAGACCAGCAAGAAAACAGCGCCACCTGGGGATGCGTCTACTGAGGCCATACGGCTGAACAACCTCGGGGTTGCCTACATGGGCCAGCAACGCTTCGACCAGGCGCTGAAGCTTTTCGAACAGGCCTATGCGCTTGACCCGAAGCTCTTTATCGCGCGGCTCAACCAGGGTATCGCTCTGCTTAACAAGCAGCAACTGGAAGAAGCGCGCGCGGCGCTGGCTGAAGCAGCCGAAAGGCTGCCTAAGGATCCGCGTACGTGGTACAACCTGGGCCTGGTGTCTAAAAATCAGGGTCAGCCCGAGCAGGGGCTCGACGCGTTTGGCCGCGCCGTGGCGCTGGTCCCGAACGACGCTGATACGCACTACTTCCTGGGTCTTCTCTACTCGCAACTACAGAAGTACGACGAGTCGATCGCCGCTTTTACCCGCGCGCTGGCGATCAATCCATTCCACGTCTCCGCTGAGTTCGGTCTCGCCCGCGCCTACCAACGCAAGGGCGATTCGGCGGCCGCCCGCCAACACTTGGCGCGCTTCCAGAAGCTCACCCAGGAAAAACTCGGTGCCGCGATGAGCTTGAACTACGGCGACCAGGGCCCCTATTCCCTCGCCGAACTCGTCGTCTCCTCCGTTCCTACCGTCCCAGCCGCGATTCCCGTACGCTTTGCTTCCGTAGCTGGTGAAGCGGGCCTGCGCGGCGATGCGGCCGCGAAAGGGGCGTTATTCTCCGGAGCTGGCGCATGTTTCCTGGATTACGACAACGATGGGCGCCCCGATCTGTTTCTGGTCAATGGAGGCTCAGAGGGCACAAGCGCATTGTTCCGCAACCTGGGCGGCGGCCGCTTTGAAGATGTAACACGCGCCGCGAAGCTGGACGTTCCCGGGGCCGGGCTGGGCTGTGCCGCCGGCGACTACGATAATGATGGCTGGACTGACCTCGCTGTCGCCTTCGAGGACGGCTTCAAGCTTTTCCGCAATCAGGGCGACGGCACTTTTCGCGACGTGACTGAAGCGGCCGGCATCCGCCGGGACAAGGGCTTCGTTAGTCTGACCTTCGTGGATTACGACCACGACGGCGACCTCGATCTCTACGTCCTCCGCGGCCGGCGCGCTGCGGAAGGAACGGACGATCAGAGTCGCGCAAGCGGTCCGCTCCTGCGGAACGTCTTGTGGCGCAACAACGGCAATGGGACCTTCACGGACTGGTCCGAGCCGACCGGGCTGGGCACGGTGGGGCCCAGCGCCGGCGTAGTGGCCACCGATTTCAATAACGACCGCGCAGTGGACTTGGTCATAACCGGCTCAGGTGCGACTGCCGCCATTTTTCTCAACCCGCGTGAAGGCCGCTTTCAGGTCCTGCCGGCCTGGGACCCGCAAGAGGAGAAGCTTCCGCCCACGTTGGGCGTGGTCGCTCTTGATTTTGACAAGGACGGCTGGATGGACTTGGCCTTCACGCACGACGGTGCGCCTGGGCTGACCTTATGGCGCAACGTGCAGGGGAAGCGACTTCAGCGCGTGCCGCTGCCGAAGTTGGATTGGGCGCACGGCTACGGCGTCGCAGCCATCGACTACGACAATGACGGCTGGATCGACCTTGCTGCTGTGGGTGAAACCTCCGGTGGTGAAGGAAGGATTGTCGTTCTGCGGAACCGCGGGGCCGAAGGATTCGAAGATGTGACGGCTGCTGTGGGTCTGGCCGGTCTGAATTTGGTGCATCCACGCGCCCTGATCACGGCCGATTATGATGCCGACGGCGATAGCGACCTGCTCATCACGCAGTACGGCGGCCCGCCCGTACTGCTGCGCAATGAAGGCGGCAACAAAAACAACTGGCTCCGCCTTACGTTGAAGGCGTTAGGCGACAATAAGAGCGCGATTGGCACCAAGGTTGAAGTCTACGCCGGCCCGCTCTATCAGAAGTGGGAGGTGCCGGGCGCCTCGGGTTACCTGGGGCAGAGTGCCACGGAGGTGATCGCCGGTCTAGGCAGCGCGAAGGAAGCCGAACTCGTTCGCCTGCTGTGGCCCACTGGGGTTCCGCAGGACGAGGTACAGCTCGCCGCCCGCGCCTCGCACAGCGTCGCAGAGCTCGACCGCCGAGGCAGCTCGTGTCCCATTCTGTTCGCCTGGAACGGCCGCCGGTACGAATTCATCGCCGACATGATCGGACCAGGAATTGTCGGCCACTGGGTCGCGCCCGGCGAGCGTAATATCCCCGACCCCACCGAATACCTCAAGGTGGAGGGCGCGCGCGTGCGGCCGCGTCAAGCCCGGTTGAGTTTTCGCTTTGCTGAGCCCATGGAGGAGGTCGTCTATCTGGACCAGGCGCGTTTGCTCGCGGTGGACCATCCCGCCGGCATGGAGGTCTTTCCGAACGAGCGCTTCGCCAGCGAACCGCCCTTCCCGGAGTTCAAGGTGATCTCCAGCCGTAGCGCGCGACCGCCACGCGGCGCCTGGGACGAGCACAGGCGCGATGTGCTCCCGGAGCTAGCAGCTCGCGACCGCCGCTACGTTACTGGCTTCGGCCCGTCGCCCTTCAAGGGATTCGCGCAGACTCATTGGGTCGAGCTGGACCTGGGAGAGTGGAATCCCAAGGCGCCGATCCGCCTTCTACTGCATGGTTTCACCGACTATTTCACGGCAACCTCTGTCTATGCGGCGCATCAGGCAGGCGTGACCCCGATCGTACCGTACGTCGAGGCACTCGATGCGGCGGGCCGCTGGGTGCGTGTCGTGGACGATATGGGTTTTCCCGCCGGTCTCGCCCGCACAATGGTCGCCGACCTTACCGGTCGCCTGCCGGCAGGCACGCGGCGCATTCGCATCGTCACCAACCTGAAAATCTATTGGGACCAGATCCTCATTGACACCACTCCAGATACCCACCAGTACCGGATCACCGAGGTCACCCTGGCTGAGGCCAAGCTTGGCTTTCTGGGTTATCCCCGCGAGAGGCACGGCAATCCGCCGAGCGACATTACCTATGTTCACGAACAAGTCAGCTCGACTGGCCCGTACGCACGCCAAGCCGGTGCTTATACCCGCTACGGCGATGTGACCGAGTTGCTAAAAGACGCGGACGAGAAGTTCGTCATCTTTGGGTCAGGCGAGGAGGTCAGTTTGGAGTTTGACCCGGCTGGCTTGCCCGCTCTGCCGCCGGGCTGGACGCGCGACTACTTTTTCTTTGTGGACGGCTTCACCAAGGACATGGACTTCTATGCGGCCCACGCGGATACAGTTGAGCCGCTGCCTTACCATACGATGATTCCTTATCCCTATCCGGAGTCGCAGGGTTATCCCAGTGGCGACCCGTACGTGGAATACCAGCTCAACTTCAACACGCGGCAGCTCTCTGGTCGCGGCGTGTCCGCATACCGCTTCCAATTCCCGCAGAACAACAATCCCTAGAAGTCGCCAGTTGTCTCATGAATGTCCTGGCCTCGTCAGGGCGCTGCTCCGTCAGGGCTCGCTTTATTTAATCCTAGCTGCCTGGGCGATGCAGGGCAACCGCGGGACTCGGCTCGCCCTGTCCTTTGGAACAGTGGACTCTACGACACGCCCCTAATGCCTCCCCGCCTCGTATAGCTCCGCCCCTGCTAGATTCAAACTGAACAGGAGTGATTCCCATGGTGGCTCGTACAGTTAACGTTGTCTGTCCGAAGTGCGGTAGCGAGCAGGAAGGCGGCATCCAGTGCCGGAATTGCTTCGCCGTGCTCGCGGATCAGAAGCGCATTGCAGCGCGGCGTGGCCCGCGCGCGCAGACAGACTACACTCCGGCACGCGGAAGGTCTGGCGGAGTGTTCCGCCTGATCTACAGGATATTCACCTGGACGAGCCTGGCGTTTCTCGTCCTGGCCGTGGTTCTGATTCTGCGCAAGTCCACTCCCCCGCAGGTTCCGATTGATCCGCAGGCCGCTGCCCGGGTCGAGACGAAGCTGCGCGAATCGCAATCGGCCGCTGAAGCCGGCCAGCCCCATCGACTGCGGCTGGATACACCCGAGCTGAACGCCTTCCTCGGAGCGAATCTTGCGCTCAATGGTAACCTTGCACCGCCGGGCGAGGCGCCATCCCTGCCGCCGACGGGCGCAGAGCCCTCAATCGCGGAAGTTCAGTCTTCGGTGAAAGACGTGAAGATCAACCTGCTCGACGACCGCGTCCAGGCTTACGTGCTCTTCGATTTTCATGGCCAGGATCTTTCCCTGCTGCTGGAGGGCCGCCTGGGCGTCGAGAATGGCTACCTGCGTTTTGAGCCCACCAGTGGGAAGCTCGGGTCGCTGCCCATTCCGCAAGCCACGCTTGAAAGCGCCGTGCGGCGGCTCCTGACGTCGCCGGGAAACCGCGAAAAGCTGGGCCTGCCTGCGGAAATCGGCGACATCCACATCGAAAACGGAAATATAGTCATCGCATATCGCTAGTGCCGTTCCAACTTGATTCGCCTGCAGTCTGCGCCCATTCCGCACGGTGAAGTGATGCGCCTTCTCATTCCTGGGGATAGCTCCAAATAGTTGGAACGGGACCAGAAATCGCTTCACCCTAGGGACGCCTCGCGACCCTCGCCCCGCCGGGGCTGGGGTGAATCGGTGGGGTGAACCTTCGTGGCGAACTGTTCGCGGCCTCGGACACCTTAAGGTGTGATGGCAATCACCCGCACCGGGCTGCCAGAGCCGTTGACAATCTTCAGTGGCGCGGCGATGACTACGGCGCCGGTCGGTGGGAGCTGATCCAGGTTGCACAAGCCGGCCAAGCCAAACCTGCCGCTGCCGTGCATGATGTAGTGGTTCGCGAACGGCGGGTTAAAGGTAGCGGCCCGGCCGGCGTCCGTCCCAACCGTCTCCACGCCGACGCCCAAAACGTCACGCTCCTTGGCTAGAAATGCGGAGCACTCTGGAGTCCATCCCGGCGTGTGCGGCCCGTCTTCCTTCACGTTGATGTACTCCTTGGGGTCTGCGCGTTTCGACCAGCTTGTACGCAGCAGGACCCACGCGTCCGCGACTATGCGTCCATGCTGCTGCTCCCAGATGCGGACGCGCTCCGGGCTCAGCAAGTAGTCCGGGTCCTTCTCCACTTCCGCAGTCACATCAATCACGCAGGCCGGTCCGATAAATTTCTTTGGCAAGATGCGATCCACAGAGTTATCGGGGAGGTCCTTGCCACTGATCCAGTGGACCGGGGCATCGAAGTGCGTGCCCGTGTGCTCGCCCGTCTCAAATGCATTCCAGTACCACGCTGGGCCGCGTTCGTCGTAGCGGGACAATTCCCAGATCCGGAAAGCCGGCGTGTTGTTCCACTGCGGTGGCAGTGGCAGCAAAGGCGTCTGGGGACTCAATGGCTGCGTCAGGTCCACCACTCGCAAACGCCCGGCATTCAGCTCCGCAACCAGTTCCGACAAGACTTGAGACATGAGGTTACCTCTGATGTCTGCATCGAAGGAATTCTTCCTTCGCTCTTCCACCCATCACCGCCCGCGCAGGTGCCTATTGGCGCTTGAGCGAGGTAATATGCCGGCGAAACTGGAACCGATTCTCGAGCAGCGTCAGGTCCGTGGCATACGTTTTGGGTCCAGTGGCCTCGACCTTGGCGACGATAGTTGCGAGTTCGCGGCCATGAATCGCGCCGGTCACGGCGACAGTGAAGTCCTGAACGCTCCGCACAGTGACCGCGAATGGAACGCCCGCGCCGCGGGCAATGGCCTCCAAATCGGCGCCAGCGGCCGTGGCCGTAGGGAAGCCTCCAACGGAAACCAGGCTCTCGTTATCGAAAACGACGTGGAGCAGATTCTTCGGCCGGTAGCGCGCAAGAGTGCTAAGGCTGCCTAGGTTCATCAGCAGCGAGCCATCCCCATCGAGGACCACGACCTTCTGCTCCGGCAGGCAGAGGGCCAGCCCCAGACCGGTCGAGGACGCCAGTCCCATGGCGTGCTGCAAGTAGAAGAAGTTGGGCCGGTGACCCAGCGACTGCAACTCAGCCGCGACCGCTCCCATGATGGTGACGACCAGGCAGCCTTCGAGTTGGGAATAAACCGATCGCAGACACTCGATGCGCTGCATCACTCCTCCCACATCAGGTCTCGCGTCAGCAGCAACGCCACCGGTTGCAGGCTGCTCTCGGCAAGGGTCTGGGCCTGCTGCACCCGCTTGGCGACGCTCTGCGGCGCATCCAGAAAAAGATAAGGGACGCTCAGCGCTCGCAGCAACGGCTCAGTGACGTTGCCCCCTTGCGTCTGCCACGCATCGCGCTCTCCGAATGTGCCCCGGTAGCTGATCAGCATCAGCAGCGGAATCTTATAGAGCTGCCCGAAAGACACGATGCCATTCACCGCCGCCAGGAACCCGTGGTTCTGCATCAGCATGGCGGACTTCACTCCGGCGAAATGCGCGCCGGCCGAGATGCCGACACCTTCTTCCTCCTTTGCCAGACGCACCAGAATCATTTCGGCGTCTTCATCCGCCAGCCGGATCAAGTGCACCAACCAGGTCTCCGGAAGGGCGGACATCAGCCGAATGCCGCAACCCTTCAACGCGTCGTAGATCACCTTGGAATTGGTTGCAGAAACGGGCATACGCGCGCTCCGAGCATAGGGGACCTCACCGGCCTTGAAAATGAGGCGCCCATCATATCCAGAAGCGGCCTGCAGGGGAAATCGAACGGAGCCCAGCCTGCCTCTTAACCTCGATGTGTTGTCATCCTGAGGCTCCACGCAGCCGGGGCAAGGGATCTCGCTGAGAGATTGATCTCGCTGAGAGATTTTCTCGCCCACCGTGGCGGGCTCGAAATGACAAGTCCCCTGTTCGAAGCGGCCTGCGGGGAAACTTCAATGGAGAAGCAAGCCAGGATACAAATAGACCAGGCTAGGAGCTGCGACTGTCCTCTGCAATTCCGTGGCGGAAGGTTAGCGGAGCCAGCCAGCAGGTACACCGGCGCGGCGGGCTTCATCCTCGAGGGCTGCAATTTGGCTCAGCAAATTCGCCCGGCGGTTCTCGAGTTGCTGCAACTGATTTGCGGTCATGCTGCCCCCAGCCGTAACGCCGTAGAGAGTCATCCCTCGGGCATCTGCTTCGGCGCGGACGCGTTGTATCTCAGCTTCGACGCGCTCGAGCTCCTGGCGCAGCGGGCGAACTCGCGCTACCCACGCGTCGCGTTCCTTCTCCGGCGTGATGGGCTCTTCTTTCCTCGCGCCCAGCTCGTGGTTCATACTTTCGAGCTTGTTTGCGAGCGCCGCGATTTTCTGCTCGATCTGCTGCACTTCCTGGCGCTTGGCCTCCACTTGGTTGGCCAGCCGATCCAGGGCCTCCTTCCCCTCTGTGTTCGAGGCATAGCCCGGATCGCTGTAAAACTGTTGCCGATGGAGATCGAAGTCTCGCTGGAGCAGGTCCAGCTCGTGCTTCGCCGTCTCCAGGTGTTGCTTCTCCTGTGCCAGCTCCGCCTCTGCCTTCGCCCGATCTTTTTCCTTCTCTTTGTCTGCGGACTTGGCGCCTTGGCCGGCGGCGGGCGCGGAACCGGACGCCTCGGTCTCCCCGGGAGTGGCCTGCCCGGGCTGGGCGGTCCTGCCGACGACATTCACGGGGGCACCGGCCAGCTGAGGAAGGTTGTCGTTGGTCCACACTCGCTTGGCCTCCGGTGCAGACTTCTTTTGCTCGCGCAGCCGACGCGCTAGGTCGGCCACAGAGACTTCCTGCTGTTGCTCTTGCTTTGCTCGAGCGGTGTCCGCGCAAATCGCCGTGAGCCCGCAGGCAAGAGCGATCAGTCCCAGCCGCACGGTTTTCATCCGAACTTCTCCGGCCATCGCTTCCCCCTTGATAGTAGAGCTATCGCAGCCCGCGTCGCAACTCCTTGTCCATCGGCTCTCGGGTAATTCCTTCTTACCGAGAGCCAATGAAGACGTGAAGTTGTCTTACCTCACATGGAGAACCTTCTTCTACGAGACCGACGCCGTCCCTCGTTGGCGGGCGGACCGTCCCAGAGATGCTTAGGGGTCTAGAGGTCTATTCATACCGAAGCGCCTCAATCGGATCCAAGGAAGCTGCCCGGCGCGCCGGGTAGTATCCAAAGAAAATGCCGGTGGCAACCGAAAACATCACGGCGGTCACAATTGCTTCGATGGAGATGGTCATAGGCCAGATGAATATTTTGGAGAGGGCTTGCGAAGTGAAAATCCCAGCGGGCACTCCCAAGGCGCCGCCCAGCATGCTCAGTACCGTCGCCTCGGTCAGGAATTGCATCTGAACATCTCGCTCAGTGGCGCCCACCGCCATGCGCACGCCAATTTCTCGGGTGCGTTCGGTCACCGAGACAAGCATGATATTCATGATCCCAATGCCGCCCACCAGGAGCGACACGGAAGCAATACTCGCCAGCATCAGGGTAAACGTCCGGCTGGCATCTTCCTGAACCTTCAGGGCATCTTCCGGGCTGCGGATGTTGAAGTCATCCTGCTGGCCGGGAAGTATGTGGTGCCGCTCTCGGAGCAGGAGGGTGATTTGGTTCTGCGTCGGGCGCACGGCGTCCTGTGAAATGGCCGAGCACATGATGTCGTCGAGCCAATCGATGCCCTTCACTTTGTGTTGAGCAGTGGTATGAGGGATCAGGATAAAGTCGTCCTGATCCGAGCCCGTGGCCGAGTATCCTTTTGGCTGCAGCGTCCCAATCACTTTGAAGGGCAAGTCCCGCACGCGGATGGTTTTGCCTAGTGGGTCTTCGTCCCCGAACAGATATCCGGCGACCGTCTGGCCAAGCACACACACATTGGCTGAGGCATCGACTTCCTCCTCCGAGAAAATACCGCCCTCGACCACGGACCAGCGGCGAATGCTGAGGTACTCAGGGGACACGCCGCGATAGGTCGTATTCCAGTTCTGGTTGCCGTAGACGACCTGAATCCGAGCGTCCACCTGGGG
>QHYU01000163.1 GCA_003224235.1 Acidobacteriota bacterium
AGAGCCCCGCGAAATGACCCCCTGATCTACTTCTCGAGAAACTGCCGGCGGGCATCTGCCCTTGCATGGGCCAGCCTCGGCCGAATCAATCGCTGAAGATTCTCAATCTTCGAAGACCAAAGGGAGTTGACAATGGCGAGTTGAACGTCCATACCTTATATATGCAAGTTTTCCTTCTCAAGCATTCCTCATCGTTTGCAGTCGTCGTTTTCTGGTATTTTCTGGCAATTGCATAGTCATGGCTCTTCCACTGAAAAAATACATTAAACTTTACAGTGGTTACGAAACAAATGAAAAATGAAAATAGGGTCGTCGTTGGGGTCGATATCGGGGGGACCAAGGTCGCCGCTGGTCTGGTTGACGCTCGCGGAGAAATACTGGTGCGAAGCAGGACTCCCATGGTCACAACCGGGCATGCTTCCAATGGCCTGAAGGCAGTGTCCACGGCGATCGGTGCGCTGTTCCCTGCTTCGGCGAACCAGCAGGACATGTCAGCAATTGGTATTTGTGCGCCGGGCCCGCTAAATCCCCTCACCGGTGTGATCATTAATCCGCCCAATCTCCCTTTCTGGCACAACTACCCACTAGCCGAAGAGATGCGCCGTGCGTATGGCGTTTCCGTGAAGATCGACAACGACGCGAATGCCGCCGCGCTTGCTGAAGCAAAATGGGGCGCCGGCCGCGGCTACCGAAACGTTTTCTATGCCACGATTGGAACCGGCATAGGAACAGGCATTATTTTTGACGGCCGCATCTACCACGGCCGCACCGGCGCCGCAGCAGAGGGCGGCCACATCGGGATCGACAGGAACGGACCTCTTTGTAATTGCGGGAAGCGAGGCTGCATTGAAGCGCTGGCGTCTGGAACGGCCATAGGGCGGCGGGCTCGCCAAAAAGTTTCGGAGGATCCGAAATCAATTCTATTGGAGATGGCCGACGGGGATCCCCAGCGCGTAACGAGTGAAATGGTCGCAAAAGCCCACGCGGCGAACGATCCCGTTGCCAGAGAAGTGATGCGGGAAACAGTGGACATGCTGGCGTATTGGCTTGGGAATGTGATTGATCTCCTAGAGCCTGACGTCATAGTCATCGGCGGAGGTGTGTCTTCGATGATGGCTCCGTTCCTAGAAGAGATTCGACAGCGCTGGGTGGGCGCGTGCCTTAATCCCTCGCCGCAGGATATCCCGCTGGTGCTCGCACGGTATGGCGAGGACGCTGGAATTGCAGGAGCGGCTGCGCTCTGCGAACTTGGTTCTTAGCGTTCTTCCGCGGTCACTACCCCCACGTGCTTGTCTGCACCGCCGTAATAAAATAGCCAGCGCTTGCCGTCACGAACCAATCCCTCGACGAATACAACGTTGGGCACCTGTCCGACCTTTTCCCATTCCTTTTCTGGAGCGAAAACGGGTTGCTCCGCGCGAGCGAGAACTCTTGTTGGATCCTTCTTGTCGAACAAAACCCATCCGGTTGAGTACAGCGATTTGTCGTCTGCGCCGTTGTAGATCAACAAGATTCCCTCCAGAGTCATGATCGGCGGCGGCCCCGGCTCCACGACCTGGGCGTCAAAACCGCCCGCGCGGCTCGAAAGAACAGGATGGTCGAGCGCTTCCGTCCAATGCAACAGGTCATCGGAGAACGCTACTCCCATTTGTGTCAACTGATCGCGAGCGTCAGCCAGATAGTACATCCAATACTTGCCGTTAACTTTTTCCGGGACGATCGCACCCGATTTTGTCCATCTCACATTCCACTTGCCTTTGTAGCTCGCTATGATGACGCCTTGGCGCTTCCAATGGATCAGATCGCTGGATGTCGCGAGACAGAGTTGGGCATCTTTGTGGTCCGAACCCATGCCGTCAATGTTGTTGTATCCCGTATAGGTCAAGTAATAGGTGTCGCCCACTTTTACGAGTCTGGGGTCCTCGACGCCGCCGCCTTTCTCATAGGGGGTCTCGCCAACCAGGACGGGCTCCGACCGGCGAACGAAATGAACCCCGTCGTCGCTGGTGGCATAACCGAGCGACGAAGTTCCCTTCTGATCTTGCGCGCGGTACAGCATGACGAACTTACCGTCTTTTTTCACGACCGCGGGATTAAAAGTTCCCGCTGATTCAAATCCGTCGCCCCTTGGAGAGACGATGGGATCCTGGGAGAGCCGCGCCCACTTTCCGAGCGGAAAAGCGTACGGGGCGGCCGCTATGGCCGCAATGGCAACGAGGAGAACGATACAAGCCCATGCCAAGCGACTCGAGAAATTCGTTGCGTTTGTCATCTTAAGAATTCTCCTCTTCACATCCTGTTTGGATCGTGCCGAGAGCTTGCACGACGAGTCTCCTGTCGCTGACCGCCAAGCAACTCCCGCGTCAATATTCCGCCAGCAACCGCACGAATGCTTGGCCTGGAACCTGGAGCGTGTCGCCGACGGGTTTTCCTTTTTCACTCAGACGCACCTTGGTTTTCTGCGCTGGCGGAATGGTGATCTCCGCGGACCGCGAGGAAGCCGTCGGGTTGAACAAGATGAAATTGAGCTGGCGCGAGGGGAATTGGTTGGCACCGGAGGTGTCGAGCAGATCGAGATTGACCAGCATCAGCTCACGGTCGTTGACATGCCCGAGAGCCTCGAACATAAGATACATCCACAGCGATTCGCCGGCACCGTAGATTTCCTTACCGACGTTTCCGGTCATGCCGCCGAGTTCCAAGGTTCCGAGGTTTTCGAATGGCACAAAAGCTGACGCACGGCGCTTGCGGTTCCCCGAGCAGTCTTCAAAGAAATAGAAATTGTTGCGCCGCTGCTGATCCATAAACCGCAGGAGACCCTCAAAAACGATTCCGCGCTTCATGATTCCCGTCCAGGGCAGGATTGCTTCCACGTTCTCCTTGAAAGCGGGATACAGAATGGAAGCCGCGGCCTGAACCATTCCGCGGATGTCGTGGGATTTCTGGCTGGGGTCGGAATACCAATAAAACATGCGGAGCTGTTCGTAGAGCAGGTAGGCTGTCTGATCCCTCATTCCCAGCTCGGCTGCGGCAAGTGCGCCGTAAGCAAGTTCCTGAGGCTCATGGAACAGCCGCTCAGCAGGAACGGTATACATCACTTCAATGGCCCGACGAGCTTCATCACGGTAGCGCTCTTCCCCGGTCAGACGGTGAGCGAGAACGCCGGCCCAGGCGTAAAGACCGCCGATGGCATAATTCGTTCCGGCTCCCTCGGCGCGAAGGCTTGATACCTGGTAATAGATCGGGAAGAGATAGCCGTACTGGCGGGCCATCTTCTGGGCAGTCTGGAAAGCCTCCAGGAAATTGTCCGTGACTCCCTTCAATCCCGCCAAAGTTCCGATCATCGGATACTTGACGAGGCCATTTTCGAAGGGATACCAGGAGTCCGCCCTTTCATTCGGCGATCGCACAAAATCATTGCTCAGGCTGCGAGTGTCTGCATGATAGAAGCTGGGGAGACTGGCCAGAAGCTGGTGGCACTCGAGCTCGAAACTCGGCAAGGAATGCAGCCGGAGATAAAGAAGCGACGGCCAGAGGACATCCGCGACGGTCATCAGCTCGAAGTTATCGGCTGCTTCCTTCCAGATTTGAGAGCTCGCCTTAACGTATGCGCGCAGTCCGGTGTGTCCATTGACCTCGATCAGCGCCGTGCCCTTCTCTTGCAAGTCTTCCACCGTACCCGCCGCGAAATCCTTCCAGGTGCTGGCGCAAGGAGGCCAGGTGAGCTTTTCCTCAAACATTGGAAGCAGCGCCTGCAGCCATCGCGCTACGGCCTCCTGCTGGGTCAGTAAGCGAGTGAAGGGTCGCTGGAGCAGCCAATAGGTGAACCGCACCTCGCCCGCAGGAAGCACGTTGCCGGTGGTCTGGTCAGCAATCAGCCCCACGCCAAGACGCTGGGTTCCGCCTCGCTCAATGTGTGAGATGCTTGAGCAGCGATAAACCAGGAAGCGTGGCAGGTTTTCGGTCGACATCCAACCCATGTCGCCCACATCAAAGTACATCATGGTCTCGATGCCGACATTCTGGTCCAGCAGATAGACCGCAGGTAAGTCGTTACCGCAGGCGCCGAGCGAATTCCGGGTTGGCTGCTCGAGCAGCACCCGTCTCCAGCTTCCTGACTGACCTTCCATCAGGGTGGAAGTTGAACTCAACCAGGTGATGATCTGTGGCTCGACCTGACCTTCTTGGCGCAACCTGACCGGTGCCGGCAGATGGAGCGTGGTCTGGAACCGGAACCAGGGCTCGCCACGGCCACCGTCCACAGCCCTGATTTCCGCGTTCCAATCGTATCCCAGGCGTTTCCCGTCCAGGCCTTCTGCTGTAGCTTTCCCTTCGCAGGCAACGGTTAGACCCTCACGCCGCAGATACGAGGTCACCAGCGGAAACGAAGCCCCGGTTACCAGTGGGATGCCAGGCAGTGTGGCCGGTTTCCATTCGTTCCCGACGCGCACGAAGTTCTGGAAGGCAAGCGGCGCGCCTACGGGCGATAGCCGGAGTTGCTGATCTCCGTTTTCAAGATTTGTGGAGGCCGAAGCGGTTCCCGTCTGTGAGGGCAGCCACGCAATTCTTTCAGAGAAATCGACGCATGCCGGCGTGGCGCTCGCGGCAGTCGCCAGGAGCGTTTTCATGAAGCCACGCCGATTGAGATGACTCATGTGGCTGCGACCTCAGTATGAGATAAATGCGCAGACCTCTACCCGGCTCAATCTCGGGCAGAGCTCTGCGGCCTTAATACGCGATCTTCAAGCCAAATTGAATGGCTCGCGGGTCGAACGTGTTGGAGACAGTACCGAATCCGCAGGCAAAGGGGCCCGGGCAGTTTGAACCGGGACCGCTAACGGGAATAAATGGGCTGTTCAGGCCAGAATCGAATCCGCCAGGTGCCTTGAAGATGTGCCGGTTGAAGACATTGAAAAACTCTGCTTTGAAGTCGATCGTTGCCCGCTCTCCAAAAATCCTGGTTTTCTTGCCTAGCGTGAAGTTCTCATTCCGTTCCCCAAATGTGCGGGCATGAGCGAGGGATCGTGGTTCGTTACCGAAAGACAAAGAAGCTACCGGCGAGAACGCCGCCGAGTTGTAGAACGACGTAGTGGCAGGATTAAAATTCGAGCTCTTGTTGGTCTCACTCACTCCCGGGACAACATTTACTCGGGCAATCCCAGTGAAGTGACATCCGGCAAACAAAACATCGCCCGCGGTGCCATCGCAACGGCCGTATGCCGTGGTAGGAGTTCCGGACTTGTAGGATCCGACGGCTGAGACGTACCACCCGCCCGCTACACGGTCCACCAATCCACCTTTGCTCAAGTAGCGCTTTCCACGCCCGACGGGCAACTCATAGAAGAAGCTCGCCACAAGACTTTGCGGCGTATCGAGTTGGCTTACCGCTTTTTCGGCTCTGCGATCGTACGAATTCTGGCCGATGAAGCTGTTGGTGCTGATGAATCCGGAAACGCCCGGTCCTGCGGAGTCGGCGTCCGTAATGTTCTTCGACACGGTATACGAAACGAGGAAGCTCAACCCCTGAGCGAAACGCTTGTTCGCTTGCACCTGCAAAGCATGGTATGTGGAGTTGCCACTCCGATCGGGAGTGAACGAGTTATCTTCCTGGTTGAAGTCACCGTACTGAGGGAACGGTCGAAAGATCTGGCCGATGTTCCCAGCGAAGCCCGGGTAAGGCAACTTGACGCCGGCAGCAACGGCATTAGGACAGCCCCCGTTCGTAAGGCAGCTAGCATTCTTCTTCAAGTCGTCGCTAAACGTGCTGAGGAATGATAGCAACGAAGAATTCGTTTGATTTGGAATAATGTTCAAAGCTGGCAAGTGCGTGCCCTTGGACCCGACGTACGCTACGCTAACGACCATGTTGGCCGTGATCTGGCGTTGTACGTTGAGATTCCAGGACTGGATGTCTGCGGGTCGGCCGCTGCCGCGCGGCACGAGGATTACCCCGCCGTTGCCATTCTGACCCTCGGGTGTAAAGGGACCGAACGGCGGAAGTATGTGTGGCACGCCTTTATCAATTTGGAACGGAACGACAGTCGTGGTGCCTGCGTTTAGAGTCTCCTTATTGAAAAATCCCAGGCCATCCTGGTCGGCGAAAGACCCTTCCCTTAGCGGCTCGTAGAAGATTCCATAACCGCCGCGTAATACGGTCTTGTCATTAATCTTGTAGGCGAAACCTACTCTAGGACCGAACGCCTTCTTGTAGGTGTCCTGCGGGCGCTTCCGTCCGTTGCGGCCTGTGCCCGTTCCGAAATACGTGTAAGCTCCGAGGATATTTCCGGCCCCCGGGTTAGCAAGCGTTGGGTCAACCGCCGAAAACCGATCAAACGCTTCGGAGGCCGGCAGGTCGAGATCGTAGCGCAGGCCGTAATTCAGAGTTAGGCGGGGCCTCAACTTGTACGCGTCCTGCGCGTAGAAGGAGAAATTCTTGTATCGCACTCCGCTGAATCCGCCGAAATTCAGCGACGCCTCATTCACGAGGCCGAAGAGTGCGCTGGCCACGGCATCGCCGCCAGTTCCCCTCTGACTGGTCTGCGCGGGATCAAAATGGAATTCTCCGGAGCCCTGGGTTAGCCGCCGGACGTTGAATTGCAGCATGCGGACTTCTCCGCCGAACTTGAAGTTGTGTTTGCCTTTGATCCAGCTCACGGAATCATTCAGTTGATATACGTTGTCGGCGAATTGCGAGTCGCCGCAGGCGTTAAGCGCCTCACGGTAAGGGCCACCGAAAAATTTAATGCATGGGAAAGTGGTGTTATTTACCCCAGTAAGTCCGATCTTTGCCGGGAATCCCTCGCCGAGGCTGTTCGCGACTTCGCCCCGGAAACGCCGGCTAAATCCGACCAGGAATTGGTTGACCACCGTTGGACTGAAAACGTAGTTGTGGCTAAAGCGCGCATACCGAGTACTCTGCGGCGTGCTTTGTCCGAAGATCGGTCCCAGGCTCGAGATTTCGCCCTTGAGGGTATTGTCGTAGTCAAAGCCGCCAGAAATCCGCTGCTTGTCCGAGATGACGTGATCAATCTTGAGGTCCCAGAGATTTGCAGTCGTTTTTGCGGTCCTGGTACCAGTCACATTGTTTGAGAGTCCGCCATTGGTCGGCGGAAGCAGTGCAAAGACCTTCGTCATCACCGCACTCGGGGTGAAGTTCGGGTCATTTGTCAGGATATTGCCAGGAATTGCGTTGCCGGTTGTGGGATCGAAAAGCTGAGTGCCTGGCAACAAAGCGGAAAAGTCGCCCTTGCGAAAGCTTTCCGGTGGCAGACTAAGTACTGTTAAGCCTCCGGTCTGCAACCGAAAGCCTTCATAAGCAAAGAAAAAGAACGTTTTGTCGTGTCCATTATAAATGTGAGGGAGACGCACGGGAGCGCCGACGGTGAAGCCGAAGTCGTTCTGCGTATCGATAGGTTTGGGCTTACCCGGATTCGCCATGTTGTTTCGCCAACTGTTGGCGTCCAGCACGCGGTTGCGGAGAAAATCATAAACAGAACCGTGGAAGTCGTTGGTCCCAGACTTCAGTGTAAGACTTATTATGCCGTCGCCGGATTCACCATACTCGGGTGAGAAATTGCTCTGCAGCACCTTGAATTCTTCCACTGCTTCCGGTGAAACCCCTTTATTCCACTGTATGTTGGGCGATACCAGGGAGATCGAGACGCCGTCCACGAGCACATCCGTTCCGCCTTCTTGGCCTCCATTCACCTTGAAATCGTCGTTCGCATTGTCAGCGGGGTTGTTGCCCACAATTCCGACAAACCCTGGTACAAGTGTAATGAACTGCAAAGGGTTGCGGATTGTACCGGAAACCTCGAGCGGCAGATTCGCAATTAAGCTTCTTTCTACCGTCACTCCGATATCAGAGGTGGCGGTTTCAAGCTGGCTGGCGTCGGCATTGACTGTTATGGTTTCGGTTACCGAGCCAATTTGCATTTCTATATCTAGCGATACGGTGCTGCCCGTTTGGACAGTGACACCTTCCCGCTCGTATTTCTTCAGGCCCGTTGCCTCGACCTTCACGGAATAACGCCCAGGAGGCAGGTTAGGCAGAGAATACAGACCGGCGTCAGTCGTCACAGTAGAATTAGTGAGGCCGGTATCCAAGTTTCGAGCGGTCACGGTGGCTCGGCTCAAGGTGGCACCACTGGAATCCGTTACGGTTCCCTGAATGCTCCCGTTCGTGGTCTGCCCGTAAACGGACACTGTCAAAAGCATGCAAACTAGAAAACCTACCAATGCTTTCACTGGACCCTCCCCTGCCGCACACATCGGAATGCCAGCCTGTTAAGGTAGGAGACCAACATGCTCACATTGACTCACTTCCATGAAATCCTCAGCCATGGATTTGTATCGTCAATGCGATGAAACCGCGGAGCGGATGCAAGATTATGTCCCAGCATGAGTGCGAGTAAAGGATTTAGCTTGTGAATTCATAGTGACTCACATGTGTAACGACGCCCATTTCCTAATCGGTTGGTTGCCAAACCCTTTCGGCCCATAGAGTTGGACGGCTTGACATGCGCAAACCATGTGGTATGGTTGGGGCCTTTGGGCACAGACAAAACCGTCCCTGACGCGAATGTCGGTTTCACAACAAACCGTAGCTGACGATCTTCTAGCCGATGAGCGATGGCGGCTCGTTGAAAGGATTGTATCCAGTCAGCCCTTCCAGAAGAGCGCCCGACTCCGAGATCTCTTGCTGTACATCAGTGAGCGGACTATCCATGGTCACGCGCATGACTTAACCGAGCAGCACATCGGCAAGAGTTTGTATCACAAGCCGTCGGATTACAGTCCCCTTGAGGACAGCTCTGTCCGCGTACACGCTCGCCAACTCCGGTTAAAGCTGCACGAGTATTTCGATGGAGAAGGCAGTAATGAACCCCTAATCCTGGACATCCCGAAGGGCTCCTACGCACCGACATTCAGGCCGGCTCCGAAAGCCGCTGTGCCCCCGGCAGAAAGAGCACCAACAGTAATCCCGGCCACTTCGTGGCGCCGCCAAGCGATTTTGCCGTGGATCCTTTGCGGAATTTTGGCGATAGTTTGCGCAGTCCTGCTATATCAATCTTCCCGGCATGGCGCGAACGGCGCGGTAGTTCGCTCCGTCAACCCGGTGTGGCCATTTTCCCAGGTTTTCGATACTTGGCACCAAACCACTATCGTGGTGGCGGATAGTAACTATGGGATGTTCCGCATCCTTTCAAGCCAGCCAGGTTCCCTCGATCAGTATCTCCGTCGAGACTTCCTTCAGAATACGGAGGTGCTCAAGTTCGGCGAAGCTGACCGCCGTTTTAAGGAGTACATTTCGAACTCGGCGTTAACCTCCTTTGCCGATGTCGTGGACGTGGTGTCCCTTCTGAAGATGGCAGGGCCACTGCAAACGCAGGTGTCCGTGCGTTCCGCAAGGGATTTACGAATGCGAGAGCTGGATCATGGGAATTACATCTTTATCGGAAGCCCTGGATCCAATCCCTGGGTGTCGCTATTTCAGGACAAACTCAACTTCCACGAGAGCGAGGGGGTGGTCGGTAAGAGCGTAAAAGAATTTGTGAACACTCATCCTCTGCCCGGCGAGCAGGCACGCTATGAAGGGTTGCGAGGGACGGGAACTGTGGGAGAGGATTACGCGACCATTGCTCTTCTTCCGAATGCGACCCACGACGGGAGCGTACTCGTACTGCAAGGACTTCAGCAGGAGGGTACCGAAGCTGCCGGCCGGTTCCTAGCCGATGAGGAAAATCGACGGCAACTGCAGAGCGCGCTCGGATTATCTGGCTGGAATGGCGCCACTGGGAATATGTGGTTTGAAGCACTCATTCGCTCCCGCACAGTTTCCGGGGCGCCCGATTCAACAAGTCTGGTCGCCGTCCGCCGAATTCGCTAGCAATCAGATCGCATGTACGGGCGCAAGGCCGCTGGGAATTCCGCAAAGCACAAATCCAGCAAAAAGCAAAGACGTCGCGCTGCGCAAGTCACGCGGATTCGCCTGCACGCACCGAACCGCATTCTTGTATCTTTTTGTAGCGGCGCCGCTCGCCTGATTGGTATAATCCCGGCTGAATTCTCCCAATATTTCGGAGGTTCACGCCGAGTGAAACTCCACTGCTCAGCAGGTCAATGCGTAAAATCAGTGCCGCAAATATTGCTGCGTAGCCACGCTCCGCGGTTGCGCTTCCCCTCACCTCTTGCCGTGCCCAGTCTTCTTTGTTCTGTTTTGCTGATTTTTCTCAACTTGCCCGGAACTTTGGCGGCCAGGGCGCAGAGCGACCTGAAGGCCTTGCTCGAGCAAGCACGCGCAGATGAGAAAACGGGAAATTACGCAGGCGCAGAACGAATCTACCAGCAGGCGTTGGCGATTGCTCCGGAGAACCTGGAGACCCTCAAACGGCTCGGCGTCCTGCAACAGACCGAGCTTAAATTTGCCGATTCCATAGAGGTCTTTAGGAGAGTGCTCGCTCGCGACCCTCAGTATCCGGAAACCAATTTTTTCCTGGGTGTTTCCTACCTCGGAGCGAAAGGCTTCTCACAGGCTATCCATAGCTTTGAACAAGAACTCGCCACTGCAAATCCTCACCCGCGTTGCAGTTATTACCTGGGATTGGCGCTGCAATTCTCTGGCCGCACCGATGAAGCCATATCACAATTGAACCGGACGGTCTCTGAAAATCCTAAAGACGCCGACGGGCTCTACCAGCTTGCGCGCATTTACAAGAACGCTTCCCTCCAGTCGATCGAGAGACTGAAGGCGCTTGATCCGGACTCGTTTCAATTGCATGCGTTGATGGGAGAAGTGTACGCCGAAGAGGAACGCTACCAGGAAGCCATCAAGGAATACAAAGCTTCTCTCGCCAAGCGGCCGGATGCGCAAGGCATTCACTATGCCATTGGCATTGCGTATTGGGTGCAACACCAGATGGACGCCGCCGAGAAAGAATTCCAGGATGCGCTGAAGGAAGATCCGAACGACGCCTTGACCAACCTGTACCTCGGCGACATCGCTGTTCATAAGCAACGCTTTGACGAGGCGCTCGGTTACCTGCAGGTTGCGCTGAAAGGCCAGCCTGGCATGTCTCAGGTGCATTTGCTGTTGGGCAAATGCTATCGAGGCCGGCACGAATCTGAAAAAGCCAGGGCTGAGTTTCTCGCGGCAATTGACGCTGACCCGGCCGCGGCACAGCCCCACTATTTGTTGGCCCAGGTTTACCGGGAGATGCATGACCCCAAAGCCAGCGCTGATGAACTGGCACAATTTGAAAGGCTTTCGAAATTGGAAAAAGAAAAGACTGCGGGGCGCGGTCCCAACGAGTAACGTGAAAACGCGGCACAACTTTCAGGCGCGGGCCAGTGCATGAACAGTTTGTCGAGCGAGCTGTCTAGCCTCGGATCATCATCCCGAGCTCTGCTCTTGATCCTCGCCTTGTCGGCTGCAATCTCGCCCGAGACGCGCGGACAGACTGCCCCATCGGGTACGGCTACGTCCTCAGCGGTTAACGCCCACTTCGCTGCCGCCCAGCAGGCGCAGAGCCGCCAGGATTACGCGACGGCCGAGCGTGAGTATCAAGCCGTGATTGCAGCGGCTCCGGCTTTCGCCGAGGTTCACATGAACCTTGGTTTGATTTACCAGCTGCAGAATCGAGTACCGGAAGCCATGGCTGAGCTCCGCCGGGCGCTCAGGATCAAGCCCACACTCGCGGGCGCGAATTTTTTCCTCGGCGTTGACTACTGCAAGATGGGCGAAGGGGCCAGGGCCATACCCTATTTGAAAGCTGCGGCTCGTGCGGAGCCGAATCGAACGGACATCTGGTCCTGGCTGGCGACGGCACAAGAACTGTCCGGTGAGATACAAGCGGAAGTTGTAACGCTTAAGCGTGCATTGGAGTTGGAACCTCAGAATGTGGACCTGCTCTACCTCCTGGGACACGCTTACGAGCGACTGGGAAAAAAGGAGGTTAAGGCACTGGAAAAAGCGGCCCCCGGCTCGTCCCGTGCCGAGCAGTTGCTGGCCGAGAGCTATGCAGCAAGCAACGAATGGCCGTCTGCGGTGATTCATTTTCAGAATGCCCTGGCTGCTTCGCAAAATCGCCCCGGGCTGCATGTGGAGCTTGGTGAGGTTTTTTTGCGAGCAGGTAGAGTTACGCAGGCAACTCAGGAATTTGAAGCCGAATTGCTGCTCGATCCTTCTAGCTTACGGGCCATCGTCCGTCGTGGCGAAGCAAAGCTGATTCAGGCCGACGTGGATGGAGCACTGCAGGATTGGGCGCGAGCGATAGCCATGGACAAGTCGCGAGCCGAGGAAATCCTGGGGATAAGAGAAACGGGATTCGGTGATTCCGCTTTCGAGCAGCTTTCCGATGCCGCTCGCGAAAACATCGAGTCGCTCGCGCCGGATCTCCGAACTCGAGACGTCCCGGCCGCACGTTTTGCTCTGGCGTTTCTGGCAGCGCAGACCGGGGACTCTTCGCGAGAGGCCGCTGAAGCTGCAAAAGCATCGCCCGCCGCCGCGACGCGCGCCACATCAGAGAATTGCTCAGAACACGAGGTGCGGCAGGCAATTGCACAGGGTCGGTTCTCTGCCGTGGCGCCTTGTGCGCTGCGCGCTTTGACTGCATGGTCGACAACTGAGTTTCGCATGCAGTTGGCACGCGCGCTGTTCGATGCCGGGGATAGCGAGGCGACTCTGGAAGCGCTGGCCAAGTTGCCGTTACCTGACCGGCGTTCGCCAGAAGCATCTTTTTGGCGTGCACGCTGCTACGAAAAGCTAGCCACTGCGGCTTATCTTCGGCTGTACCAGACCGATTCAAATTCTTATCGTATGCATGAGTTGATGGGTGACCTTGCTGCCGCCAAAGGGGAGGACGGCAACGCAATCGAAGAGTATCGCGCCGCGATTGCGATGAAACCTTCATTGCCGAACCTGCATTACAGTTTAGGCCATCTTCTCTGGAAGGATTTGAAGGTTGCTGAAGCGCGGGTGGAGCTCGAGGCCGAGCTGGAGCTTAACCCCCTCCACGCTGGAGCACTCGACGACCTGGGGGACACCTATCTTCTCGAGCACCAAGCGGACAAAGCTCTGCCCTATCTGAACCGCGCGCTGAAGGCGGACCCAGGAAATTCTGATATTCATCGGGACCTGGGCACTGCTTATTCCGCACTGCGTGATTATAAGAAGGCGGAAGCGGAATTCAAGATTGCGCTCGCGGATGATCACGACGGCTCGGTCCACTACAAGCTAGCGAGGGTGTACCAGGCGCTGGGAGAGAAGGATAACGCAGCGCGTGAGTTTGCTCTGTCCACGGCGCTGAACCGCGAATCACACAGTAAACTCGAAAAGAAAACAGAGCGCTTGGTCGAGATTGAGAAAATGCCTCAGTATCATTAGAAGTTCCGCCGACACACAAGGCAGCTGGCCGCAAAGTGTGACGCAAAAGTTAGGAATACCTGCGGGGGATAGGCGTGGATGGAGATGCACATGGGGATTCTTGCTGCTGCCTCCCGCGCCAGGGCCAGCCGAATCGGAGGCCCGCAATTCAGAATAGGTTTTTCCTTTTTTGCCCTCTGGTCGTTGCAGTATTTTTCACTCCCCCAGCGGCTCGCTGCCAGGCTCCGCAGGATGATGCGTTTCAACGTGGCCTCATCGCGTTGAAACAAAATCGTCTCGAGGCTGCGCTCGAGGAATTGACCACCGCCGAGCGCGAACATCCCGGCGATGCGCGGGTGCGTAACTTCCGCGGGATTGTGCTCGCACGTCTGGGCCGAAACGCCGACGCTGTCACTGAATACCGCGAGGCCATCCGTATCGATCCTGGAATGGAAGATGCTTACCGGAATCTCGGATTCCTCGAATGGATGCAGCACCACCTCACCAGTGCGCGTGACTCGCTCGAACGCGCAGTGGAAGTAGCGCCTGAAGATTCTTTCGCCCATTACTATCTCGGTCGAGTGCTACTCGATCAGCAGCTCTATGCGCGAGCTTTCCAGGAGCTCGACCGGTCTCGTGGGGAGTGGCCTCCAGACGCGGCGTTTCTGATTCAAGCTGCGACAGGTTACATCGCGCTCGGGCGGCAAGAGAATGCTCGCAAGGCGCTTGATGATCTCGCACCTCTGGCGCTCAGCGACGCACAGTCTTTGCAAGCGGATTTGCTGCTCCTCGCGGTCCACGAGAATGATCGTGCCATCGATCTGTTCCGGAAGTTAAGCAAGCGTCAATCCCCTGCCCCAGCGCCTTGGGTTCAGTTTGACCTGGCGATGACTTACTTTTTTGCGGGGAGATATGAGGAAGCGGCCGCACAAGCTAATTCCTTCGTCGAAAAGTCTCCTCCTGCAGTATCTGATACGGCCGAAGCCGCCTCGGCGTGGTCGCTGATGGGCATAGCTTATGCCCATCTAGGCCAAGGCGACCGAGCGGTCAGGGCCTTCCGCCAGGCAGCAGTGCTGGATCCAGCCCAGGAAGAGCACTGGCTGAATCTGACACGCGAGTTAATGGAGTTGCAGAACTACAGTGATGCGATCTCGACCGTCCGCGAAGCACTTGCCGCTAACCCTAAGTCGTACGCTCTGCATTTGCGTCTCGGAGCGGCCAATCTTTCCGCAGGCCGCTATGCCGAGGCGGAGAGCGCCTTTCGCGATCTGGTGGCGGCGGGCGACCCTCTGCCAACCGGCTACGTCGGACTGGCGCAGGTACTGATGCGCACGGGCCGGGCAGAAGAAGCCGCTGTTGAGCTTGCTGCCGCCGGGCAGAAGCTCGGTGCAAACTTTCTCATCGCATATTTTCAAGGTCTTGCCCTGAATCGTGCTGGCAAGCATGCAGATGCGCTTCCTGCCTTCCAGGAAGCCGTGCGGCTCAATGCAAATAGCACCGAAGCTCACTTCGGTTTAGGAAAAACTCAGCTAGCGCTAGGTAGAGTGGGCGAAGCAACCGCGGAGCTTGAGAAAGCCCTTCGTCTCAGTCCGGGCAATGTCCAGGCGCGACGCCTGCTCAGTCAAGCCTACCGTCGCGCGGGTGACATGAAAAATGCCGCGAAGTATGCCGAGGAACGTACGGAAGCGCCGCCTGCCGCTGAAGGCGATCTCGTCGGCGATTTCTTGCTGCCGCGATGGCAAGAGCCACCCCAACAGGCCACACCGTAGTCGCCTGTCAACACGCGAGAGTGTGAGGATTGGTTTCCTGGCGCATCGAGAAAGAGCCAATGGCACTTGCCTTGACCCAGAGTGAACCACGCTCTGCGATGAAGTACGCTCCGAGTCACGAGATAATGCGTTCCAACAGCAATGATCATCAGCGTGTGCAACATCTGGCGCAACTCCGTGGGATTGGAGCTGCCCGGTGAGCCGCGCTCGTCGCGCAACGAAAATAATCGCCATGAAGAAAATGCTGTTTGGGACCGCATTGTTGGCCCTACTGTTGAGCAATCTGGTGACCGCACAGGCACCGACAGAGCCGCAGAAAGCAAAGGATCTCGCTCCCATAGCCTATTTCACGGACAACGCCGAAAAGGCTGGGCTGACGATGATGAATGTTTTCGGTGGATCGGGCATCAAGAAATACATCATTGAAACGACTGGTACAGGCGTCGCTGTTTTCGATTATGACAACGACGGGTGGCCGGACATCTTTATCGTGAACGGCACCACGCTGCAAGGGTTCCCTGCCGGGAATGGTCCTACTAGCCACCTGTATCACAACAATCACGATGGTACATTCACAGATGTAACGGTGAAGGCAGGGCTCGTGGCAACCGGATGGGGCCAAGGTGTTTGTGTCGGGGATTACGACAACGATGGGTGGGAAGATCTCTATGTCACCTACTACGGCAAGAACCGTCTTTATCATAATGACCACGGCGTCTTCAAAGAAGTCGCCGAGAAGGCTGGGGTCGCGGGCTCGGGAAAGGCCTGGGGAACCGGCTGTGCTTTTATTGACTACAATCGTGACGGGCACCTGGATCTGATGGTCGCGAATTACGTTGACCTTGATCTATCCACTACTCCGGCGCCAGGTGAGAGCACTGCCTGCGCATGGAAAGGAGTGCCGGTGATGTGCGGACCGCGCGGGCTACGCGGCGCAAAAAATATTCTGTATCTGAACCGTGGTGACGGTACTTTCATGGACGTCACAACCAAGGCTCATATTGATCGGACTGAAGGACACTATGCGTTCAGCGTTGCCACGCTTGATTATGATGACGACGGATGGCCGGATATTTACGTAGCCTGTGATAGTGCGCCAAACATTCTTTATCACAATAATTGGGACGGAACTTTTACCGACGTCGCGGTGATGGCGGGTGTTGCGTTCAATGAAGACGGTCGCGAGCAGGCTGGCATGGGTGCCACGGTCGGGGACTTCAACGGCGACGGACGGCTGGATATTTTCAAGACTAATTTTTCCGATGACACGCCCACCCTGTACCGTAATAACGGCGATGGAATTTTCTCCGACGTGACCTTTGCCGCCGGGCTCGGACTGCACACGCAATATCTCGGCTGGGGAACGATGTTCTTTGACTTCGACAACGACGGCTGGCCCGATCTTATTCTCGCCAACGGGCACGTTTACCCGGAAGTGGACAAGTTCCACTTGGGAAGCGGTTATCTTGAACCAAGAGTGCTTTATCACAACAACGGAAACGGCACCTTTACCGATGTATCGGCGAATGCCGGGCCTGGCATCAATGCGGCTTCTTCGGCGCGTGGTTTAGCGATCGGAGATTTGTGGAATGATGGGCAGCTTTCTATAGTGATCAGCAACATGAATGCAAGACCGAGCCTGCTCGTGAACACCGTACGTTCCGGCAATCACTGGATTGCCTTCAAGACAGTAGGCACTCGCTCAAACCGCGATGGAATCGGCGCGAAGATCACCATACGGGCTGGCAAGCGAACGCTGGTGGATGAAGTGCGCAGCGGGTCCAGCTACATTTCCCAAAGCGACATGCGAGTGCACTTTGGATTGGGCGCTGTAACAAAAATTGACTCGGTACAAGTGCGCTGGCCCAGCGGACTCGTTGAACGCTTCGAGAATTTATCCGTCGATGCGTTCAACACTCTGAAAGAAGGGTCCGGCATCGCAGTGAGCCCAGCCGGGAAGAAACCGTAACGACGCGAATTCTCGAGTTCAGCACCACCGTCACCACAAGATCAGAGCACATTCGAAGGCTGATCCCTTATTACTTCCGCGGTCCCTTTCCTGTTCCGTCGGCAGAAGGTTCGTCAATCTGAACTATTTGGTCTCCGGGTACAGCCTTGAGCGTTTGGACTGTGCCGCTGGGCCAGTGAATTTCGATGGTCTCGGCAACTGTTTCTGCCCCGAGGCCGAAATGGATCCGCTTGTCGCTGGAAGATAGGTAGCTGCTTGCCGTCGTCACAGTCGCGAATTGCGCGCCTATCTTGGTCACAACCTTGACTTCCGCTCCTATCGCATCCCGGTTACTCTTGTGCCCGACCAGCTTCAACGTTAGCCAGTGGTTCTGCGTCGAGGTCTCATTGCGCAAGATATAAGCAGGACCGTCATTGGTCGTTACTACGGCGTCTAGACGTCCGTCGTTGTCAATGTCTCCGATCGCCAGACCGCGCCCCACCCAGGCTTGATGAAAAACAGCTCCCGCATTTGCTGAGACATCGACAAAACCTTTGCCTGTGTTTCTGGCCAGCAACATAGGTTCCCGGTAACGAAGGTTGGGAAATGTGAGCTCGATGGTATCGAGATCGTGGCCCTGCGTGATTAGAAGATCCTTCCATCCGTCATTGTCATAATCGAGGAAGCGGATGCCCCAGCCCGAGTGCGTCATAGTCATGCGTCCGATCCCGGACGGATAGCTGTCATACGTAAAGGTGCCATCGCCGTTGTTCCGGTAGAGCGCATACATCTGGTTCGCGAGATCGGTAACTACTAAATCCGGCTTGCCGTCATTATTGTAATCTGCAAAATCCACTCCCATGCCCGCGTATGTGTGACCTTCACCATCGACGGCAACGCCAGAGACCAAAGCAACTTCCTCAAAGGTCCCATCCCCTTTGTTGTGGTAAAGGAATTCGGCCATCGAGTCGTTGGCGATAAAAATATCAATATGTCCATCTCCGTCGTAGTCAGCCAGGGCTATTCCCAATCCCTTGCCTGGTTCTGCGAGCCCAATCGTTCTTGAGATTTCCGTGAAATGGCCATTGCCATCGTTGTGATAAACTAATTGTGTGATCGGGTGAAATGCGTCCGGATGGCAGTAAGCTCGGTAGCCTTCCTTTCGTTCACCACACCAGGTATCGTTGAAGTCCCACTGCAGATATCGCAGCACCACCAGATCTAGCAAACCGTCACCATCAAGGTCGACCCATGCAGCGCTGGTTGACCAACCGCCCCCTCCAACGCCCGCTTTCTCGGTAACGTCTGTAAACGTGCCATCACCATTGTTGTGGTAAAGCTTGTTGCCTCCGTACGCGGTCACATACAAATCTTCATAGCCATCGTTATCATAGTCGCCGACCGCTACACCCATTCCATAGCCCACACCCTGCAGACCGGCTTTTTCCGTTACGTCCTCAAAGGTGCCGTCTTGCCTCTGGTGATAGAGGCGATTCCAATACTTGGGGCCTGCTTTCTGCGGGATCGTCCCTTTGGGCGTTGGATCCCCGAGGGGCGCGCCGTTCACTAAAAAAATATCCAGTCGCCCATCGTTGTCATAGTCGAACAAGGCCACACCCGATCCCATGGTTTCGAGGAGATATTTTCTTGAGGTGTGAGAGGCGATGTACTGAAAACTCAGGCCAAGTACCGAAGTTACATCGGCGAATTTAGGCGGACTTGGTCTCTGATTTTGAGGTGTTGTAACCTGTGGGCGAATGCCAGCGACCGTGCCACCTAGCAGGGGCAGGGCCACGGCTGCCAGCACCCAGCTCCAAGAAAGCAGGCGCGGGGCCGCCCCGCTCACCGTGACCGCTTGTGCGGAATCTGTATCGCGTTTCAGCCGCTGCAGGTCGCCCCCGAGCTTTTCCAGGATGCGGTAGTGCGAAATCATCTGGCCGATCATGGACGCGGAACCTGCCGTTGGCCGGCCATATTAGGATGCGCCTGCGGGCAAGTCAACGCGCGTCTGCGCGGCCAGACCATGCCGAAAGGCTTGCGCTTTGAGTCACTGCAAGTGGTTGATTAAGAAGGAAGATCCGAAAGCATAGCCGAATCCGTGTGTCGGGGTGCGGCCACGGTGTCAGTGTGTTAGGAAAGTGTCTCTGCCTCCGACGCGCATATGTTGGTGATCGACGGTGCGTCTCTTATTGGGGGACCGCTACATGGTGATAGAACTACCGTTTCCTGAAATCATTACAGCCGGATTTTTCCACAACTTTCATTATGGCTTTCTTCGTAACAATGAGGTGAGGTTTTGGACGCTCTTTGCAAGTTCCACGACTTCACCACCTCCATGGAGTTCGAATTCAACTTCATAATTCCCTGTCGCAGCGTGATCAACGGCCTCTTTGAGGCTGACGAGCGGCTGTATCACTTGGCGAGGCAGAATTAGGCTGACCCACACACTAAATACGAGAGCAATAGCCGAAACAATGCTCAAGCCCCACTCAGCGCGATGGATCAGTTGGCGAGCTTGCTGGTGATCCAATTGGACGCGCGCCCAATTTCGCTTTTCAAGCTCGGACGCCAGTTGCAGGGTCTGTTCACTTGATGCCCGAAGGTCCGGGGTGACTTGGCGTAAGGCGGAGCTTCCTACGTGAATAGCTTCTGTAATCCGAGTATCAAACGATCCGACTCGAGTCCGAAGCTCTCGAATCAGCTGGGCTCGCCTTTCGTGCCTCGCCGCTTTGACAAGATCATCCAAGTCTTTTTGATAAGCCAGCACGGCTTCCCGAATGCGTTCGACGGGTTCTTGCCCCGACTCCGCCATCGTCGAAACTGCCACAGCGAATCGCTGCTGATATAGGGTGACTGCCTCGAGACCCTGCTGAACGATGGTTTCGTCGTCAGGCTCAAGATCCCTAATACGAACCAGGATTTGCCTCACGCTCGTGAGCGATTTCTGGTTCGTCTGAAGATATTCCGGGTCCCGGAACAGAGCGTAGTTTCGCGCGGCTCGCCGAGCCTCTAACATCTCGATGGAGGCTTGCTCTGCCAGCTTTGCCGCTGGCGCATCGACATTCACGATACGGTCCACGATCCGGCCCATCACAAACAAATAATAAACAGCTAAGAAAATAACGGGGACGAGAATCAACCTCACGATTGCCAGGCTATAGGCAACTCGTTTTCGCAATGAGCTTCCGGCCGCAAAGATCTTAAAAGATTTTCGGATTCTCCATGGCATGAGCTAGAACCTTCGCAGTGTTACCGCCAGTTCCCCTGAAACTTCGTGAGGCACCAACTGTGCATTGTTTCGGAAGCAGACCAACGAGCGTCACTGGCCGCGCAGCGTGCCTGGCGGGATGCCATTGTGCCGTGCGAGGTCTTCGAGTGCATCGAGTTCAGTTTGTCCCTCGTGTACACGCCGCTGCAGGATCTCAATGCCTGCCTCGGGCGTGATGCCGATGTCGCCCCGATCAAAATTTATGCCGCCCGTCATCGTCTTGAGATTCCTTGCATCTTCGATCGCTTGACGGTAGTGCTGAAGTTCAGCCTCCCTGCTTGCGAGCTCAGCCCGCAGCTTTGATGCTTGCTCAGCGTACCACTCAGGATCTTGTGTCCTTACGTACAGTGAAGGCGCCGCGGCAGCCTCTGAGGCCTCTCCCGGGACTTGACCTACCACGGAGATGAGACCCTTGGCCAGGAGTCTCTCGAGGTCATCGTCCATCCATACTACAGTTGCCCCTTCCGTCTTCCCTGCGCGCGGCTTGGTAGCCGCGCGCAGAAGAATGGCCAAGGTACTCAGGGTCATTGCGATAGCGAGTGGAAAGGTCAGATAGCGATTCATCTCTCTCCCCTTAGTGTTTCTTCGACGGGGCGGGAGGAAAATGCTGGAACATCTTGTTCACGCCTTTGTCGAGGTTCTTTGTGTTCTTGTCCGCGTTATCAGAGAGCGTATCGCTCGATGAGCCTCGCCAGATCAATTTCTCAGTTTTTGCATCGAAGAGATCGATCACCAAGGTTCCCACTTGGTAGGTTTCGACGGTCGTGGTTGCGTCGCCAAATCCACCGCCAAATCCCCAGCGGCGGCCTCCTCCGAACCCGTTATAGAAGGTGTCCAAAGTTTGTTGATTCTGAGTCGTCTCAATGGCAAAGACCTCGACGTCACCCCCTGATGGAACCAGCGTCCAGCCTTTAGCGGCCAGAGTGCTGTTTACCGCCTCCTTGATCCGCTCGACCATGAAAGGGTCTTTCGTTTGGACCTTTTCCCAAGAGTAGGTCTTGTATTGCCCGAAATTTGCGTTGCGATCGTAATCGGTCTTCACCTGTTGTGCCGACGACTTGCCTGCGAACAAAAGCATCATTCCCATCAAAGCGAACACGACTCTTTGCACTTTCATAGTTCCTCCTGTTTTGAGATTCCGAGACAAGGCTGCCCGCGAGAGAAAGCCTCTGTTACGTGACCTGCTACGCAGTGCGACCATGTGTCTGCATCATTGAAAATCAGGCGCACGTTGCACCTCGCTGTGATACGGCTCGCGCCTGATCTGGAGGAAGCACGTGCCGTTCCAGTCCGGGGCGGATGTCTGTTCTCCACCCGCAACCGCTTTGGAACCGGTTGGTTAGGAGACTCGCGTGACAGACGAGCCAAGACTCGCTCGCTGATGGCGAGATGACGACCCGCGTCGGCATTTGGACAGAGCTGTTAACCGGCGAACATCGAGCTCCGCTCCGTGCTCCTGGGGGACGTGCAGGTACGCTTGAAATGGCTACGCCAAGCCCGCAATGAACTGGAAATGAAGGTGGCGGAACTGACCGCCGAATTGCGGCGGACCACTACCGAACTGTAAACAATTCTGGATGCCTCGCCGGTCGGCATTGCGCTGTTGGGCAGGGACCAGACCGTTCAGCGCTGCAACCCGGCATTCGAGCAGGAGCAGATTCTTGGATGGAGAGCTGATGAAATTGTCGGTCGAGCCGTTGCCATACTGGAAGGCCGCCGGGCGGAATGGCAAGCATGCATTGAGGATTTGCAACGGGAGAAGGCGTTCCTCAGCTTAGAGACGCAGCTCATTTGCAAGAACGGCTCGGAATTCTACGCCAGCGTCTCTGGAGCGCCCTCACGGGATGAAAGGGGGAATTACTGGATCTGTCATTGTTCACAACGGTGAGGTAAATTATGCTTGGGAAAGGCGGTAAGTATGGCTAAGCCTACACCAATCACCATACCCACCGAGCCAATTTGCAGTATCCCGAGACCCGTTGATCTCATCGAGAGAGTCGCAAAAGGCGACAGTGAGGATCCTAACCTCGCTCCTCTCTGTGAAGATGCGATTTGAGACACCATTGAGCGGTTTGAAGCCACAAGCTCTCCGGTCGTTACGGACGGCGAACAGAGGAAGTATCACAATTTCTCGACGTACTGCGCGCATGGGCTTCCGAACACGGCCCCGGATGGTTTGAAAATCGCGTTCTCAGACGGTCATACGCGCCGCATGCCGCGGCTCACACGCGGCCCCTTCCGTTACAGGCGGTACGCAGACTGTTACCTGAATGTCGCCATGCGCTACGCGCACGTGCCGGTCAAGCAGGCGGTAATATCGCCTTCGGCCTTGAGTCTGATGTACCCAGCCGAGAGGATTCGGGAATATTCGCGCGAGCAATTCATCGACGATCTGAGCGAGCATCAAACCGAGATACGGCGCTGCCTGAAAAAGGGCGCGCATAAGGTTCAGGACGGAATCGGAAACCTTGCGGCGCGGCACGGCGCGATGAGCGTACAATCGCCTTTGACAACCACAACAGCCGAGTCGCATGATGTGCCGTTCGCGGTGTGTTTGGCGCTGCGGTGCAAGCAACAGTTTCCGGCGATTCTTTCTGTGCCGCGAGCGGCTGGACGTTGCGACCGCCTGTCGAAGGAGGACCCCTATGGATCCCACCCATGACCGTGTGAAGTCCAGCGGAAGAGTGTCGAGTGAGACCAGCCAACCGATTCGGTTCGCAGGCTCGGTGCTTGACGCGCAACGTCACGTCTGCGCGTTCTTTCACAGCCCCGACGAAGAATATGGGGTGCTGCTTCCGTTCATCAAAGAGGGTTTCGAGCGGGGCGAGAAGGCGTTCCACATCGTCGATCCTAAGCTGCGCGCGGAGCACCGCCTGCGGCTCGCGTCAGCCGGTATCGATGTGGAGACGGCGGAAAAGAGTGGTCAGTTCGTGCTACGCAACTGGGCTGACGCGTACCTACGCGATGGTCACTTCGATCAGGACAGAATGCTCGCTCTGATCCAGGAGGTCCTCGACGGCGGCAGACAGCAAGGGTTCGCGCTCACTCGGCTGGTCGCGCACATGGAATGGGCGCTCGAAGATCGACCTGGCGTCGACGATTTGGTGGAGTACGAGACGAGACTGAATTATGTTTTGCCTCGATATAAGGACCCGGTCATATGAATCTACGATCTCGCCAAGTTTGGCGGGCAGATCGTCGTCGACATCATGCGGACCCACCCGATGATCGTCATCGGCGGCATTCTCCAGGAGAACCCTTTCTTCGTTCCCCCGGACGAATTCTTGCGGGAGCTGCGTGAACGACACACCACGCGCAACGCGCCGCGCTCATCAGCGGTCTGATCTGGAAGTGGAAATGGAAAATACAGGCGATGAGATCAAGCGCCTTCAGAGCTGCATCAATGATCTGATCAGTGTTCTGGCCCTTCCCGCTATTTGGAGTGGCAGCGAGCCATCCCAAATCGTCGGCACTCTGCTCGACGCGTTGCTCGCCATGCTGCGCCTCGATTTCGCGTATGCCCGGCTGACCGACTCGAGTGACGGTCCGCCAATCGAGGTGGTCCGGTTGGGTCACCGCCAGCATCCCTCTGTCCAGCCGCAGCAAGTCGGTCAAGCACTCGGCCGCTGGTTGACGGGCGACCAAGCCGCTTCGCATTTCGTGGTTCCAGATCCGGCCGGAGAAGGTGAGGTCTCGATCGCGTCGTTCTCCCTGGGCCTTCAGGACGAAGTCGGCGTGTTGGTGGCTGGCTCTCGGCGAGCTGATTTCCCGACCGACATCGAACGGCTCCTCCTGCGTGTCGCGGCCAACCAGGCCGGAATTGGATTGCAAGAGGCTCGACGCTCCGGCGAGCAGAAGCGGATCGGAGAGGCGCTCGAACAACGAGTCGCCGAGCGGACTACAGAACTGACTCGGGCTAATGAGAACCTAAGACTTGAGATTGCCGAGCGCAAGCGGGCAGAGGCACAACTGCGCGAGAGCGAGGAGCGATGGAGGGACGTCTTTGAGAACAACCCGACCATGTACTTCGTGGTGGATGCCGCCGGCAAGGTTATGGCAGTTAACCCCTTTGGCGCTGAGCAGCTTGGCTACAACGTCGATGAGTTAGTCGGTCAGCCAGTGCTCGGCGTTTTGTATGAGTCTGATCGCGAAGCGATCCAAAGAAATGTCGCCCAGTGCCTGAAACAAATCGGCCAGTCGATGAGTTGGGAGCTCCGCAAAGTGCGCAAGGGAGGATCGGTGATTTGGGTGCGCGAAACGGCCAAAGCAGTGCTGCGAGTGAACGGCCCGATTGTCTTGATCGCCTGCGAGGATATTACCGAGCAGAAGCGCGCCGAAGAAGCGCTGCGTCAGGCGCAGGCGGATCTCGCGCACGTCACCCGGGTGACCACCATGGGAGAGCTGACTGGCTCCCTGGCGCACGAAGTGAATCAACCGATTGCCGCCGCCGTTACCAACGCCAATACCTGCTTGCGCTGGCTGGCGGGCGACGCCCCAAACATCGAAGAGGCGCGCGCGGCTGCCATGAGAATCGTGAAAGACGGAACGCGTGCGGCGGAAATCATCAGCCGGATCCGCCTGCTCTTCAAAAAGGGTACTCCGGAACGAGAGTTGGTGGATGTAAACGAAGTCATTCGAGAGATGATCGTCCTCCTGCGCAACGAGGCAACGCGAGGCTCCATATCAGTCCGGACGGAGCTGGCGGCAGATCTTCCCCAGGTTATGGGAGATCGCGTGCAATTGCAGCAGGGCATGATGAACCTCTTCATGAACAGCATCGATGCGATGAAGGATGTGGATGGGACGCGCGAGCTCGCCATCAAGTCGCAGCGAGCGGAAAACGAGCAACTTATGGTGTCCGTCAGCGACACCGGCGTGGGGCTGCCCGCACAGCAGACGGACCAGATCTTCAATGCGTTCTTTACCACGAAGCTTCATGGGACCGGTATGGGACTGTCCATCAGCCGCTCCATCGTTGAATCGCATGGCGGCCGCTTGTGGGCTGCCAACAACTCTCCGCGCGGCGCAAGCTTTTACCTCACTCTACCCACCAAAGTCGAGGCACACGAATGACGCCCGCAGGCGCTCCCACGGTGTTCGTCATTGATGACGATGCGGCTGTGCGTGCGTCCATCCAAGGCCTTCTGAAGTCGGTGGGCTTGCCGTCCGAGTCCTTCGGGACGGCGCAAGAGTTCTTACGCAGCAAGCGGCCGGACGGGCCAAGTTGCCTTGTTCTGGACGTAAGACTTCCTGGAATCAACGGTCTGGACTTTCAGCGCGAGTTGGCTGACGCGGGCGTCCAGATTCCTATCATCTTCATCACCGGGCATGGAGATATTCCGATGACGGTGAAGGCCATGAAATCCGGTGCGGTGGAGTTCCTGACCAAGCCCTTCCGGGACCAGGACCTGCTGGATGCGATCCACCAGGCTTTGGATCGCGACCGGGTGACGCGCCAACAGCAGAGTAAGCTTGCCGAGTTGCGAAAGCGCTACGAGTCGCTGACCGCACGCGAGCGCGAGGTCATGGGCCTGGTGGTTTCGGGCATGCTCAATAAGCAAATAGCTTCTGAGCTCGGGACCAGCGAAATCACCGTGAAGATCCATCGCGGGCACGTGATGCGGAAGATGCAGGCTGAATCACTGGCGGAATTGGTCCGAATGGCGGCGAAGCTTGAGCTTCCGCCCAGCAAGAAGTAGCTTAATACCGCCCCTGTTCCACAAGAAAGTTTGCCAGTTGGCAGTCCTCCCGTTTTAACTGCCGCTTTCTCAAGTGCCGCCTCGAAGGATTGTAGCTGCCGCTGATCAGGTCGGTATTAGCCCAACTTCCGCAGTTTGAAGAATAAACACCTGTGTTTTCAATGGGGGCATGGTCTAGTCTTCACTACACTCGGGCCATTTCCAGGGAGTTGGGGAGGTGCAGATTCAGGTGTTGCAGCAGGATCGCCTGATGTTCGGTGGGGCGACTGATGCAGCGTTTGCGGATCGTTACGCCGC
>QHYU01000043.1 GCA_003224235.1 Acidobacteriota bacterium
TCCGCCAGCGTCAAAGACCTCACACTCGAGCGCGACCGCATCCGTCTGACACTCGCGGACGGCACCCTCCAGTTCACCCAACCGGTGAACGGCCTCGTCTTTGGCGCAACCTTCCGTGGCCATGGGCGGTTGCAGGTTTCCGTGCCCAATCGCATCGAGGAGGAGCAGTTGCGCCTGTTCACCAAGCAAGACGGCTTGGACATGGAGTTCACGGAGGCCACGTTCTGCTTCACCGACAACACCTTCAACGAAGTGGCGGCCAAGGTCCAGTGGGCCGCCTCCGGTCCGACGGCCGATGACCTCTACACCAGCCGCCAGCAGCAACGCGAAGACGTGGGCGCTGAACTGCTGCCCCGCCTTTTCAAGAGCGTGCTTTCGACAGACCGGCAGCGCACCGCACTGTTCGCTGCGGACCTCAAAACGAAAGATCGCGGCTGGATCCAGGCGCGCTTCGACGCGCTTGAACCTGAGGAGATCACCGTGGGGCGCTGGGCCGACGTGGGGATACGCAAACACTTCGACATCTGGTTGAGCTTTCCGGCCGGTGGCCGCGGCGCCGCGGAGGCCTGGCACGACCCGCTGGCCCGAGAAGATTTCAACATCCGCAGCTACGTCATCAATGCCACCGTGACCGGCGGCGCGGAGCTGGCGGCGACCACACGGATGACGCTCGAGCCGCGCCTGGCCGGGGAGCGCGTGCTGCTGTTTTTCCTGGACTCGAACCTGCGCGTGGATTCGGTGAAGGACGCGCAGGGCCATGCGCTGGCGTTCTACCAGGCGCGCGAATCGAAGGACCGCGTCCAATCCTACGGCGAATATGTTGCCGTGGCGCTCCCCGAGCTGACGAAAGCGGGCCAGAGCCAGACACTGGAGTTCCGCTACGCGGGGAAGCGCGTGGTGCGCAAGGTGGGCGCGGGCAACTATTTTTGCGAGAGCTTCGGTTGGTACCCTGCGCGGGAGAACAGTTTCGCCTCCCGCGCCGATTTTGAAATCAACTTCCGCAGCCCAAAGAAGTACACCCTGGTGGCCACCGGAAACAAGGTGAGCGAGACAACCGACGGCGACTGGCTGATCACTTCTTGGAAGAGCGACCCGCCGCTGGCGGTGGCGGGCTTCGCCTTCGGCGATTACAAAGTGTACAACGAGAAGGCCGGAACGGTGGACATCGACATCTACGCCAATCGCCAACCCGATGATTTCATGCACAGCATCGAGCAAGTCACCGAGGGCTCGCTGCCGGGCGAATCGACCTTCGGGATGCCGGCAATGGGGTCGCTCAGTCCATCGGTCATGGCCAAGACGATGGGCATCGAAGTGGCCAACACCGTCCGGCTATTTGAGCTCTATTTCGGCCCCTATCCCTACAAGCACCTGGCCGTGACCAATATCCCTTACTCGTATGGCCAGGGCTGGCCCGGCCTGCTTTATCTGTCCGCGCTGTCGTTCCTCGACTCAACGCAGCGCCACAATCTGGGCATCAGAGACAACATCTGGCTCACGGACTTCTTCCGGGCACACGAGAGTTCCCACCAGTGGTGGGGTCACCGCGTCGGCTGGAAGAGCTACCACGACCAATGGCTCTCGGAGGGCTTCGCGGAATTCTCAGGCTATCTCTACATTTTGTACCGTCAGAATCAGAAGGAATACCTCAATCGCCTGCGCCTGGCCCGGCAGGATCTGGCTGCACGCGACCTGCGCAATCACGTCTATGAGTCGGTGGGGCCAGTGTGGATGGGCCGGCGTCTGAGCTCGTCGGAGTCACCCCGCGGCTACGCGACCGTGATTTACGTGAAGGGCGGCTACATCCTGCACATGTTGCGCATGATGCTCTATGACCCGCGCAACCAGGAACACGACCAGCTCTTCCAGACCATGATGCGAGACTTCTGCAAGACCTATGATAACAAGGCCGCATCCACCGAAGACTTCAAGGCCATAGTCGAAAAATACATGACGCGGGCGATGGACCTCGAAGGCAACCATCGCATGGACTGGTTCTTCCGCCAGTACGTCTATGGGACCGGCGTCCCGCACTATGAGTTTCGCTACCAGACGCAGAACACTCCCGAAGGCAAGGTGAAGATCCTCGGCAAGGTCACGCGCAGCGGCGTGCCCGACGACTGGATGGATACTTTGCCGCTCTATCTCCACAAGGGCGGCGGAGCGATGCGCATCGGGTTTGTCAACGCGACGAAGCCGGAGACGCCTTTCGAGTTCCTGATGTCCAGCCAACCGGAAAAACTATCGCTGAATTACAACGAGGACGTCTTGGCCGAGATCAAACAGTAGGGAGTTTCAAGCCAGGGGGTCCGGGCGATCCTTCAATTCAAATTTTCACGGAAGAATTCTGCTCAGAAGCCGTACGTGACATCGGCGCGTATCTCATGGATCCCATTCTGGGCTGCGGCGGGCAATGGCATCGTCACCCCTCGTCCGCCGCGGCGGACGAGGGGTCTCTCTGAGAGATTCTTTGCGGCGGGGCCGGAATCTTCGATCGCTTCAGGCGCAGTAGCGCCTTGATCGCGCGCCGCAATCTGAAGCGGACCGCATGCAGCAGCGTTCCATACCCGCGACGCGAGAAGATGTACCCCTCAAAGCAGCCACGGGTTTCGTTCGCCCACTGGGCTTCATCAGGAGCCCAAGGCCCGGTGAAATCGAATTCGCGCAGTTGCCGCGCTTGATGCTCGAGCAGGATGGCCTGAACAAGAAGCAGGCCGGGGCCGAACCCCCTGAACTCTTCGTTATAGGCGGCTTTGGGCAGGAAATAGCGCCCGCGGTAGCGAAGACCGAAGTGCGCTGAGACTACCTCGCTGTTCAACTCCAGCGAATCCAGCGAAAGGTACCCGAAGCGTGAGGCGGCCGCCGCGACCTCATCGTAAAATTGGCGCCGCTGTGGATCCTGCGCAATCGCAGTGCCGCGCCTGCCCTTCCAGCCCGAAGCTTCCAAGTCATAAAAGCGCTGCAGCACCTCCGGGTGGGCCCGGACAAAGCTTCGCAAGGCTAGCGGTCCGAGGGCTTGGAGCTTCCGGCGGCGGCGCTGCAGCTTCGCACGAAAGTCCGCCTTGCGCCCGGGGAACCAGTTCTGCGGGGCTCCATTCTCCCCTGGCAGCGGAACATACACAGACCGCCAACTTTGCACCGATTCCACGAGGTACTCATCCCCCCGCGCCGCTCGCAGCAGTTGTTCGAGCGTGCCGCCCTCGTACCCGTAGGGCAGGTCGATCAAATCCCACCCAGGGAGGTCGCGCAGCCGGCGCCACACCGCGAGCACGGCCGCCTCTCCCTCTGCGCCAGCGCCACGGACCATGTCGAAGCGGACACAGTGCACGTTGGCAGCGCTGCGAAGCTTCCGGACCGGCAGGCCGCAGAGAAAACCGCGCTCCTCGATCAGCGGCAGCACCGCCCGGAGCCGGCCATCGACCCTGGCGGTAATGAGCACAAGCTTGGCTCGGGGCGCAAATGCCCGCAAGTAGGCGCACACCCATTCCGGCCGGCAAAAAGGCTGGTCGTTTGGTTCTTCCTCGCAGAGCTCTCTCCACTCCTCGGCCAATGCGTCGATCAGTTCGACGCCACCGGTTTGCACTTCTGCGAGGGGTGCTTGCGGGCCGGCAATTTCAGGCGCTTCGGGGGGCGGATCGACGACGGCTGTGCCCTGGTTCGTCGGGCCCCAACTCGCATGCCCGTGCGGGGATCTCGCGCTGGTATCAAGATCTGACTTTCGCTCGAATGCGAATCGGAGGAGCGAGGCTGCTTGCCGATAGGCAAGACCAGAGGCAAAGAGAATCAAAGCGAGACGTGGCAGCTCGCCGACGTGCTCCGGCAGATTCACCATTTGAAGCCTTTATAGTTGATCTGCTGCCCGGTCCCAATGGTACGAAGGGACTAACCTCGAAGACCAAAGTAACGAACAGGTCTGACCGACACGGAACCGGTGCGAATGCGTGTGGAGGCCTCCTAGCTGATGGGCGGAGGCGGGAGGAGCGGCAAGCGGCGCGGCTCGCCGCGCGCGCCGCGTACTTCCACTTCATCCAATAAGAGTGAGGGGGCCGCGACGGCGCTGGGTAAACCGTTCTGCGCCGAGCCGAACGCCGCGAGAGCGGTGCCGCTAAACCCCGCCGCTTGGTTCTGCTGGAAGCTGAAGACAGCGGTGTCTTTTCCGACACCGCCGAGATTACGCAAGGCCCGGAGGTTGAGGCCGGTCAGCCGCGCGCCGCGCACAAGCTCCTCGCGGCCGTCGGCGACATACACCCGATAGACCAGCAGCGGCAGGCGGTCGCCGCTCGCTGCTCCCGCCGCGAGACTCCCAATCATATCCGAGAGGTCTTCTTGGCGGTGAACGCTCAGCGCTGGATTATCCATCCGCCGGACCAGCAGGCACGCGGCGCGGCCTTCTTCGCGGCACTTGTCCAGAAACTTCTTGCGCAGCTCGGCGGGGCCCTGCGCCTCGCTGGAGCTGAAAATCAGATTGCTCATCGCGGGCCGTGCGTCGCCCAAGAATGAGGCGCGGCCATGGCCATTCGAGTGATCAAAATCCGGGCCGGGGCGGCGCGACATCAGCAGGCGGCGCAGGATCCCGTTGTCCACCAGCACGGCGCGCTCGCCGCGCACTCCTTCCTCGTCCACCTCGTAGCTGCCCAACAGCGACTGGCCCTGGAATTCCTTGGCAGTGGGATCGTCCACCAAAGTTACGCTGGCCGGCAACACTCGTGTGCCGATTCGCCCTCCGGTCCATTCGCTCCGCCCGCCCATGCGTTCCATGATCTGGTCAAACATGGGTAGCATCGAAAGGGGCGGGCGCGCCCCGCTCAGCGATGGCCCCAGCATCTGCGCCAGCAGCGAGCCGGCCGCCGGCGCCTCAAACAGCACCGGCCCTACATAGTCCTGCGCCGGCGGTGCCTCCCCCAGCGCAATCAACTCCTTGGCAGCGCGTTCAATTTCCTTGCGGGCTGCATCGGCCGACGGTAACTCCGCCGGCCGACGCGCGTAAGCCGCATAGAAGTTGTGTAAGGGCATGCCATCGCCGGCTTGCGTTTCCAGACTGGCCTCGATGGCTGCCAGGCTCCGGCTGACGCGGATCTCGGTGCCCTCGCTGTTCATCAAGTAGGAAGTCGCGTAGGTCAGGTGGTAGGTGACGCGCGTACTATAGATCTGCGGGTAGGCGCGGAGTGCGGCGGAAATGGCTTTGGCTTCCTCCTCCCAGTTGCGCGCCGTCCAATCCGGTTCCAGCCGAGGCGCAACCAGCACCACCGGCTTCTCCCGCGAGAAATCGTCGATATTAGGCGGCTGGGCAAGGCTGCGCAGGAAGCCTCGCTTATTGGCCAGGCTAACTAACGCCTCCTTGTAGGCCTGGTCGGTCGCTAGCCACAGGTCCTGCCGGAGCGATTCGTAGTCGCGGTCGATGCCCACCTGGCCGGTGGAGCCGATGAAGCCGCGGAAAGCTTCGTCGGTGATGAAATTCGAGCTGTCGAGTTTATAGTCGCCGACACGCACCTCGACGCTCATGAACCGGTTGCGCGAAGTGATGGTGTTTACGAGCGCTCCGAACTCGGCGCTGATTGTCCGCCCATCCAGATCCAGCAGGCGGTATTGAATGTAGAACGGCCGCTCGGAGTTCGGCGCCACCAGCCGCTCCCGCGCGCGAGTCAATTCGTCGCGCATGGCTTGCAGAGTCTTGTCGGAATCGCCTGGCTGGACGCGCTGGGCAAATGCAGGCCCCGCATGCGGCAAAAGGAGCGCCGCGGCAAACAGCAGCTTGGCAGCCAACCGTAGCATCTGCGCCCTTCGGTTTTGCCGCCTCACTGCCGCGCTCCTCTGGCAGACTCGGGACGCGCTTTCGCCTGCGGGTCATGCAAGGGTGGCGGTAGGATGGGCGGCTTGTCGGTGGAGGTCTGTTTCTTCTGCACCTCCATCTCGGAAATCAGGATTGCAGGGGAAATCGCCGCCACCGGGACCGAGCCCGACTCGGCGCCGCAGTAGCCATTGAACACCTCGGGGGTGTCGCCGGTGGCCAGAATCTTGGTCAGCGAAACCAGCGGCGTGCCGACTATGTCCACACCGCGCACCAGCTCGTCTGGCCGCCCGTCGGGATACACCTTGAACACCACCAGCGGCAGCACCTGGAACGCCTGCGGCTGGCCGCGTCCGGTGAAGGTGAAGCCGCCGGCGATGTCGTCAATCAGCAGGCCGAAGGGTTTGCTCTGCCGCTTGATCTCCTCGATCAGCATTTGGCGCAGTCGCGCGTTGCTCACCTGGCGGCTGCTCTCGACGATCAAGTTGCCCTGACGCGAAACCGGGGCGAAGCCGATTTGGCGCCGCCCGTGGCCGTTCGACTGCGGAAAACCTATGAGTGGCGAGCGGGACATCAAGAAACCACGCAGCACGCCCTTGTCCACCAGTTTCACGCGCTCGCTCCGCACTCCTTCATCATCGAACGGGTAATAGCCCAGGAGCACGGTCGAACCCACACGCTTCGCGGTCGGGTCATCGCTCACGGAAAGAAATTCGGGCAGGATTTGCTCTCCTACCTTGCGGGCGAACGTCTGGCCCTCGGTGATGTCCTTCTGCCGGTGACCCTCGGCGCGATGGCCGAAGACTTCGTGGAAGAAAACCGCCGCCGCGCGCCCCGTTAGCATCGCCGGCCCGGCGTAGGGTTCCACCAGTGGTGCCGCCACCAGCGCCTCGAGCTCCTTCCGCATGGCCTGGGCTTGTGCCAGAACCGTCCCGTTGTCGGGGGCGCCGGCCGGATCGGTCCAATCGAAGTTGTAGTAGCGGCTGATATCCATCCCGTCGGGCGCTTTGCCCTGAATGAACAGCTCCAAGCGGTAGCGCAACTGCCCGAACTGCAGCCGGGTGCGTTCACTGGTGGCCTGGTACTGGTTCTGGGCCAGCGCGCTGAAGGTCACGATGGAATTCAGAATCGCGGGCGAGTCGCGAAATGCGCGGGTATAGACGCGCACTTTCTCTTCCCAAGGCCGACGATCGAGTTGGAAGGAGACGCGCGGGCCGTAAGAGGTGTGCGCCTGCTCGCGGGAAAAGTCAGGCGCCTGGCCTTCGGCGGTCTCCACCTTCACTTCCTTTCCTGTCTTGATCTTGATCAGCGCCTCGGCCGCCGCGCGGTATTGCCGGTCGGTTTCGAGCCAGATCGCGCGGCGCAGCACGGCGGGGGCGTCTTCAATTGGCACGGGTGAGCCAGGGCTGGGGGAGAAGAAGCTTTGGCGGTCCCCCACCTTGCGCGTGTTGTCCAGCGCGTAGCTGCCAGCGCGAACTTGTACTTCCAGCCACCGCGTGCGTCGTTCCTCGCTGGAGAGCAGCGCGCCGTTCGACCCCATCACCTCGGCCCGCTGCGTCTCAGTGACGGTATAGTCGATGAAGTATGCCGGTGGGTCGGCTTTGCCCAACACTGCCATGGAGCGGCCGAGCTCCTCATCCATGGCTGCCAGCACGGGTGATGCCGCGGCCGATTGCGATGTTCCTTGGGGCAGAGAGACACCTGCTCCAGCCAGGCAAACAGAAGTCAGAACCAACAAACTGGGAATGAATTTGATATGCCCCGTCCCGGCATTGCGCGCGGAACAAAGCCTCTGTGCCCTCAGTGGAAGTCTCATCGCCAAGTGAAGCCCGCTAGTCTATGACAGTTTGCCCCGAAATCTCAAATCGGTGGCGTGGTAGGATGCCCAGCCGATTACCCCAAGTGTCTGGAGCTAGGGTCGGGATCCAGTCCCTTTCCAGGAGAGTTAGATGCGCGCCATGGTTGTTCGGCGGTATGGGCCGCCCGAAGTTTTTGAGTACAGCGAAGTTCCTGATCCGCAACCCGCTGCGGGCCAAGTGCTGGTCCGCGTGCGGGCCGTCGGCGTCAACTTCGCGGATTTGCTCCAGCGTATGGGGATTTATCCCGGCACGCCCAAGCCGCCGTTCATCCCCGGCTTCGAAGTGGCCGGCATTGTGGAGCAGGTTTCATCCAGCACTCAACCTGCAGCTCCCGACCTCGCGCCCGGCGCCCGCGTCGTCGCGCTCGCTATGTTCAGCGCCTATGCCGAGCGCGTCGCGGTGCCCGCTCATTTGGTCTTCCGCCTCCCCGACGACGTTCCCTTCGCTGAGGCTGCAGCTATCCCGGTCAACTACTTGACCGCTTACCACTCCATGTTCCAGATGGGCAATCTCCAGCCAGGCGACCGCATCCTGATTCACGGCGCCGCGGGCGGCGTCGGCATTGCGGTAGTGCAATTGGCGCGCGCGCGGCAGCTTGAGATTTTCGGCACGGCCGGATCGTCCAAACAGGATTTCTTGCGGCAGATCGGCGTGGACCATCCGATGGATTACACCCGGGAAGATTTCCAGCAAGCGGTGCGACGCATCGCGCCCGACGGCATTGAGATGGTGATGGACCCCATTGGCGGCAAATCGTTTGCCAAGAGTTGCGATTGTCTCGGGCCGACCGGGCGGCTGGTGGTGTACGGTTTCTCGGCCGCCGCCGGTCCGGAGGGAAAGCGCAGCCTGTGGCGCGGGGTGAAGGCCCTCGCGCAGACTCCGCGGTTCCACCCGCTCGTGCTGATGCGCCGTAACATCTCCGTGATCGGCGTGAACCTGGGCCGCATGAAGGGTCGCGAAGCACTGCTGCGCCGCCAACTTGAGGAGATTTTCAGAATGTACGCCGCGGGGCAGGTCAAACCCGTCATCGGCAAGACGCTTCCGCTGGAGCAGGCCGCCGAGGCGCACCGCTACATTCACGCCCGCCAAAACATTGGCAAAGTCGTCCTCACTGTGGTGTAGCGAGAAACGGGGGGCGGAGAGACAGCTCGGCGCCGCGCCCCACAAGACAAACCGGCGGCTACTTGGCCGGTTTAGAGAAAAGGGCCAGGTCGGGCTTGGTGTTCACTTTGAGGCCTTCCACAGTGGTTTCGGTGAACTTCGCTCCTTGGCGGTAGTTGACGCTGCGGCGGGGGAACTTCACACCTGGCGCGGCTCCACTCACGTCCACGAAGTCGCTCCAGACTTGCAGAATTTCGGCCGGACCCTGCGGCGTGACCTGGCGATACCGGGCGCCGACCAGCAAGTGCGTTTCCGGATCAAAGTAGAGCTTTGCTTTGGCGGGGCCCGATAGCCACTCGACTGCCAGGGCTTTTTTGCCCTCGATCTCTTCCTCCCCGAGGAACGACACCTGCGCCTTGCCGGCCATGGCCTGCCGGTAAACTCCCCAGCCGGCCACCAAGTCGATGCTGCGCTGGAACTCCGCGTTGAAGTTGGGCGGCAAGTCTGAGGCGCCCTGTGGCCCAGCCGACCATCCAGCTTTGCCATCGAACCCTTGCTTGATGACCCCGATGGGCAGAGTGGTCTCCACGCTCAGGTGGTCGGGAAAAACCACCCAGGCCTTGGCCTGGGTTGAGAACTCTCCCTGCGGCACGGAGATTTTTCCACTGGTGGTGAACTCCACGCTCTCGATGCTGTCCAGGGCTGCGCCGCCGGCCGCCTGCGCCGCAGCCGCCAGAATAGCTTTGCCGCGCTCGATGGATTCGGGGGTAGCGGCCGCCGGTGTCTCCTTCGCCTTGCGCAGGTCGGCGGCGAGGAGGTCCAACTGGTCATAAGCAATTTCCTCGGACTTAGCGTTGGGAAACTCTTTCTTCAAAGCCTCGCGGAACTGCCCGGCGTTGCCAACCAGGACCAAGTCGAGATCGGCGACGTCGAAATAGCGCGTTGCCATGGCCTTCACTTGCTCGGGTCCGACTTCGCGCACCTTTTGCTGATACGTGTCGTTGTAGTCGGCTGGGAGATCAAAGTGCGCAACCGCCAGGATGCGGCCGGCCACTTGTTCGGGCGTTTCGGATTGGATGGGGAAGACGCCTGCCAGGTAGTCGGTGGCAAACGTTAGCTCTTCAGGGGCCACTTCTCCGCTGGCCATCCGGCCGATCAGGTCCACCACGAGCTTGGTGGCTTCGACGGTCGCTTCGGTGCGCGTGGATGTCGAAGCCTCAAAATCTCCGGCCAGCTTGTGGCTATTGAAGCCGGAGCTGGCGCCGTAAGTCAGGCCTTTCTTCTGGCGCACTTCGGTGTTCAGCCGGCTGTTGAAACCGCCGCCGAAGATGCGGTTGGTGACGTAGAGCGGGATGTAATCGGGATGATTGCGGCGGATGCCCGGGCGGCCCACGCGGATCTGCGTCTGGACAGCGTCCGGCTTGTCAATCAAAAAGATGTGCACGCCCTTAGGCCGCTTGGTCCCCAGCGCGTCTGCGGCAACCGCGTCTTTCCGCGGCCAGGCGCCCAGGTATTTCTCCGCGGCCGCAAAAGCCGCCTCGGGCGTGATGTCCCCGGCGAAGGCCAGTAGAGCCTGATTGGGCACGTAATAAGCGTCGCGGAAATGCACCACGTCGTCGCGGCTCAGAGCGCGCACCGACTCCGGCGTCCCTTCGTCCGGCAGGCCGTAAAGATGCTGGCCGTACACGACGCGGTCAAACGTGACAGATGCCAGATAGCTGGGGTCGGAGTACTGTAATTGCAGCCCGGAGAGCAATTGCTGGCGGCGGCGCTCGAGCTCCTCGCTCTTAAACTCCGCATGGAGCGTCACGTCGGACAACAAGTCCATCGCCAGGTCGAAATCCTTTTTAACCACGGTCACGGTAATGTAGGCGCCGTCGTGATCAGCGCTGGCGGAAAGCGAACCGCCGACGAAGTCGATCGCCTCGGCAATCTGCTGTGCCGAGCGCTTCCCGGTCCCCTGCGTGAGCAGGTTCGCGGTCATCGCCGCCACGCCCGGCTTGCCGGCCGGGTCGTACAGTGAGCCGGCAGCAGTAAGTACCAGGCGAACAGTGACCGAGGGCTCCTTACTGCCGGACACCACGAAAACGCGCAGATCGTTGGCCAGGGCCCTGGTTGCCGGCTTCGGGAAGTGGAAGGGCTTACCGGGCGTGCCCGCAGGCATCTTCGGCTCAAGCTTCGCCTCGGCCTGCGCCGCCTCGGATACACCTTTTTTCGGCGCGGGCTTCGGCGCGGGCGCTTCCTGCGCCTTGGGCTTTTGCGCCGCAGCTCCTGTTTGGTCCGCCTGCACGAAGGCCTGGGACGCCGCATGCGACCCGCAAACGAACCCCAACACCCCCAGCAAGAAAACGCTAAGAATGACGATTCCTCTCCGCTTCATCATTGGCTCCTCGAATCTAAACACTTGACTGCGTCACTTCGATTGCGGAATGACATCGCCACCTGAGGGCAGCGGCGACGCAAGAACACGGCGCGGCATTCCACATGCCTACTTTTTTTCCGGCGCCTTGGGCAGTTCGACCACCAGCACCGTGCGCCGGTTGGGCACGAAGTACTCGCGGGCTACGCGCTGAATATCCGCCGGTGTCACCCGCAGAAACCGGTTGAGCTCAGTGTTGATCAGGCCGGCGTCCTTCCCCAGCACCGCATACTTGCCGAGGGCATCGGCCTTCTGCTGATCCGTGCCGCGGCCGAGGATGAAGGCGGAGATCTCCTGGTTCTTGGACTTTTCGAGTTCTTTGGCGTCCACCGGCTGGTTCTTCAACTGCTGAAGCACCGCCTCAATGCTCTTTTCGCCCTCCTCCGCGCCCTTGCCCTGATTCATGACCGCAAAGGCAAAGAAGAGATTCGGTTGCTCGGTGAAGTTGCCGAAGCCGGCGGCCTGTACCGCCGCGCGATCCTCGTACACCAGCTTGCGGTAGAGCCGGCTGCTCTCGCCCGCCGAAAGGATATTCGAGGCCAGGTTGAGCGGATAGGAGTCGGGCGTGAAGAGTGCAGGCATCTTGTAGCCAATCACCACCGCGGGCAAGGGTGTGTTCGGGTACGACTTGCTCACGCGCACCTCGGCCTGCTGCGGTGGTTCCTGTACGGTGACGCGCGGGACCGGCTGCACGGCGCGCGGGATGCCACCGAAGTATTTCTCCACCCAGCGAATTGCGTCTGCGGCCGCAAAATCGCCAACAATCGCCAACGTAGCGTTATCCGGGCGGTAGTAGGTCCGGAAAAAGCTGCGCACTTCCTCGACCGTAGCTTTGTTCAGATCGTCCATGCTGCCGATGGTGGTGTGGTGGTACGGGTGCACCTTGAAGGCCACGGCATACAGGTCTTCGATCACCAGGCCGTACGGGCGGTTCTCCACGCGCAAGCGGCGTTCTTCCTTGACCACTTCGCGCTCAGACTGGAAATTGGCCTCGTCCACGTTGAGGCTGCCCATCCGGTCGGCTTCGAGCCAGATCACGCGTTCGAGGAAGTTGCTGGGGAAGGTTTCCCAGTACACGGTGACGTCGTCGTTGGTATACGCGTTGTCAAACCCGCCCACCGCTTCGACGATGCGTGAGTGCTGCTCCGGGGGCACATGCGCCGAGCCCTTGAACATCAGGTGCTCGAACAGGTGCGCGAACCCGGTGCGTCCCGGCTTTTCATCTTTCGAGCCGACGTGATACCAAACCTGTAGGTTGATCACGGGCGCGGCCTGGTCTTCCACCATCACCACCCGCAAGCCGTTAGCCGTCGTGTGGCTCACTACGCGAAGCTGCGGCGGGCGCACCGCGGCAGGCGTAGCTGAGGTGGACGCAGCTTTAGGATGACTCGGCGCCGTCTGCGCCCAGCCCGGTGTCGCGAGCAACCACACCCCGCCGAGCAACAGAAGCGCGGCCTTCAACTTTTTCATTCCGGAACCCCCCAAAGAATCGCCTTGCACAAGAGCTGCAGTACTATCGAGCCTCAGTATCTTAGATTCGGCGGGCCAGTGCGTCAATTGCGACAGCGCACCTACAGAACGCAGGCAAGACTGCGGATGGAACAGAAGACGGAAATGGCTTCGAGGGAGGCTGCCCTCTACCGGGAGCCGGACACCGCCGCGCCACCGACGCCTTTACAGCCCGTCACGAATTGCCCGCAACCCTGCGGCGGAGGTGTCGGCGTCTTGCCCCGCGTGGCCAGCGGGAAGGCTATAGCCGGCGCTGCTGCCAAGATCACCAGCCCCACCACCATCCAAGGGTTCAGGTGATGAGCTGCCGCTGCGGTGGTTTCGACGATCTCGGTGCTTAATGCAGCTTCGGTCAACTGGGATGGAGTGGCTTGTGTGGGCTGGTCGGGGGGCTGGTTGTTGCCGCGGACGGTGGAGATCATCCCCGCCAGAACGTCCACGCACTGCCCAGCTAAGCTGCAGAACCGCACCTTGCCCTCTAAGACAACCAGCAGCATCAGGTCTCTCCGGTAGAAAACATAAAAGTCCGTGCCCACCACGCCGGCCACCCCGACCGGTGTGTGCACCTCGAATTTGGCATCGGGCCGCGCCAGGCGCACTGCGTTCGACCGAATCCGACCGTAGATCAGATCGATCTGCGTCTGTTGCGCGCCGGGGTCATGCTTAGTGACGCGCAGGCTCGATTCCGAACCGACATTGAGCACCGAGCCGTCGTCCAGCCCGATGCGCGCGCGGCCCTGGCGCTGCGTGTTCACCAGGTCTTCCCAGTTGACCGGCGCCTGCGCCGCCGCGGCCAACTGCTGCGCGCCCCGTTGGATGTTCACTGCCGGGATCATGCGGGTAACCTGCCCGGCGTGCTGTCCGGCCTGGGCCGCGACGTCCGGAGGAACAACCAATGCTAGACAGAGCAAAACGACGAGTGCACACACGAGCGGGGAGCGGGTTCTCATATTGAGTCTCCATATCTCCAAGGGAAAAGCTCTTACTTGACCGTTGATACTGGAATGTCTGCGCGGCGTCAAACGGGAACGGGGGCGACTGTTCTTTCCCGGCAACTCAGGGGCGTAATCTCTGTACCCCGCGTGCCTGCTGCGCGGAATCTGTTAAGCAAGGATTGGAGCGCGCTGGCCGGCGAGGAAATAAGTTGAAACCCCCGGGCCTTGCGAGCATCCAAGTGGAGGCAGAGTGTAGCTCGCCCCGCGCCTCCCTCAAGTGGGCGTCAACAATGAAAAGGACCGCCTCATGAAACGCCACGCAAAGCTTCCTCTGAAATTGGCCGCCCTTGCGATTTTGCCGCTGGCCTTCGCCTACTTAGCCCAGGCTCAACTGCCGCCCTCGAGGGGCGCGCCGCAGGTTGGTCAGAAAGCGCCTGACTTTACGCTGCCGGACTCGTCGGGCAAGCCAGTGAGGCTCTCCGATCTCCTCGCGGTGACACCATCGGGGCAGGCCGGCGAAGCCGCCAGCAAGAAGAACGCGAGGTGGACGCTGCTGATTTTCTACCGAGGCTACTGGTGACCGTACTGCAACTCCGAGTTGCGGAGTTTTCAGCAGAAGCTGGAGAAATTCACCGCGCGCGGTGTGCGCATTGTGGCCATCAGCGTGGACCCGCCTGAGGTCACGCGGGCACATAGCGAGAAGCAGGGTTACACCTTAACGTTTCTCTCCGACCCCAAGGCGGAAGTCATTCGCCGCTACGACTTGCTGCATGCTGGAGGCGGCATTGGCGGCGCCGACATTGCCCGGCCAGCGGAGTTTCTGCTTGACCCCAGCGCAACGGTCCGCTGGGTCAACCTGTCTGAGAGTTACAAAGTTCGCGCCACCGCCGAGCAGGTGCTCAAGGTGCTCGACGACCTGGGCGTGGGGCAGCCGGGCAAGTAGCGCCGCCGGTCCGATCGGAATCCGCATTTGGATCTAGATTCGTGGCAGCCGATTTGGCTGAAGCTGCGTTGCCGATAAGATTCCGGCGCGACACGCCGCAAGAGTGAGACAATAGCCCTCCCTGAGGCTCCGGTTTGGGGTTTGCCGATCCGGAGCTATCCCATCGCCGGAGCCCATCGTGACCGCACCGACCCCCGCGACAAACTACGAAGTGAGCGTTCTGCGCGAGCACTTGGAGCGCTATCGCAGCGTCACGCTGCAGACGCTCGATCTGGTGCCGGACGCCAAGCTCGACTGGCGGCCGCTCGACGCCCTGCGTACCTTTGCCGAGCAATTCGTGCACATCGCCCAAATCGAGGACTTCTACATGCGCGGGTTGCTGGCGAGCGACTGGAACTTCAGCCGCCTGGAGCCCGTGGCCGAGCGGCTCACCCGCAAACTGATTCGCGAGCGCCTGAACGGAACCCGCGCCTTCACGCTCGAAAAACTGGACACACTGCCGGTGGCACGCCTGGACACTTTGGTCGTTGTGCCTAACGTCCCAGTGGAGTGGCCGCTGCGGTCCTGGTTGTGGTACGTGGTGGAGCACGAAATCCATCACAAGGCGCAGCTCGCTCTTTACCTGCGACGCCTCGGTGTGGCGCCTCCGTTTTTTGCTTATGCGCTGCCGCCGGGCATGCGTCCCGATATCCACCCCAGGTAAATCACTGAATCCATTGATCGCACGCGGCAAGACTCACTTCCATGTTCTCAAGCACACGCTCGGGACGCTGCTGCTCGGTCGTCAAAACGCCAGCGCATTCCTGATACGACAATGCCTCGGCCACAAGAGCCTGCCTTCGTCCATGCAATACGTTAATGTGAGCGATCAAGATGCCGACGCGAAGGCGCAGAGAGTCTTCATGGATGTTTTCTAATGCTCTGGTTAGTTTTCTGTCGCAGCATGAAACCACCAAGGTTGCGTGGGTCCCTGGAGGAACAATGAAAGAAACCCTGACAACTTGCACGCGCACTCACGACTATAAGGCAGCCACGGTCGAAGGTTGGAAGTGCTCCAAATGTGGGGAGGAATTCGTACACATTGGCGCCCCTCGTTATTGCCCGGAATGTGGCGCGAAGTTTGACCCCGGCCCTAAGTGACGCTCTCTCTTTTCAACGCGCTATTCGCTCAATTCAATAATGTAGTGCAGTGTTGCGGATGCCTGGACGGCCTTCGGTGATATTGGCGAAAAGCTCTTGTTGAAACGTAATATAGGGGCGCGGCCCGACGCGCCAAGAGCCGGCCGGATAACCGCTTTCGCTTTATCCACGCGCTCCTTGACACGCGCGCCCGGCGGCGCTAGCATCCGCCGCCTACCCTAGGTTTCCCTCGATTTTCGCCCCGGAGAGGTGATCCATGGCTCCAGTGAATTCCGGCCGGGTTCTGCTCGGCGCCCTCGCCGGCGGTGTAGTGTGGAATCTGTGGAGTATAGCTATCAACGTAGGCGTGCTCAGAGACCGCTACGCAGCCGCCCAGCAAGCCGGCACCTTTCTTGCGCAGCCACGCTACCCGTTTTTCGTAGGAATCTGGATTCTCACCCAGTTCGTGCTGGCCTACATCCTCGCTTGGTTCTACGCCTCAGTACGAGCCACGCGCGGCGCGGGTCCCGGCACGGCACTCCAGGTGGGTTTGCTGATCGGCTTTGCTGCCGGCTTCCCGCTTAATCTGAGCACAGCGGCCTGGTCGCCCATCAGCCGTGCCTTTCCGCTGTGGTGGATGCTGGATATGTGGGTGGGCGCAGTCCTGGCCGCGTTGGTGGCAGGCTGGTTGTATCGCGAATAGGGCAGAACGACATCAACCCGGGGCGAAAAGGAATTCCGCTGCAAGCACCGGCCCTAGCGGCCGTCGTGGTCGAGCTTGAGCACCGCCAAGGCCATATCGTCGTATTGCGGAGTGCCGCCGACGAACCGATCCACCGCGGCGGAAATGCGCGCCACCAGCGCTTCGGCGGCTGCGGTATGATTCTGTGCGCAGATTTCCTGGAGCTGCTCGATGCCGAATTCTTCTTCTTGCGCGTTACGCGCCTCGATGAGGCCGTCGGTGAAGAACAGGAAGGCGTCGCCGGGATGAAGTTGCACGGTCTGCAGGGCGTAACGCACGGAGTCAAACATGCCGGAAGGCATCCCGCCCTCGAGCAATTCGCAGCAGCCTCGCGCTGAGATGTGCAGCGGGCCGGGCAGGCCAGCATTCGCGTAGCATAGCGCCTGGGTGGCAGGGTCAAACACCGCGTACTGCACCGCGCAGTAGCGCGCCTGGATGGCACGCACGCGCAGGCGGTTGTTCAACAGCTCCAAGGCTTCGCTCGGAGGCATGCCCGTCTTGTGAATGCCGCGGAGCGTGCCCAGCACCAGTGAGGCATAGAGGGCTGCGGGCAGGCCTTTGCCAGTCACGTCTCCCACATACAAACCCACCTTGTCGTCTGACAGTAGAAAATAGTCCAGGAAATCTCCGCCCACCTCAGCCGCGGGGAGAAAACTTTTCGCCACCTCAATCCCGTGCGACCGCAGCGGTTCGGCCGGCACCATCGCCAGTTGCAGGTTGCGGGCCTCCACCAGTTCGTACTCGCGAACCTTGGCGACCGCATTCCAGTCCACATTTACAACAACAGAGGACATCCCGAGTCTTCTCGGCTGTTCGCGCTCCGCCAGGAAGGGGGAGGCGGTGAAACAAAAAGTATATCAGCGCTTGCCAAACGCCAGCGGGTCAGTTTCTACAGGTTGCGCTATGCGTCTATGATACATGCGTACGGACTACGGCCTTGCGGCCCCCTGCACCGCCGCGAGACAATAACACCGTCATGCGCGCTCTCATTTCCCTCGTCATCGTCGCGGCCATCGTGCTCGGCGGCTATTATTTCTATCTGAAACACATGCAGCCAGACGGCGCCGGCAGCAACCCCATGGAGGCTGTGAGCCTCACCGGCGTGCAGAATGACCTGCTGGCCATCGCGCAGGCCGAACGGGCGTATCTCGCTCAAAACGGTTCATACGCCAGCCTCGAGGAGCTGATTCGGAGCGGCAGCCTCACGATGTCTCGCTCCGGCCGCGATGGCTACACCTACTCGGTCGAAATAACGGCGGGCAGTTTCCATGTTACTGCTCGCTACAACGCCCCGCCGGGGAAAACCTCCGGGCCGGGTCATCCCACAATCATCGTGGACCAGACCCTACAGGTGCAGCAAAGCGAGTGAGGCCTGCAGCGTGGAAACTGTGCTAATGACAAACCCACCAGGGAACATTGTCATGCGGAGCTGCGTACCTCTCTCATGAGCACGGTTGAAGAAACGCCAGGCTCTCCCGCGGAAACCGCGGAAAAGGGAGAGGATGATGTCCGAAGAAATGATTGGGTTCGCCGCAGTGGTGTTGGTTTGCAGCATCCCCATGGCCGCAATTTATGCTTTCTACCGCGTCCGGAAGCTGAAGAGCGAAGAGCGGCTGGCGGCCATCGCTAAGGGTTTGAATGTTCCGTTTGAGCCCGAGTTGCCCCATCTGCAACGCTCGCGCCGCTCAGGCATTCTATTAGTGTGCGGCGGGCTAGGCTACTCACTGACTTTCGCGCTGATTTCGCTGCTCGAGCGCAGCGCGCTGATTCCAGCGGCGTTCGGCATCATCCCCGTGGCCATCGGCATCGGTTACTTCATTGATGCGACTCTCGTCCGCCGTGAGCTCCGTCCCTCGGGCTAAAAGCGCGCCCCGCCGACACGCTGGCACCTGGCGGTGCATAGACCCGACCTTTCATTAGTCGGAATGCGAGTCCCCCTGCGATGCCTCATGGGCTGCGCTTCTGGTCGGCCACCAGCACGCCCGCCTCGGCGTAATTCGTCGCGGGTACGTCCAAAAAGGCAACGTGGATATTTTCGCGCTTCGCGCGCCCTTCTTCTTCGAGCGCCTTTGTGATTCGCTCGACGACCTTGCGCTTCTGGTCAGCCGTGCGGCCCTCCACCCAGGTAATTTGCACGTGCGGCATTGCTCCCTCCTCGCGGTGAACGCGGCGCATTGTACAGAGTCAAAAGAGCAAAAGGAAAAGGGAAAAAGGGGGAGTTCTCAATTTCCCCTGGTTCGAGGATTCGGGCCGCGCGAACCATCCCGGCAAGTGTAGTGGCGAGACTGACCAGCGTTGGTGAGGCCCTATGATAAAATGAATTGAGAATGCATCCCGACATCAAACATTTGATCGAGCTGCAAG
>QHYU01000044.1 GCA_003224235.1 Acidobacteriota bacterium
CGGCATCGTCGGCGATATCTTCGAGATTATCCCTGCCCTCACCGAAGAACTCGAAAAATCCAAAGCGGGCTAACACCCCGCTGGCATTCTCAACCGAACAATCTGCGGCTGAATTTAATCTCCCATGAAGTTTCCAGGAAATCGCCCAGGCTTGCAGCTTCTTCTTGAATCTTCCTATGGATACTCCTGGAGAAATTCTCAAATGGTTGTATCTCCAAAGTACGGCTTTTCCACAACGCCGAACGGATATCTGCCCGGGTGAGGCCGTGCATCCTTGCCCAGAAAGCCATCTGGGCAGCAGCCATCACTTGAGACTGGATACCACAACGTTTCGGCAGACGGTGGTGAGATCTGCCAGATTTTTGTCCACAAAGTGATGGCGCGTTAATCGGAATGCTAAAATCTGAGATCTTTCCAAGAAATGTTTCATTCATTTTTGCCTTCGCGTGGGCGTTCTCGGCGGTTTCGCGCCTAATGTAGCTCAACGGAGTGTCTCCAGCAATTGGCGCTACTGCTCTGGGGTCTTCGTCCTCGACGTTGGCTCCGAGGCAACGCTGCTCATGTGCACCACGTCACGTTCGGTATGGCTGCAACCTCCGCCTGGATTCAGGGTGACCGGACTCCGCACGACTGGCGGGAGAGCTGGCGCGTCAGCATGCTCGACGATGCGACGTGGCACATGCTGGGGCAGTTGCGGTGCGAGTACGAAGAGTTTCACCAAGCCATTGAGTCGCATGGTCATCCATCGAATATGCTCCTTGGTGCCGTCACTGGCGCCATCGCGCGTGGCCTACCACCTGGGCCATTCGCCAGAAGGTGGGCCTCTCCACCTCCTGAACTCTTCCAGGTGTCAGGTCGCCGGCTGGCCGCGCCCGCCGTAGGTCTTATGGGCGCGGGTCAGCCGCTCCTCGGCAATGCGCGGGGGGCCGACGACACCCGGTCGCGTCCTTCGCCTTCGGCGCGGTAGAGGGGGACATTGGCGATTCGCAAAATTTCGCTGGGGGAATTGCTGTCCTCCGAATAGTTTGACACTCCCGCCTACGTCAAATGGCTCCCCTTGCGGGGCCGTCCTTCAGAGTCTAAGTGGAAAGCATTGAAATGGAACGACTTGCGACACGCCTGAAGGCGTGCCCTGACGAAAAACTTGAGTGTGTCCCCACAGACCCTTCGGGACGACACAGGGTGCTTGCGTCAGGGCACGACCTCCACCCGCTGCGAGTCGCTCGCTACGAGTAGTCGTGCCGCAGAAAACCAGCAAAAAAGCCATCCAAACCTTGCCTTGAAATGTCACGGCACAGCTCCGTCAGGGCGCGAAATGGCGCCCACTCCTTCTGACCGACTAAACTACTCACGACCGGCCAGACGTTCGCCCCTACCGCCTAATTCCTGCTCGGTAAACTAAGCAAGCCATCGACGATTTCACGGTTTGTGCTTCCATAGCTTGAACTGGGCTCCGGCCCAGATTTCAATTCAAAAAGGAGATACCATAATGTCTAGGAAACTCTGCTGTCTGACTCTGCTTGCGTTCACACTTACAGGATACTCGATACTGCGCATATTGCACCTCTCAAACCCATCAACCCCCATCCTGAAAGCTGACGGCGGGGACCCGGTCCCACCCTGGCCAAAGCCGCTCCTATCGCATCTTTCGAGCCAATCAACCCCCATTCTGAAAGCTGACGGTGGGGACCCGGTCCCACCGTGGCCAAAGCCGCTCCTATCGGACCTCTCGAGTCAATCAACCCCCATTCTGAAAGCTGACGGTGGGGACCCGGTCCCACCGTGGCCAAAGCCGCTCCAACTGGCAGCCTAGAACCTACCTAGAAGCAAGGGGAAGATGCTAAGCATCTTCCCCTTCTTTCTTGTGTTACGATGGCGCGACTATCGGACACAGTTTATGTTCACTCAGATAGTTTGGTGGGCCAGCATTGCGCTCGAAATTCTCTTGCTGGTGCGAGCTGCCCAGGAACGGCTTACCAGGAAATTTCCCATCTTTTACTCCTACATCGGCAGCGTTCTCTTAATCTCTCTCGTCCGTTTTTATATCCACGAAGCGCACCCGGGCTTTTACCAGAGATTCTATTGGTCCACGGAATTGCTCAGTGTAATCGTCGGCTACGGAGTCATCTTGGAAATCTACAGGCGGGCGCTCATAAACCACCGTGGTCTGGCCCGGCTCGCCCGAACCCTGCTCCTCATACTCCTGTTTGTGACCGTGGCCAAAGTGTTCGCAGACAAGCTCAGCAGTCCATTCGGTTCGTTGGCAATTGCGACAGCAGAATTGGGACGCGACCTGCGCTACGTGCAAGGAGCGCTGCTGATTGTGATGTTGGCGATGTTTGGATATTATCGGATTCCGGCAGGACGAAACCTGAAAGGATTGATTTTCGGCTATGGGTTTTTCATCGCCACTACCATAACCAATATCGCCATTCGATCTCAGCCTGGAAATGAGCTTTCCCTCCTGATGCGCAAACTCCAGCCGGTAATTTACCTGGTCACTCTGACCATCTGGTGTGTGGCTCTGTGGTCTCATCAGCCTGAGCCTCAACCGGACCCCAGGGTCAGGATTGAACGGGATTATCAGGTTCTTGCCGAGCAAACCAGGATGATGCTTGCTCGCGCCTTTACGTACCTTGGGAGGGCCATTCGCCCATGAGTCATCTCGCGCCGCTTCTGGTCATTACTCTCTTGGTCTTGGCGCTATTGGTGTACTGGTTCCGGCGGAGCAGCGACCATTCCATAACAAGAGTTGAGTTCTCGGAGGCGGGGAGCGCCTTGACCTCCCTTCAATGGCAGATTCTGCCATCTGGTTCGGTAGGGAGAATCTTCGCTTCAGAGGATTGCGATTTCATTTCCAGCCAGACTACACGCGATATCCAGCGCTTGTTTCAACAGGAACGAAAAGCACTCGCAATCTCTTGGCTTAGGCAAACTCGACGACAGATCGCCCGCCTCATGGACCTCCACTTGAAATTAGCGAGCTACACGGATGATCCAGGTCCCGCTGTTGAGTTCAAGCTCGCCACACACTATCTTTCTTTCATCGTGGTCTGCCGCCTCTTGTTGGTCTTGCTTTGGATTCGAGGTCCTTTCCGCGTCCAAAAGGTAGTTGGTTACACGACCCACGTGGCACGCAGCCTATGCACTGTATTTAGCAGCCGCCTTGTAAACATCAATCCTGCGCGCCTCGGCCCCGTCACACCAGGCTCCGCCCATACATCGACCGTAGATTGATTGCGCTCCATATGGAAAGGCAAACCGGCGCGAGAAGCCGCGTATGGCGCGCGCGGCCTCAGCCAGTTTTTTTGGATCAGGTCATACTGCCCGCTGGGCTCGTGGTCCGGGCGACAGACGCCTGCTCGGGAAAGTTGAGCTTTCTTCCCAATTCGCGGTGTAACAAAGCAAGATTGATGACAGCCTGCACCGCAACTGTAGCAACGGACAGATACCAAACCGCGCGAATGGAGAATCCTGGCAGTCGAGAAAGAACGGCTGCCGGCGTCGCGAAGATGAGGAGACGCGCAGCCGAACTACCCAGGGGCGGCCAAGTGTTGCCCAGCGCCTGAAAAATGCTCGAACTGGAAAAGATCAGTCCCATCGCGATGAAGTTCCAGGAAATGATGCGCAGATAATCGGCGCCGAAAGCCACTACCTGCGGCTCACCCGAGAAGAAGCGGATGAGCGTTTCCGGTGAGAGGTGGCAGAGAAAGGTAAGTACGAGCATTACGACGGTGCCGATCCCCGCCGCCGAGTAAAACGTCTGCCGAACGCGAGTGCCCAGCCGCGCGCCGAAGTTTTGTCCGGCGACGGGCGAAGCTGCAAAGCTGATTGCCATCACGGGCAGGAAGATGGACTGCATTATGCGTCCGCCGATGCCGAAGCCTGCTTGCGCGGCCGCTCCGAAGTCGCGAATGATCCAGTAGACTAATCCCATGTAAACGCTTATCAACGCAAACTCGCCCCCGGCTGGTAGTCCGATGTTGATCATTTGCTTCCAGATGTGCGCCTGAGGGAGCCACTGCGAGCGATCGAAGCCTACGTAAGTTTCAAATTTCAAAAAGTAGGCGGTGATTGCCACGACTCCGAAGGTGATGGCGATCAGGGTGGCGAGCGCCGCGCCTGCGACACCCAGCGGCCTGTGCGTGCCCCAGCCCACGATGAGCACCGGTGCCAGCAGGATGTTAAGGACTACCGTGAGGATCTGCACGATCATGGCCGGCTTTACAATTCCGGTGCCGCGCAGTGCCGAGGCCATCGAAACCAGCGCGAATTGCGCCCCCAGCGCGGGGATGAACCAGAGCAGGTAGGCTGCTCCGTTGTTGACCGTTTGGGCGTCCGCGCCCAGCCAGCGCGAGTAGGGCCATCGAAAAAAATAGCCAAGCACCACAACCCCCGCCCCGACAAACAGCGACAACACAAGCGACTGATTGAAGACGAGCTGAGCGCGGCGCTGGTCTTTTTGGCCGGCCGCGTGGGAGATCAGCGTTGTCGTGCCGACGCCGAGCATCTGGGTGAGCGCCACGACAACCAGCATCAGGTTGCCGGCCAGGCCGACACCCGCTATCGCTTCTTTTCCCAGACGCGAAACAAAATAGAGATCCACCAGGTAATAGAGAGTCTGAAAGATCAGGGTGACCGCAAGGAACGCGGAAAGCTGGAGGATGTGCTTCGTCACAGAACCTTGTGTCAGATCGTTCATTTTCCGGCTCTCACCGCTTCGCTTCAATCCCCCGCAGGCCAGCACCTGAAAATAGATAAATGCTTCGAGGAACGGCTTGATGATACATCTGAGAAATCCGCTTCTCAACAAATGAACATGAGCCAAATTTGCCAGACACCTGCGTGTAGCGGCCGGCTTGGGTCAGCAACAGGGAGGAGCGCAAGTCGCGAAGAATTTGCTTCACTCCAACTGGCTGCTGGTAGATAGTTCCTCATGAGTTCGCTGCATCCCGATGACTGACGGCAGGAGGTCGAGGCTCACTAACCTAACTCCGGGGAGAGACCAAAATGGCTGACGAAAGACCTGTGGCTCGGACCAAGCATTGCGAGTTGTCGCTCGATCAACTGGCTGAAATTCAGCCAGGGCTCGGACGGCTAATGCCGGAAGTCAGCGAGCGATTCTGGATTCTGTACTACGCGGCGAAAGAGGGAAACTGGGGGCTTGCGCAATACCAACTGAATGGCGTTCGGAACCTCTTGCGGATCGGGGCTATCACCCGCCCCAAGATGGCCAACTATCTGAACTCCTTCAGCCAGGGTCATCTCAGCGCTGTGGAGAAGGCGATTGCGGCCCGAGACTTGGCCAGCTTTGAACAGGCTTATCAGAAAGCGGTAGAAGGCGCGAACGCCTACCACAATGCCACCGGTCATGCCGAAATCGAGTGGAAGCTTCCGCCCGATCCGCCCCAACATCTGGAGCTGCGCCCGCGCCAAGCAAAGGACACACCCAACGATTCAGGTCAGTGACAAATCCGGGACTCCGAGGCAGCTTGGACCCGCAATCAGGAGGCTCTATGGCGGCAAACTGCACACATCTCGATCAGGTCAAGCCGGTTCGACCAACGACAAAAGGCTGTGAGGAGTGCCTGAGAACTGGCGATAGGTGGGTTGAGCTTCGGCTATGCCTGACTTGCGGACAAGTCGGGTGTTGCGACTCTTCGAAGAACAAACACGCAACAAAGCACTTCCGGGAAACTGGCCACCCGCTGATTCAGTCGCTTCAGACCGGCGATGACTGGCGCTGGTGCTACATCGATCAGACCTATGTTTAACTTCACGGCAACGTCAGGGCACGGCTCCGTCAGGGCACGACTTTAAGGCCATCGCCCTTGCGGTGGTGGCCCGAGGTCACACTCGGCAGCAGGTGGGGGCCGTCTTGCAAGTCTCTCCCTATACGGTTGGTCTGGGGTACACCAACTATCAGCAGGGCGCTGGGCGGCGCTGGAGATTCGCCCCGGTCGCGGCCGCCCCTCCCGGGTGGATGGCCGAGAAGTGGAGGAATACGCGCGTCAGTCGCCGCGCAAATTCGGAGTGGCGCGCAGCCGGTGGATCCTGCAGCTGAGAGCTCGTTTTCCCTTTTGCCCTTTTTCTTTTGCCTTTTTTCAATACTTGGGCGACCGGTAGGGCTCCGGCATGAAGTAACCAGCGCTGCGGGGCAAACCGGCGCGCTCAAATTGGATGGTGGTGTGTGTGATGCGAAATTCTTTAGCGAGGCGCTCGCGAATATCAGCCAAGAGCTTTTCGCTCTCTTCCATGTGCATGTCTGGGATGCGAACGTGGCAGGAGAGCGCGTGCAGGTCGGTGCCGAGCGTCCAGATGTGGATGTCGTGGACCTCTTGGACGCCGGGGACGCGCAGGATGGCGTGGGCCACTTCCTCGAGCATCATATCCCGGGGCAGGCCTTCGAGCAGGATGTGAGTGGATTCTTTCAGGACGCCGTAGCTCGACCACAGCACCAGCACGCCGATGGCCGCGCCGATGGCGGGGTCCACCCAGTTTGCGCCGGTCGAGCGGATGACCAGCGCCCCGGCAAGTATGCCGAGGTTGGAGAGAGCGTCGCCAAAATTGTGAATCAGGACGCTGCGCAGGTTGAGGTCGCGGCGGCCGCGCAGCAAAGCAAGCGTGATGCCGCCATTCACGGCCAGCGCAGCGAGCGAAATCCAGATCATCAGGTCATCGCGCACTGTCTGCGGGTGGCGCAAGCGTCCGTAGGCCTCGTAAAACAGGAACAGCGCCACCAGCTCCAGCAGGATGGCGTTGGTGAACGCCGCCAGAATACCCGCGCGGTGGTAGCCGTAGGTCTTCTCAGAATTCGCCGGGCGCTCGGCCCAGCGCAGCGCAAACCAGGAAATCACCAGCGTGGGCACATCGGAGAGGTTATGAACGGCGTCGCTCACCAGGGCGATCGAGTGGCCCAGGTAACCGCCCACCAGTTCGGCGACCACTAGGCCGAGCGTGGCCGCCATCGACCACTTCAGCACACGGCTGCCCGGACTGTCGTGGGCGTGCACATGGCCGTGATCGCGGGAGTGGGAGTGCATCAGCACGATTTTACCTGCACCTCGGTTTTGGCGCACAGGGTATTGGGGGCCGACCCGTGCCAGGACGAGCAAAAACAGTCGGCAGGTGCACGGCCGAGTTCGGCTTTGCCGGCTCGGGCGAATTGCCGCAAGAACGCGAACGTAACCCCGACCTGATCAATTTTCGGCCCAAGCCACCCTCGACTCTCGCCTTTTCCTTTTTCCTTTTGCCTTTCCCCTTACACTTGCCGGGCTTGCACCCCGGGGGCGAAAGGCGATTGACTTCGCGGTGGCCGGTTCCTACTATGCCAACTAGGCCCATCTTGCAGCGAAGTCCCGGCGCGGCGGTCGATCGAGGCCGGGTCGATGGCGGAACCTGTGCGCTCGGGGATGTCAAATAAGGTAGCCAAGCTCAGCTTCTGGGGGGTGCGAGGTTCCACACCCACGGTGGACCGCGCCACTTGGCGCTATGGCGGAAATACACCCTGCCTGGAGCTGGTCGCGCCCGACGGCACTCAATTCATCCTGGACTGCGGCACAGGATTGCGCGTGCTGGGCAAGCGCTGGGCGGAAATCCACGGCACCAACTCGATCGAGGCGCACATATTCGTCACCCACTATCATTGGGATCACATCCAGGGCATCCCGTTTTTCTCGCCGCTCTATGCTGGGCAGAATCGGTTCCACTTCTACAGCTTCCGCTCCGAATTTCTGGGCCGCGACAGCTTGAAACAGGTCTTTGAAGCGCAGATGGCCTACCCTTATTTCCCCGTGGATTTGAGCGCCATGTCCGCGGCTCGGCAGTTTTCGGAAGTCACTGACCGCGACCAGTTTGAGATCAACGGCACGCGCATCACGGCCCGCATGCTCAACCACCCGCAGGGCTGCTTTGGTTTCCGCTTTGAGACCTCCGCTGGCACGATTGTCTATGCCACCGACAATGAACCCGGGGTGCCGAAACTCGACCAGAGCTTGCGCGAGCTTGCCGCCGACGCGGACATATTCATCAACGACGCGCAGTACACCCCCGAACAACTGACCACGACCCGCAAAGGCTGGGGGCACTCGTCGTGGCTGGCCGGAGTGAAGGTCGCCCAGGAAGCAGGCGTGCGCAACCTGGTGTTGTTCCACCACGACCCGGACTCCACCGACAAGATCGTGGACGGGGTGTTGCGCGATGCCCGGCAGAAGTTTGAAAGCGTATGGGCGGCCTCGGAGGGCATGGTGATGTCGCTGGGGGAAGAGCGCGTCGAGGTCATCATGCCAACCACGCGTGGCGGCCTGCGGCAGGAGGGCCATTTCCGCGCCCGAGTGACGGGCTACACCGAGGAAGGCCGCGCATTTCAGGAAGAGACCGTGCTCCGCGATCTCACACTCCAGGGCGCGCTGATCTACCTCAACCATAGCCCGCGGCTCCAGTCCGAACTCCAAGTGACCATGGAGTCCCCCGGCGATGAAGGCCAGAACCACAACCATTTGCGCTTTCGTGGCTACGTCGTGCGGCTCGAGCCCGGCCCTGAAAAAGATCAGACCGCCGTCGGCATCGTCTTCACCGAGTAACCCGCCCCGCGTCCCCCTCCGACCGCGTCAGGCACGGTTCCGCCAGGGCACGACTCGTCAGGGCACGACTTCAGTCGTGCCGCAAAGGGCCAGCCTCATATACGTCATTCCGAGGCTCGACACTTTCTGCTTGCCCTGAATCCGCCATCTTGTTCGCCATGGCGAATCCGCCCTGCGCGGAATCGAGGAATCTCTCAGACCGCGCTGACAAGCACATGTAACGCCGGCCTTCAGGCTGGCACTTTGCCGGCTTCGTCACGGCACGACTTCAGTCGTGCAGCAGGACGACAACACGATCCACGGCGTAGCCTTTGCCGATACCGCCTAGGTCGAGTTGGAGCCCCGGCACCAAGAAGCGCACTGTCCGCGCGCCGGATCGACCACCACGCGCTGCCAGCGCCCGCTGGCCCGCGCCTTGGTTACTAGCTGTTCGGCAGCAGGATGCGACCCTCGCCGCGAAAGATTAGAGCCACATCTTCATCGAGCAGGAGTCTGAGAACGAGCCGTCCACTCCGGCTGTTGCGAAAGCGATATCCCAAGACCGAGATTCGGGTGACCGGTGGGGTAACGGAGGAAATCACGGCCGGGCTAATCGATCGCCGCTTCGACCTCGGCCTCATCACCCTCCCTGTTTCGGAGGAGCACCTGAAGATCCTGCCGCTTTTTGAGGAAGAACTTCCTTTGCTGCGTCCGTCGCCCACTCCTGTCCGAGGCGGTCATGTCGGCTCGATGCGGGCCTCCGAACTGGCTGGTGTTCCGTTTCTACTCTACCCGAAGCAGAGTAATATGGGGTCGATCATCGACCAGTTTTTCGCAAAGATCGGAGTGACCCCGCGTGTCCTTATGGAGGCCGACGACACGGAAGCTATCAAGCGCTTGGTGGAGTCCGGTTTCGGCTACTCGATGCTCCCGGAACATGCGCTGCGAGGACAAACGAGGTTCTTTCACACGCTGCGAATCGCGGGTCACCAGCTCACAAGACGGCAGGCGCTTGCGATGGCGGCAGTCCGGCGTGCTTGGAGAGTGTTTGAGGAGATCAGAACCGCAATGACCAGTGCAGCGCCAGGTCAGGGCAGACAAATGGCACCCGCATCGCGTCAGACCCCACAGACAACTTCAAGAAGACCTATCCCACATGACCATCAGTCCTACTTGGAATTCCTATGATCGTGGTCGTCATGGGCCCGACTGGAGTCGGCAAGACAACTACCGGCAGCCTGCTCGCCAAGTGTCTGGGCTGGGAGTTCGTAGACGGTGACACTTTCCACCCTCCCGGAAATGTCGAAAAAATGAAGATGGGTATTCCACTCGACGATGTCGACCGGGTGCCATGGCTGCAGGCCATCCACGGCAAGATAACCCAGTGGATTGCAGATCATCGAAACGTGGTCCTGGCATGCTCGGCATTGAAACGCCTCTACCGAGAGCAGCTTTGCAGCGACCCGGAGGTGAAGCTGGTCTATCTGAAGGGAAGCTACGAAGAGATTTACAAGCGGCTGCGCTCGCGAGCGGGGCATTTCGCCGGCACGCAACTGCTGGCGAGCCAATTTGCGATCCTCGAGGAGCCCTCGGATGCGGTCACGGTAGAAGTAAACCGCCCACCGGAAGAGATCGTTGCGGAGATTCGCCAGCGGCTAGGGCTCGCATAGGTTCGTGTCCGGCACGCCGATTTGGCTCCGCAGGAATACGCTCCCAGGGCATTCATTCCAGAAGTGAATGAAGTGCGCTAGAGTGTGGGCCAGCATGACAAGCGCTTCGTCTCCTCAAAATAGACGGCAGGTTGTTTTGCGCCCTACCTTCCGCAGAGCAGTATTGGCGGGGCTTCTGAGTCTGTTCCTGTTGCCGAAAGTGTGGGCGACGCCACTGCCTCAAGCTCGAAACGCGTTGCAGATTTACTTCATTGATGTAGAGGGCGGCCAGGCCACGCTGTTCGTCACACCGGGAGGACAGTCGCTGCTCATCGACACGGGCTGGCCAGGCAACGATGGTCGCGATGCAGATCGTATCGTTGCTGCAGCCAGGGAGGCGGCGATCAACAAAATTGACTTTGTCCTGGTCACACATTTCCATCAAGATCATGCCGGTGGGCTCACGCAGCTCGCCGCAAGGATTCCGATTGGAAGACTCATCGATCATGGCGACAACCGCGAGCACACGGACCCACCAACCGAGCAGGCCTGGCAGGACTACCAAAGGTTGCTAGCGAAGAAGAATCTCAAACGGATGATTGGCAAGCCGGGAGATGTTCTACCCATTCCGGATATTGAAGCCAAAGTGATCAGCTCTGACGGCGCATTGATCGAACTGCCTCTGCCCGGGGCGGGAGGAGTGAATCCGAGCTGTACGACCTCCGAGCAGCGTGCCACCGACCAAACCGAAAATCCACGCTCCCTGGGCACAATCATCAAATTTGGCAAGCTGCGGATTCTGGATCTGGGTGACCTGACCTGGGACAAAGAGATGGAGTTGGTCTGTCCGGTGAACAAGCTCGGTCCGGTCGATATCTACATTGTTTCTCATCACGGTTCGAGCCAGAGCAACAGCCCCGCACTCTTAAATGGCATCACCCCCCGCGTTGCTATCATGGACAACGGAGCCACAAAAGGTGGATCACGCTCCTCCTGGAACATCATTGAAAAGTCGCCTCGACTCGAGGACCTTTGGCAGCTCCATTTTTCGAGCAAAGGCGGCACCGCGCACAACGTCGCTGAGCGGTTCATCGCCAACCTTCCCGGACCTGATGCAGGCAACTATCTGAGGCTGAGCGCTTGGCCGGACGGCAGCTTCGATGTTTTTAACTCGAGGACAAAGATAACCAAGCACTATGCGGCCGCTCACTGAGCCCCCCGGGGTTCAGAGTGGATCTGGGATCGGCTCCATTCGCCCCAGCAGGAAAACATAGCCCGCGATACCCAGGAACAGAAAGGCCGCGGCCGCGGCAAACGCCCAGGAAAACGAATGAGTCGCCTGGGCGATGTAGCCGGTAAGAATCGGTGCGGCGATCGCCGAGAGCTGGTTGCAAAAGTTGATGATTCCACCGAGTGTGCCCACACTTTCCCGTGGAGCGATCAGAGATGGGATCGACCATCCCACGGGCGCCGCGGCGGCCAACCCTCCGAGGGCCAGGCTGATCCAGAAGAGCGCAGTGGCAGGAGTGCGCGCGTGTGCCGCACCCAGAATTCCCAGCCCGAGACTCGTTCCTCCAATCAGAACGATCTGACGAACAAGAACGGGATTGCGACCGCGTTGAATGAGCGCATCAACCAGCCATCCACCGACCACCAGATCCGTAACTGTCGCAAACAACCAGGGCACGCTTGTGTAAAGGACCGAATGGAGCAAGTCCACATGATGAGCGGCGGAGAGATAGCTCGGCAGCCACGTCAACAGCAGATAGAAAGTGTAGTTGTAAGCCGCAGAACCCAAGGCTAACCCGCAAACCTCCCGTTGCCGGAGCAAGTAGCTGAGCGGAGCTCCCTGCGCAGCTTTGGCTTGATCCTCCGGCTGCGCTCCGCCTCGGGCGATGAACTCTCGCTCCGCGCGGGAGAGCAACTTGTCCTCGTTTGGGTTGCGATAGAACGCGTAGAACAGAGCAAAATAGAGGAGACTGATGAAACCGGTCGCAGCGAAACTCCACCGCCAGCCAAAATGCAGCAGCAGAATACCAATCAACGGCACTCCGATCGCCGAGGCGAATTTTGCGGCTGCGTCAAAGATTGCGGTTGCCAGGCTTCTTTCGTCCCCAGGAAACCAATAGCCGATCGCTTTTGCATTTGCCGGGAAAGTGGGGGCTTCACCTATCCCCAGGAGCAGTCGCGCCGCAAAGAAGCCGCCGATTCCGGTGGAGACCGCTGCGGCGAAGGAAGCTACACTCCAGAGAATCGTACTGACGCGGCCCACACGGCGCACCCCAAACCGATCCAGCAAGAGACCGGCAGGCACTTGGAACAAAGCATATGTCCAACTGTAAGCGCTCAACAAATAACCAAACGCAACTGTGGATATTCCGAACGTACTGTGGAGCGCATCCTGTGAGACGGACAGGTTTACTCGATCGAAGTAGTTAACCAGCACCCCAAAACCCAGCAGCCACGCTATCCCCCATCTCCTGCGGGGCACGCCCGAGTTATCCGGATCCCCCTGTCGCTGCCATGGCGTCATTTGAAGCGCTTGATACAGAGTGTTCTCAAAGTATTGCAGTCAAATACCCGCTTGACAACCATTCGTGCAGCGTCGCACAAGCTTGAGGCCTGCTAGTTAAGCGGTTGCGAACACGCTTAGGCCGTAAGCACTCGGCGACGGCCTCGCCTGAGTTCGGGATCTGCCGATACTCCCGTGGATTTTCAGCATGGATTGGCAGGACGAGCGTGCCGTTCAAATCGAGGAACACGCCGCAGTTCTCCGGCGCGGCGAGCAGAGATGAAACTTGATCGGAGATAGCACTGAAGTTACCACTGAACTGAAATTCATGCACGGCTCGCCGTGTCCGGAGCAACTGGCTTGTTAGGCCTAGTTTGTGTTCACCACCGAATTTCCCAATCCGCTCATGCTAGCGACCTTTCAGGATGTCGCAAATGGCGGAGATAGTGTTCCAATTGCGCGTGGTGGCGGACATCGGCTGAAGAAGCCAGGAACATCACAGGCGGCGACCCCATGGTGCAGAGCGGAAGGATGG
>QHYU01000045.1 GCA_003224235.1 Acidobacteriota bacterium
CTCCTTTTTTTGAATCGGCAGTGCTTCCGGGAGTAGCATTGAAAGCGGTGAGAAGCCACTTTGAGATGTGCCAGCGTAAAGGGCTCTTCGTGCTGCTGGTGCTGGGGCTGACGCTCAGTTTGGGCGCGGGCCAGGCGCGGGCGCAGGCCGATTATCGCAATCTCGATCCCGGCCGCCCCATTGCCGTCGAAGATGCTCAGCCCATCGCGTATCGCGAGCTGGAGGCGCAGAATGGCATTCCTCGGTTCAACCGCGAACACCGCGGCCAATGGATCGTGGGCCTCGAGTCCGAATACAAAATGGGAATCTATAAGGACCTCCAGGTCGGACTGAGCAGCGAGTACGTCGTCGCCCACAGGAACGGTAACACTGTTACGACTGGGCGTGACCGTCAGCTCCACCTGCTCTACAACTTCAATCAGGAGACGCGCCACCTGCCGGCGTTGGCCATTCGCCCGGAGCTAACCATTCGCGGCGGGGGTCTGGGCTCCCGGCACGAACACGCCGCGCTGAAGGGGATTGTCAGCAAGACCATTGGCCACAACCGGCTCCACCTCAACGGCTCGTACACGGTTGGCCCGACAGCGGCGCCAGGGCGCGGCGGCGAGTTGGTTAATCGCTACTTCTATGGCGCGGCATACGAGCGCACGTTCCCACTCAAGTTTGTTGTGCTGCTGGCGGACGTCTACGCGCGCAAGCCAATCGACAACGCGCCCACCCAGGTTGTCTTCGAGGTCGGCACGCGGGTGCAACTGACACCCAGGTGGGTGCTCGACACTGGCATCTCAACCGGCGCCCTGCGAAGCTCGGCCGGGCCCGACCTGGGCTTCACGTTTGGTCTGAGCCACAGCTTTTCGTTCCGTTGGCTCTACCCGCGTAAGGGGACGACATGAATCGCCGGAGCTTTTTGGGCTTGCTCGCCGCAGCTCCCGTCGCACAGCGATTGCCCCTGCTGGGTGAACTGGAAGCTGCTGCGCAGATCGAGCGCCGCGGCGAACTTCATCCCCTGGTTGGACCCTACAACTACGCCCTGAAGAAAAACTACTCAACGGTTTACCGCTACTTGAATGCGGTGGACATCGGCCACGCCCAACTGGCCGAAGTGCTGTTGACCACCCGCGACGAAGAGCGGGCCATCCATCGCATCGAACACGACACTTGGGATATGGTGCGGGAAATGTTTCTCGACCCGCGCAAAGCCCCACGCCTGGCGCCGGCTGAAGAGACGGTCGCGCCGGAAAGCACCAAAGTTGCCTGGCGATTGAACCAGGCCTTTGACTGGACGCACATCCTGCACCGGCAGATCTACGACATCCTGGCGACCGACTTCCCGGCAGATCGCAAGCACAAGTACATTCTGGAGGCCTACGCCTGGTATCGCAGCGAGCCGCGCCGGGCGTTCCCGCCGAAGCTGAAGACGCACGACCTGATGGAGCACCAATGGTTCTCACAGTACTGGCGGGAAAAATATCCGCAGTTCAACGGCGCTATTTGGGCCTATCATTGGTATCAGTTACGGCTCAACGAAGTGATGCTCGAGCAGAACAGGCCCGCACGTGACGCCGCCGTCGCCGAAGCCACCGCTGAGTTTCGCGCCATGTTTGAGGACCCCAACCTGCTGCCGAAGCACATGCCCATGGCCCATACCATCGCGACGCGCTTCCTGGCCGAGTACCCTGACATCGCGCTGTGCTTCGACAACCTCCACAGCTTCCACGACATTTACAACGACATTCTGGCCCACCCGAAAATCACCGACAAAGAGAGCGCCGTCTACAAACAGCTCGACGCCTTCCTGGATCCCGTCCAGGCACTGGAGACCGCGCCGATGCGCCCGCTGCCGCCTGGGCTCTCGCGGGAGGACCATCGCCGCCTCAACCAGTTGAGCCACCTCGAGCACATGGCCATGATGGTGATGAGCTCGAGCGATGAGCAACTCGCTTTCCTCCGCCAGCCAGCTGCGGAGCGCGTAGCCACCGTCGAAAGACTGACGCCCGTCATCGAGCGCACCTGGCCCAACTTCGAGAAGAAACACGCCGAGATGGGACACGCGGCGCATCAACACCATTAGGGAGGCGGGTTGAAGGCAGTACCTGCCGCTGTCCTTTTTGGCCTTTTATCTCTTATCTTTTGCATTTAGTTCTGACACCTAGCCGTTCCTCGGCATCGGCTTGCAGCGATTCCACGTAGTCATGCACTCCCGCTTTCGCGGCAAGCCCTTCCGTCCTATGATGGGCGCGGAGGCCAACATGGACGCCAAGACATTCGCGCGCGAAGTGGAATCGCACGTTCGCCCGGCCACGTTTCCCGTGGCGGCGAAGCTGCTGAGCCCCGATGAGCCGTTGCCTGAAAAGGCCAAGCGGCCCTGGCGCGACATGAAGATCCAGATCGCCATCTGCCAAGCCATCGCCATGGCGCGACGCTACGGCTGGACCATCGCCGTGGGCGAAGAAGACGTCAACTGCGTGCTGACGAAAACAGCGTTTGGGCTGGCACCGCTCACGGAACACTACACTGCCGGACATCTCGTCTGCGGGATGTACACCGAGACGGCCGAGGCCGGCGCGCGCACGGAAGCCGCGACGCATCGCCTGCCCCAAGGCAAGTACAAGCACTTGGTGGTCGCGCCGGCCGCGCGCGCCGATTTTGCTCCCGACGCGCTGGTGATTTACGGCAACTCGGCCCAGGTGATGCGCTTGCTGACTGCGGCGCTGTGGAAACGCGGCGGCGCAATCACCAGCTCATTCACCGGGCGCATCGACTGCTCGGACGAAATCATCCGCACGATGATGACCGGCGACTACCAGGTCATCCTGCCCTGCTACGGCGACCGCGTCTTTGGCCACACCGAAGATTGGGAAATGGCGTTCTCGCTGCCCGGGTCGAAGATGGAGGAGTTGATCGAAGGCCTGGCAGGCACGCACAAAGGCGGCATCCGCTACCCTATCCCGACATTCTTGCGCTTCACGCCGCAGTATCCCGACCACTACTATGAGCTGGAGCGCATCTGGGCCGCGGATGAGCTGAAAGCAAAATGATCGCAGCGGTGCAGGCGTTCTGGCGGCACGTTTGGAGCGCCACGACGTCGACAGGCAGGAATACCTGTCCTCTGAGGCGCGGAGATTCTTGCCCGCGCGTTGCGCGGCATGAACTGGACAGGCACCAATGCCTGTCCTACGGGAGGACTCCTTGGGCCAGGCACGAGCCAGAGTGCTGAAGTCGAAAACGATGTACGCGGGCCCGGTGTTCGGGGTCCGCAAGGATCGCGTAGTAGAGCCTGGCGGCGTCACCGTAATCCGCGACGTCGTCACGCATAGCGGCTCAGTCGTGCTGCTCCCGTTGTTCGATGATGGCCGTGTGCTTTTAGTGCGGCAGTACCGCCACGCTGTCGGCAGCTACCTGTGGGAGCTGGCTGCCGGGCGCATCGAACCGCGGGAATCGCCGCTGGCGGCTGCCAAGCGCGAACTGCTGGAAGAAACCGGCTATACCGCGCGACGCTTCCGCAAACTGCTCGAGATTTATCCCAGCCCGGGCTACGTCAGCGAACGCATGCTGGTCTATTCAGCCGAGGGCTTGACGGCCGGCCAACCCCGCCCCGAAGCCGACGAACGAATTACTGCCCGACAGTTTTCTCTGCGCGAGCTTGATGTCATGATGCGCAGAGGCTCCCTCCGCGACGCCAAGTCCGTTGCCGGCATCCTTTATCATGCCCGGTTCTGTCGTACACCCCGGCGCAAGTGAAACTTGCTGCCGAGACCGTGCGCCGCCGCCACTCGCAATGAAATCACGCCACGAAGCTCGAAAGAGGAGGTTTTTCCCAGCAGTTGTGTAAGCCGCGCAGGAGAAAAAGGCTCCCAGAAAACCCGGAACCTTTAATTCGTCTTAGAAACTTTAGGCTCTTTTTTTGTAAGCTTCGGTTAGCTGTTATGCCGGCCCACTCCCCCTACCCAGAGCGGTAGCGTTTCTCAAAGACAATCCCACTTTAGAATTCGCGCCCCGGACGGGCACCGTAAAGTGCCGTAAAATGAGAAGTATAAGCACGGAAGAGGACAAGAAGCCGGTCCTGCACCCAGTCCGCTGCAGGTCTAGCATCTGAGTCCACGTCGACCATCTCCCGAACGATGCCCCCCACGTCATTGAAAAGGGACTCCTCCCAATTCCGCATCTTTTCGGAGGGCACCCGTTGTTGTGCCCCTTCCCCCTCTGCTTCCGCCCACTGGTGAACAGTATTCGGATTGAATCCGGTCATCATCTGGTAGATGATAAGTCCAAACTGAAAGATGTCAGAGGGCTTGTCCGGATGATCTGTGGTCTCTTTCCTCCACCACTTCCATTGTTCCGGACTTATGTAGAAATGAGGCGCCAACTCTTCGCCATGCGGAGTCACTATGGAACGCAAGCCGCTTCTTTCGACGAGCCGCGCTATCCCCCAATCAGCGATCTTTACGTTGTTTCCATCGAAAAGCACCTTCGAAGGTTTTAGATCGTGGTGAACGATATTCTTCCTATGAAGATGTACCAACGCCGATGCCATCTGGAGGCAAAGCGGGAGCACTGAATCTGGGTGGAAGCCTCGGGGATGTGCCTCGAACTCTCGCTCAAAGTTTCTCGGTTGATACTCCATTACGAAGAATGGGATTTGCCGGTCCCTGTCGTTGAATTCTCCTTTGTCCAGCACCTTAATCACATGCGGGTGGTTAACGCGCTCCAAAATCTGAATTTCCTGGTTAAACCTCGCGACCCTTTCCGCGTCCTCCAGACTCTCTAGGAATTTGACAGCGACGATCAATCCTCGAAGGTCCCCGGACACAACGATCATTCGGAAGACCGTACCATTCCCGCCCCGGCCCAGCCATGCCAGGTTTTCGAGAGTGAATTTCTCAGCTCTTATCTTTTGGCCGGGTTGGAGGTAAATCTGGAATTGCGAGTTGTTACCATCGGCAGGCAATGTAGGGAGCCAGGTTACAAAATATCGACGCCTCTGTATATTGGCTATCACATTTTAGAATTCAATGCAACCGAACACCCCTGACAACCCAACTGCGCGTGTGCAGGAAATAAACGCTCGCAGTGGGTGAACTGGTCGCGCTCAGAGAGAGCAGCCGGCGCAAGATTCCACACCCTATGAGTTGACAGGCCTTCCTGTTCGGCGCCCGCTCAACTACTTCCTCTATTCCTAAGTCGAGGTGGACGCCAAAACCGTATAGCGCGCTCGAGTCCAGGTTGGCCTGCCGCGGCGCGCTGAGCCGCGCCGCGCAAGCCAAGATCACCGTGGGGATGACACGCTGTTTTCTGGTATGTGCTGTAGCCCAGGTTGTCAGACCTGGGATTTTCCCCAATTCAGCGAAGCTGCTCTACTTGGTCGAGAAGTCCTCCTGTTTGAGTACTGCTGCCGTGAACCGCAATATAACCGTTAGTCAGTGGTCCGAACGTATGGAAGAACGAACCTGTAGACGTAATCCAGACGATCGCGAAGTGGTTCGCCCCGATCACCGGCGCATTGCCCAGAACAACTGCGGCGTAGTAGAGGGGAGTACCGTCGAGCAGGGTACCCCGGCCATTGATAAGAGCTTGGTTCCCTGAGATGGTAACCGCATCCATGCGGCCTTTCATTCTTTTGCCGCTGTCACGCTCCTCAAACTCCATCTCGCCGGAACTTTTGCAAAAATGGAAGTAGCCCTCATGCCCATCGGCACCTTGCTCGCCGCCGTCGCCTTCAACGTCGTCCCCCTGCGGGGAGCAGGTCATATTGGCGATCTTCGTCACGAAGGCGTCACCGCTACCCATGATGGGCACTGGGTCGGTAGTCTGGTACGCACCGGCAGTCGTTGGGAAGTTGATTGAATTGGTTAAGCCCGTGAAGTAGGCGCTGTAGGACCCATCTAGTGCGATGCCGAAGCCCACGTCTTCGCCGCTGCCGCCGAGATAGCTTGAATAAACGAGTCCCGTGCCGAGGGGATTTAGCGCTGCCACGAAGGCGCCATGACCACCCAGGGGCACTTTCACTGGGGCGATAGCCTGGAAGGCACCGGTGGTTCTCGGGAAGTTAATTGAACTGGTGAAGCCCGTCACGTAGGCATGACCACGGGAATCGACCGCGATGCCCTTGCCCTCTTCATCGCCACTGCCGCCGAGGTAGGTGGAGTAGACCAGCCCGGTACCCGTGGAATTCAGCATGGTCACGAAGGCGTCTTCGCCGCCACCTGAAGCCGGCTGGATCGCATTCGTTGTTGTCGGGAAGTTGGTCGAGGAGGTCGAGCCCGTCACGTAGGCATGGCCACCGGAACCGACCGCGATGCCCTGGCCCTGGTCACTGCCACTGCCGCCGAGGTAGGTGGAGTAGACCAGCCCGGAGCCGGTGGGGTTCAACTTCGTCACGAAGGCGTGGACTCCGCCGCCGGAAGTTGTCTGGAAGGTACCGGGGGTCGTCGGGAAGTTAGTTGAATTGGTAAGGCCCGTCACGTGGGCATGGCCACCGGGATCGACTGCGATGCCCCGGCCCTGGTCAGTGCCACTGCCGCCGAGGTAGGTAGAGTAAACCAGCCCGGAGCCGGTGGGGTTCAACCTCGTCACGAAGGCGTCGAAGCCGCCGCTGGAAGTCGTCTGGAAGGCACCGGGGGTCGTCGGAAAGTTGGTCGAGGTGGAGGTAGGTGGAGTAGACCAGCCCGGAGCCAGTGGGGTTCAACTTCGTCACGAAGGCGTGGGCTCCGCCGCCGGAAGTCGTTCGGAAGGCAACGAGGGTCGTCGGGAAGTTCATTGAATTGGTGAAGCCTGTAACGTAGGCATGGCCACCGGAATCGACCGCAACGCCCAAGCCCTGGTCAACCCCACTGCCGCCGAGGTAGGTGCAGTAGAGCAGCGCTGAACCCGCGGCATTCAGCTTCGCCACGAAGGCGTCGACTACACCGCCTGGGGCGGTAGTCTGGAAGGCACCGGGGGTCGTCGGAAAGTTGGTCGAGGTGGTGAAGCCCGTCACGTAGGCATGGCCACTGGAATCGACTGCAATGCCCAAGCTCTGGTCAAGCCCACTGCCGCCGAGGTAGGTGGAGTAAGAGAGTGTCGGGTCGATGATCAACGGCCGGCTCCCATCGTAAGCGCCTACCTGAAAGCCGACCTGGTGGGCGCTTTTGAGCTTGTAACTGCCCGAGATTTCCTGCCGGACGCCATCCACCTCCTGATAGACCACCGGCTTCTGGAATCGAACCTCCTTATCCTCGATCGCCAGGACGAGGTCTCCTTGCCCGTCGAGAGACGGCCTCTCCGCGCCTTCCACAGCCATGGTGATCGAACCGGGGTCCGCGCCGGGAGCTACGATGAAGTCATATTCCAGTTTTCGCTGGTTGCCGTAGTACACCAAATCCACGCCGGGATAGAGTCCGTGAACCTTCACTTTGGCGTACATCGGCACATTCGTGCGCCACATCTTGGGATCGTTGCCGATGAAGTAGTTGGCTTTGCCGGGAGACTCCTCTACACCCTCAACTCGCGGGCTTGTGCTGGCACCAATCAAGTTCATGCGCACAACGGCCGCTGGCGTGGCCGGTTTGGGCGAGGGCTTGGCGGCGGCGCGCAGTAAAGCTGCTGATTCCAGCCGATCGTACATGGGTGCGGGCTTCCCCAGGAGCATTACAGCTTCGCCGCGGCCAGTCAGAAATAGCGTGTAGCCGCGCCCGCGCGAGAGGAATTTCACCCCCGAATCAGTCTGCCCCTGGTTGGCTTCAAAGTGCAGGGGTAGCTTGCCGTAGGCCTCACTCACGCGCACGTGGGGCGGTTGAAAAGGAAGGGCGCGGGATTCGAAGCGATGGCTGAAGTGAGAAACTGTCGAAGTGGCTCCGCCCAGCAGAACGAACGCCGCTGCCAGACAGAACACACTGATAGGAACCGTGAGCTGGGTTGTAGTGCGCATTCTCCACCTCCTGGAGATTACCAACTAGGTTGAGCGTGGCAGGTTGGCTATGCTTCGAGTCATCGGGCTACGGCGCTAGAAGCGCCACCACGCTCATAATAGTTATGTAATATTACTGCTTGTAGTATAGAACGGGTTTACTTGTCAAGTACTATTTTAACTATTTATAATACCCTTATTAGAAACACTAAGGTGATGAGAATGGGGTGCGGCAGGGTGGTGGGCCGGAAAGAGGGGTAAAATGCTCACGCCATTCGGAGTTGACAGCTTTTGCCCGTTGGTACACTCGCCCGCGTTTGGCAGCTCTTGCCGGGAATTTTCTCCACCGAAGTACCTTACCCAGGCCCGGATCTGCCGACCACGATTGGGCAAGGGAGGTTTCAGAGTGACCGGACGAGTGAAGTGGTTCAATAATTCCAAGGGATACGGCTTCATCGGACGCGAAGACGCGCCAGACGTTTTCGTTCACTATTCTGGCATCGTTGGCGACGGCTATCGCACGCTGCAAGAGGGCGACATGGTCGAGTTTGAAATCGCGCAGGGACAGAAGGGGCCCCAGGCGGCCAACGTCGTCAGAATCTCCTGAGCCTGGCTCGAACTTCAACAATTCGCGGGGCTCGCAAAGACTGGCGCCACGCCGCGAGCCACTCTTCTCTTCCTTTTCCGAGCGCCCTACCCTCCCCCCGCTTGCGGCGGACACGAATCGGCATACAATAAGCCGCATCGAGCTTCAGCGGTTTACAGGTGCCTCGCGATGCCGGCCAACCTTACGCCTGAGTACCGCGACGCCGAGCGTGCATTCAAAGAAGCTGCGAGCACGCCGGAAAAAATCGACGCCCTCCAACATATGCTCGCGGTCATCCCCAAACACAAGGGCACGGAGAAGATGCAGGGCGAGCTGCGCCGGCGACTGGCCAAGCTCAAGCAGGAATCCGAGCACGCGCGCAAGGCCGGCCCTTCGCGTGGCGCGCCGGTGTACCACCTCGAAAGAGAAGGCGCCGGGCAAGTGGCGTTGGCGGGCGCTCCTAACACGGGCAAATCGGCGCTGGTGCGCCGGCTGACCCACGCCACGCCGGAAGTGGCGGACTACCCGTTCACCACGCGCGTGCCGATACCTGGCATGATGCCGTTCGAAGACATCCAGATCCAGCTCGTAGACTTGCCGCCACTGGACCCGCAGTTTGGCGAGCTTTGGGTGCCCCAAGCCATCCGCAACGCCGATGCCGTGCTGGTGGTGGTTGATCTCGCCGCGCTCGAGCTGCTCGACGAGATTGAGAATACCGTGGCGCTCCTCGAAAAGGCCAAGATCGCGCTAGAGCCCCGGCCGGCGCTTCCCTGCGGCTATGTGACCAAGCCAGCGCTAGTGGTTGCTAACAAAGTGGACCTGCCCGGCGCGCGCGAAACCTTTGACGCGTTCGCCGAACTCTATGCCGGACGCTTCCCCGCCGTGGCCGTTTCGGCCGAAACGGGCGAAGGCCTCGAGGAGTTGAAGCGCGCGGTGTTTGGCATGCTGGGGATCTTCCGGATCTATACCAAGGAGCCCGGCAAGAAGCCCGACCTCACCAAGCCCTACGTGCTGCGGGTCGGAGCCACCGTCGCAGACCTCGCCGAGCGCGTGCACAAGGAAATCCTCGCGCATCTCAAGTACGCGCGCGTCTGGGGCCACGGCAAATTTGAAGGCCAGATGGTCCACCGGGACCATCCGCTTGCGGACCGCGACATCATCGAGCTGCATACCTAGAAATGAAAGAGGCGTCCAGAGGCGCGGAGAGAGAACGAGGCAAGGAATGAGCAACAATGGAGCGACCGCGAATCTAGCGGTCCCCTGCTTCCTGCCTCTGTGTCTCCGTGCCTCTGTGGCTTATAATCCGCTGCTATGGAAAACCGCGAAGTGGCCCGCATTCTGCGCGAGACAGCATCGCTGCTCGAGATCGACGGCGCCCAAATCGGCCGGTATCGCAGCTACGAGAAGGCGGCCGAGCTCGTGGGGAGTCTTTCCGAGCCCATCACCGAGCTGGCCAAGGATACTCAGCGCCTCACTGCCCTGCCCGGCATTGGTGACCGCATGGCCGAGCACATTCAGGAAATCCTGAAGACCGGCGACTACAACCTGCGCAAGAAGCTGCTGAAAAAATACCCGCACACGCTGCTTGATCTGCTCACCCTGCAATCGCTCGGCCCAAAGAAAGTGGCGCTGCTGTGGCGCACGTTCAAGGCCGCCACGGTGGATGACGTGGAGAAGCTTGCGCGCGAAGAAAAGCTGCGCGACCTGCCTGGCTTCGGCGAAAAGAGCGAGCAAAACATCCTGAAGGCCGTCGAGGTGTTCAAGAAATCTTCCGGACGCTTCCACATCCATACCGCCGACGAAACGGCCGCCAAGCTGATCGCCTACATCCAGGAGCTCGGCAAAAAAGTGGAGGCGGTCACGCCGGCAGGCTCGCTGCGCCGCGGCAAAGAAACTATCGGCGACCTGGACCTGCTCGTGACGCTGCCGCCCGGCCGGGATTCCACGAAGGACATCGACGCTATCGCCGACCACATCCTGAAGTATCCGGCAATCGACCAGATTCTGGCCCGCGGCGAAAACAAGGTCAGCTTTCGCCTGGACAGCGGCATGCAGGTGGACGTGCGCCTGCTTCAGAAGGAAAGTTTCGGCGCGGCGCTGCTCTACTTCACCGGCTCGAAGGAGCACAACGTGGCGCTGCGTGGCCGCGCGAACAAAATGGGGCTAACGCTCAACGAATACGCCCTGGCGACACTCAAGGGCGAGCGGCGAGTGGCCGGCAAGACCGAAGAGGAAATCTACGCGAAGCTCAAGCTCGACTACATCCCTCCGGAACTGCGCGAAAACACCGGTGAGATCGAAGCCGCCGCCGAGCACCGGCTGCCGAATCTGATTCGCCGGCAAGACATCCGCGGCGATTTGCAGATGCATACCACCGCGAGCGACGGCCGCAACTCCATCGAGGAGATGGCTGAAGCCGCGCGGGAACTCGGCCACCAGTACATTGCGCTGACGGACCACAGCAAGGCGGTCACGGTGGCCAACGGATTGGACGAAAAGCGCATGCTCGAACAAATTAAGAAAATCCGCGCCGCGAACGAGCGCGGCCTGGGCATTCGCCTGCTCGCCGGCATCGAGGTGGACATCTTGAAGGACGGGCGTCTCGATCTCGACGACGAAGTGCTGGCGCAACTGGACGTTGTGGTGACCTCGGTGCACTCCTACATGAACTTGGACAGCGCGGCGATGACCGACCGGCTGCTGGCGGCCATCGAGAATCCCTATACGCAAATCATCGCCCACCCTACCGGGCGGCTGCTGCTGCGCCGCGACCCCTTTGCCTACGACATGGAGCGCGTCCTCGACGCCGCGCGCAAGCACGGCGTAGCCATGGAGTGCAATTCCTACCCCGACCGGCTCGACCTGAAAGACACCTATCTGCGCATGGCCAAAGACCGCGGCGTGAAGATCGTCATCTCCACCGATTCGCACTCCACTACGAATCTGCAGTTCATCCGCTATGGCGTGCTGATGGCCCGCCGCGGCTGGCTGGAAAAAAGCGACGCGCTGAACACCCTGCCGGTGGATGCACTGCTCGGTGCGCTGCGCCCTAAGGCCGGTTGGGCGCGTCCTGTTCCTCCCGCAACAGTGGCTGTTGGCAAGCGCGGAGGCGGGCGGACGCGCTCCGCCGCGGCAGGTGACAAGTCACACTGACTTGCTCGGAGCTGCTGCGGAACTTTCTCGAGGCCAGCGCGTACCTAGTGCTAGGGCGGACGACTTTTCTTGGAGGATTGGTATGCGTCATCGAATCTCGGCATTCATGATCTCTGCGCTTCTGTTCCTGGCCCTCTGGGGAATCGCGCAGCCGGCGCGCGCCGACGAGTGGCACAAGAAGTATACCGTTGCCGGCAAACCCGAAGTCCGCGTCGAAACCAACGACGGCGAGGTTCGCGTGGACGCCTGGGACCGCAACGAAATTGAGGCCCACGTCGAGACCGTCGGCTGGCGCATCGCCGACAACGCGGTGCGTGTGGCCGAAAAGCAGACGGGCGACCGGGTCGAGCTGGACGTGCGCATCCCGCGCCACTGGGGTTGGAGCATAGGGGGAAGTCGCTCCCTCAAGATTGGATTGAAGATCCCGCGCGAAGCCACCCTAGCAGTCCGAACTGCTGACGGTCACATCACGCTGACCGGCGTAAAGGGCGAGATGCATCTTTCCACTGGTGATGGCCACATTGATGCCGCCGGGCTCGACGGGCGCTTTGTGGCTTCCACCGGCGACGGTCATATCCGGATCGAGGGCCGGTTCGACCTGCTGGACTTGCGGACCGGCGATGGAAATGTTGAGGCCCGCGCGCTGCCCGGCTCGAAGATGGCGGGAGGCTGGACCGTGCGCACAGGAGATGGCAACGTCGCCTTGCGCCTCCCCGAAGGATTCCAGGCGGATCTCGACGCCCATACCAGCGACGGGCGCATCAGCCTGGAGTTCCCCGTGGTGCTCTCCGGCTCGATCAGCCAGTCCAACCTCCGCGGGAAGATCAACGGCGGTGGCGCGATGCTCACCGTGCGGACCGGTGACGGCTCCATCCGGCTCGAACAGCTCTAGAAGGTGCCTCGTCGTTCAGTGTTGCTTGCAGCCGACATGTGTCTATTACCGGCAACAGCCTTCCGACGCGGTACTTTTTATATCCAACTGAAAATACACCACATACCAGCAGCACGCACCTGGCCTCCAGCCTGCTCTCCCTTTCGTAAGAATGGGAGGGGGAACAATGTTAACCTTCGCGATGATTGGCGCGCTGGTGGTGCTGGTTTTCCTGTGCGTGGCCAGTTCTATTGCAAGCTTCAGCGGTCGGCGTCTGTCATAACCAAAGCTGCTTGCCGCTCGTCCGCATTTGCAAAAACGACAGCGTTCGCGCATGATATCCAACTAGGCCCACGCAAGAAAGCTCGAACGGCAGGCATGTGAAGAAAGGCCACACGAACTCATGTACCCTCCTGAAAAGGCTCAAGAGTTTACCCTTACTTGAATTACGGTATCCACCGGATTGCGCAGCCATCGGGGAGGGTCTTTATCTAGGTTCATGAGGGGGAACTAGAGGTAGCTTCTATCAACCAAGAGCGAGTTCGTCCGGAGTGAGGAAACTGGAGACAATAATGTCATTTCATTCGTGAATTCGGCTGCTGCTCCCGTTGACCTCTTGCGGATTTACAAATTGGAGGATACACGATGCGCCGACCCACCAGCATTGCACCGCCGAAGGGAAAGCTGGGTATTCTCACGCCCGGCATGGGAGCCGTTAGCACAACATTTATGGCCGGGGTGGAGTTGGTCCGCAAGGGCGGCGCGCTGCCAGTCGGCTCCCTCACCCAGCTCGCCACCATTCGCCTGGGTAAGCGCACCGAGCGGCGCTCGCCGCTGATGCGAGAATTCCTGCCCCTCGAGAAACTGGACAATCTGGTCTTTGGCGGCTGGGACATCTTCCCGGACACGGCGTACGAGGCCGCGCGCAAGGCCGGCGTGCTCGAGCCCCATCACCTGGAACAAGTCAAGGGCCTGCTCAGCAGCATCCGGCCGATGAAGGGAGCGTTTGACCAGGCTTACGTAAAAAAGCTGGAGGGCAGGCACGTCAAGAAAGCCAAGACGAAGTTCGACTTGGCCGAGGAGATCAAGGACGACATTCAGCAGTTCAAGAAAAGGTCCGGGGCGCAGCGCCTGGTGATGGTGTGGTGCGGCTCGACCGAAGTTTTCCTGACCCCGCACGAGGTGCACGCCGACCCTGCGAAGTTCGAGAAGGCCATGAAGGCGAACCATCCCGCGATCGCTCCCTCCATGCTCTATGCCTGGGCCGCCATCACCAGTGGCGTGCCCTTCGCCAACGGCGCGCCCAACCTCACCGTGGATATCCCTGCTCTCCAGGAGCTGGCCCGCGAGCACAACGTGCCCATCTGCGGCAAGGACTTCAAGACCGGCCAGACGCTCCTGAAGACGATCCTGGCACCCGGCTTCAAAGCGCGCATGCTGGGGCTGAACGGCTGGTTCTCCACCAACATCCTCGGCAACCGTGACGGCGAAGTGCTCGACGATCCCGAATCGTTCAAAACCAAGGAAGAGTCCAAGCTCGGCGTGCTGGAATACATTCTCCAGTCGCAGCTCTACCCGCAGCTCTACGGCAAGATGTACCACAAGGTGCGCATCAACTACTACCCGCCGCGCGGCGACAACAAAGAGGGCTGGGACAACATCGACATCTTCGGCTGGCTCGGCTACCCCATGCAAATCAAGGTGGACTTCCTCTGCCGCGATTC
>QHYU01000046.1 GCA_003224235.1 Acidobacteriota bacterium
GATGACGCCGCAAGAGATCGAAATCGGCTTTGTGGATGATCGCATAGACGAAATAAAAATGAACGATCTGGACGCAGACCTATACTGCCTCCACGTGAAAACAGAAATGGCCCCCCGGGCGTATGAACTGGCCGATCAGCTGCGGGCGGCGGGCAAGACGGTGATCCTAGGCGGACTGCACGTCACTTATCGGCCCGAGGAAGCAAAGCAGCACGCGGACGTTGTGTTTATCGGAGATGCGGAAGGCATTTGGCAGCAGATGCTTTCCGACTATGAAGCCGGCTCGCTCAAGCCCTTTTACCGGAGGGAGCAGCCGGTGGATATGAGTGAAGTTCCCATTCCCGAGCGTAGCATCTACGACGCCTACAGCTATTCCAACCCATGCAACTACCTGCAGGTTTCCCGCGGGTGTGTGCTCAATTGCGCGGGCTGTCCAATTCCTTTCGCTTACGGCAAACGGATTCGTTTCCGGCCCTTGGAGCTCGTAGAACAAGAACTATGTCACTTCCCCTCGCCGACGATCTACATCACCGATGACAACATGTTCTTCACCGGAGACTCCTACGCGCCTTACACTGACGACCTGCTTCGCCTTCTGGCGCGATTCGAAAAACCGAGTTCCTGGGCCTCGGCGATTGGGCTCCCACGCCGCTATGACGACGCGTTTATGCGGCTTGCTAAGGAGGCTAAGGTCCATTCCATCTACAACGTCCTGTATGATTCGCTTTCCAACCGAGCGATTGCCGGCGACCCGAAGGCGCTGGATCGCTTCCGCGAGATTTACGATCGGTACGGCGAAGCAGGCATACAGATCTGGATGTCGGTCTACGTCGGCACCGACGAGCACGATCATGGCATCGCAGATAAGGTCCTCTCATTCCTGCAGAAAGTGGACGCTCAATTGGTCGAATTCGTAATTCCGACCCCTTTTCCAGAGACTCCTCTGTGGCACAAGGTGATCAGGGAGGGGAGGCTTTTGCACACTCGTTGGGAGGACTATGACGGCTTGCATTCCGTCTACCGACCCAAGCATTTCGCCCCGGAAGAGTTGGAGGAGCTAGTGCGAGGCCTCTGGACCGGATTTTACTGCACGCATCCTTACATCTTTGACCGGGACGACGTCAAAGTGCTCTTAAACTCTTGAAGGAGATAGGGCCAGCCACATGGGGGGCGCACGAGAATGATTCCGGGTGATCAGCAAATCTTAGAGCAGGTTCAGAAAATTATTGCCGAGGTGCTGCGAATTCCGCAGGACCAAGTCACACCCGATTCTCAGCTGGGGGAGGATCTTGGCGGGGAGTCCCTGGACTTTGTGGACCTCCAGTTTGGGCTAGAAACGGATTATGGAGTCGAATTTTATCAAGGCGGTACGCTCGATAAACTGGCTGAAGTACTGGCCCCGCAGAAACTGGAAGAGAATGAGTTGTTATCGTCCCTCGGAGCAGCCATTTTGCAAGCGCGGATGCCCGAAGTCGACCCGGCACGACTACAGCAAGGGCAGCCTGCGGCAGGTATTGAGAGCTTCTATACTCCGCGGACTTGGGTTCGGGTCATTAAGGAAATACTGAGCGCCCGCCCACGGGCGTGCCCAAAATGCGGATCTGACCAGCTCAAGGTCGTGAGACCGTCGGTTCTGCTCTGCCAAGCCTGCCGCAACGAGGTCAACTGCCCCACGGGAGAGGAATGCCTAGAGGCTTGGGCGAAGAATATAGCCGGGGCGCTGCAAGGATCTCACAAAACCTAACCGCAGATGTTTCTAGAAGGCAAAACAGCGTTGGTGACCGGCGGGTCGCGCGGCATCGGTCGAGCGATCGCCCTTGGATTAGCCAGCGAGGGCGCCGACGTGGCGGTTACGTATTTCCGCAATCGCCAGGATGCCGAGCAAACAACTGCTGCCATCCGCAATCAGGGCCGCCGAACGCTCCTTATCCGCACCAATCTTGCCGACGGCAAAGACATTGAGAAGCTGTTCGAAGAAATGCGGGCTGCTTGGGGCGGTTTGGATATTTTTGTCAGCAACGCGGTTTCCGCGACCCTGCGTCCGGCGCTCGAGTTAGAATCGCGCCACTGGGACCACGTCCTGAGCGCGAATCTGACCGCTTTTTTTGAGTGCAGTCGCCGGTCGGTTCAGTTGATGAACAGTGGTCCCGGCAAAATTATCGCGATTTCCAGCCTTGGCGGAAGAGAGTGTGCGCCCGGCTACGCCGCTCTGGGTGTAGCGAAAGCTGGAATTGAAGCCTTAGCGCGTTACCTAGCAGTGGAATTAGCTGATAGGAATATCAACGTCAACGTTGTTTGTCCGGGCCTCGTGGACTCCCATGCGTTGCAGGCGTTTGCCAGCATCGTGCCGGATGTGAACGATTACAAGCAGCAACTTGTGGAACGCACCCCGGCCAAACGTATTGGAACGCCCGACGATGTGGCCCGGGTGGTTGTGTTTCTGTGCAGCCCCCAGGCTGAGTGGATCCGGGGACAGACCATAATTGCCGACGGCGGGCTCTCTCTCAGGCAGTGAGGCGTTTTCTAAGTTTGACCCGCGGGTCAACCCCAAGCAGCTAGGAAAACGCGATCACCATGGATGAAGCGGAACGAATCGTGATAACGGGAATGGGAGTTGTCGCTCCCATCGGCATCGGGGTGGAGGCCTTCCACCGTGCCCTGGCGGACGGCAAGAGCGGGATTTCGGTAATTGAGTTTCCTTGGCACACCGGTTACAAGGTTTTGAAAGCTGGGCAAGTGAAAGATTTTGATTGGCGCCTGTTTCTCCCAGCATCCCCCAAGATAGGCCGCGCTTCCCAACTGGCCGTAGCCGCTTCGAAGCTCGCTCTCGATGACGCGGGTTTGGATTATCCGCCACGCCGGCCAGAGCGGGTAGGCGCGATCGTGGGCACAGCCATGGGCGATGCTGACGAGTTCGAGACCAGTTGGCAAGAATTTCACAACAACATAGGGCGCAATGGTAGCTCCCGACAATGGATGCGGTTGGGAAACTTGAGTGAGCGCGTCGCAGAAATCTTCGACCTGGAGGGTCCAAACCATCTGGTAGCGACCACTTGCTCGGCAGGCAATCACGCCATCGCCTGGAGTGCCGAGTTGCTCAGAAGCCGTGCGGCTGATGTGATGTTAGCTGTCGCGGCTGACACAATCGGTTTTGTGGACATGCTGGGTTTCAGCCGGTTGTTGCTCCAGGCGCCGGAGCGCTGCCAGCCCTTCGACCTACACCGGAAGGGAACCATCCTCTCCGAGGGAGGTGCCGCCATGGTCCTCGAAACTTTGGCGGCCGCCAAGCGGCGGGGCGCGAACATTCTGGCCGAGGTAGCCGGCTGCGGACTCAGCTGCGACGCCGCTGGGCCTTTTGCCAGCAATCTGCAGAACACACGGGGGATGCGCGTGGCCGCAGAGCGGGCTTTCCGCAGCGCGCAGATGTCGCCGGACCAGATTGACCATGTCAGCGCCCATGGCTCCGCCACCCGTCTGAACGACCATAAGGAAACCCTCTTTCTAAAAGAGGTGTTGGGGCGGCGCGCCTATAAGGTCCTCATAAACTCCATCAAGTCGATGCTGGGTCATACGCAAGGCGCTGCCTCGATGATGGAAGCCATTGCCTGTGTGCTCACTTTGAACCGAGGCCTGGTCTATCCCACGATAAACTACGAAACACCTGATCCGGCCTGTGACCTGGACTACGTGCCGAATCAGGCACGCGAACAGCGCGTGGACGCAATCCTTTCCGATTCGTTTGGTGTCGGTGGCAACAACGCCCTCGTGATTTTCCGGCGCTGGCAGGGTTAAACCATGGATCCAGGTTTGCGCGTGGTCGTTACGGGCGCCGCCGCTTACACCGTCTGCGGATTGGGAAAGGAAGCATTTTGGAGCCGCCTGCGAGGCGGCATCGGCGCCAACGATGATCTTCAGGGTGAGGTTTCACCGCGAACACCTCCGCCGGAGACACTGCTTGGCCACAGGCGCAGGATTAAGACGGACCATCCCCTAGCGATGCGTTTGCTGGCGGCGATCAAACACGATCTAGGGCAATTCCTCGAAGAACTCACGGCAGAAGAGAGGGAGCACGTCGGAGTCGCGCTGGGTAGCGCTTACGCCCACTTGGGATCGTATTTTGCCTACTACCAAACCGGAACCGAACGGGGCTATCAATTCGTGAATCCCCGGCATTTTCCTTCGACGTTACCCAATTTCTTTGCCGTGGAAGTAAACGATGCCTACTCGCTCTGGGGCTCAAGCACGACCATTGGAAGCGGATTGGCTGCCGGGCTGGAAGCCATCGGCTATGCCGCCGCGAGCATCAAGCAGGGCCAAGAGACAGCAATGCTGGCGGGAGGATTGGACGAGGTGAACGACTTCAATCAACATTTGCTCGAGGCAACCAGGCTGCGGTCAGCCTCGGGTTTGGTCCGCCCCTTTGCGACAGATCGGGATGGAACCGTGCCGGGCGAGGCCGTGGCGGTTCTATTGCTGCAGAGCGAACAGTCAGCGCGGGCTTCGCAGCGCAAGCCATTGGCGGAAGTCTGTGGCACTGCGAGCGCGAAGCGGGTCTTCTGGGACTCACCCTCAGCCCAGAGGAAAGCAGTAGAGGCGATCGGATGCGTGCTGGAAAGCGCTGGCGCGAAGCCGAGCGACATTGACGCGGTTTTTCCTTCGGTGAGCGGAACTATCCAGGGAGATGAATTCGAGCGGGAGCTACTGTGGAAGGTATTTGGCGAGCGATTGGAGTCTGTCCTGGTCGTTCCAGTCAAGCACATAGCCGGAGAGTGCTTTGCCGCCTCAGGGCCGCTGCAATGCCTGGCGGCGGTGTGTGCAGTGGCCTTCAGCTCCCAAGGCCCTTTGCTCGGTATCCGCCTAGCTCGCAACGGAGCCAAGCCCCAGTGGGCCGAACAAATCAGTCCAGTCTCAACGGCCCTAGTGTACAGTGCCGGATACGACGGCACATTCTCTGTCCTGGCAGTGCGCAGGTACGCCGCATGAGGGAAATCAACTTAGACCCAGCAATCAAGGCCATCTTCGGGCAGGTTTTTGAGGTGCGTCCCGAGGAAATCACCAATCAAACCCGACGCGGAGATCTGGAGCGCTGGGATTCACTGGGCCACCTGGTGTTGCTGGAGGCTCTGCGAGAGGAATTCCGGATTGAAATTGAACCTGAGCAGGCGCTCGAGATGGAAACAGTCGGGGACGTCAAGCGGGTGGTCACGACGCTGCTCAATGAAAAGGATTCCCGTTAAACCCGAGTCTTCGGACCAAACGAAAATGGCAAGGGCAGAGACCACCTCTAAGGACAGGAACGGGATAGCCAGTGCCCCGGCGTCGCGGCTAGCGGCTCCGATTCACGAAAAGTGGTTCCTTTGGATTCGCGATCAAGAGATTCCCGCACGATCAGAAGAGTTTTTCACGGTAATGAACCCGGCGACTGGCGAGGAGCTTTGTCAGGTAGCCCGAGGGCGGGCCGCCGACGTGGACGCTGCAGTCCAGGCGGCAGCCGAAGCCCTACCGCTGTGGTCTGGGATGCCAACTGCCGCTCGCGGCCGCTCCTTGTTGGAAGTTGCCCGGCGACTGCGTGAAGCCGAGGATGAACTTGCCCTGCTTGAAACTCTGAACAACGGGAAGCCGTTGCGCGAGTCGCGTCAGGATGTGGAGAAGGTGGCCGAAGCATTCGAGTTTTACGGCGGGCTGGCCGATAAGCTGTTTGGTGCCACAATCCCGATTTCGCCCGGCTACTTCAATTACACGCTGCGGGAACCCATGGGCGTTACAGCTCACATCGCCCCGTGGAACTATCCGCTACGATTGGCCCTGCGCAGCGTGGCGCCGGCACTCGCGTCAGGGAACACGGTAGTCCTTAAGCCCGCCGAAGAAACTCCGCTGACAGCATTGCGCTTCGCGAAGGTTCTGGCCGAAGCGGGCGCGCCACCTGGTGTGTTCAATGTGGTCCCCGGTTTTGGACCTGAGGCAGGAGCGGCCCTGGCAAGCCACCCTCGCGTCAATCACATCTCCTTCACCGGTTCGGTGGCCACGGGAGTCGAAGTGATGAAGCGGGCCGCCCAAAACGTCGTTCCGGTCACCTTGGAGCTGGGAGGCAAATCCCCCAATATTGTCTTCGCCGACGCAGACCTAGATCAGGCTCTAGAAGGAACCATCAAGGCCATCTTTACCAACGCCGGCCAGGTCTGCTGCGCGGGGTCACGACTCTTGCTGGAAGATTCCCTCTACGAGCGGTTCCTCACGCGGCTGGTGGATCGAACGGGGAAGATCCAAGTTGGCCCGGGCATAGAAGACCCCGATATGGGACCCCTCATCTCCGAGGAACACCGACAGCGCGTGCTCGGCTACATCCGCGTGGGTCAGGAGGAAGGTGCAAAACTCATTCTGGGGGGGAAGGCACCGGTCGAGCCTAACTGTCAGGGCGGATATTTCCTCGAGCCCACGTTGCTTACCGAGGTGTCGAACTGGGCCCGCGTTGCCCGAGAAGAGATTTTTGGTCCCGTACTCGCCATTTTCCGTTTCCGCACCGCTGAAGAAGCGATTCACCTTGCTAACGACAATCCCTATGGCCTCGCGGCGGGTGTGTGGACCTCGAATCTGGATCGCGCGCACAAGGTGGCGGCGCAGATCCAAGCGGGGCAAGTCTACATCAATGACTTTTTCAATGGTTCAGTAGCTAGCCCGTTCGGTGGCTACAAGCGAAGCGGCTTCGGACGGGAACGCGGGATGGAAGCGCTCTGGCACTACACGCAGGTGAAGAGTGTCTGCATTCGCCTCAAGGATTAGACAATGCGCCTGGCCGACTGCGTGGTCATCGTGACCGGAGCTGGCAGCGGGCTCGGGATGGCCTACGCCCGCCGCTTGGCGGAGGAGGGCGCCGCAGTCGTACTGGCTGACATACGCGATGGCAACCCTGAAATCTGGAAACTAACCGCTTCTAATTCTCGCACCCTGTTCGTCAGAGCTGACATCCGGTCTCCACAGGAGGCGCAACAGCTCGCGGCAACCACTGTATCGAAGTTCGGTCGTGTCGATGCGTTGGTCAACAATGCGGCCCTCTTTTCCAACTTGGACCGCCGGCCCTTTGAAGAGCTGACTGTGGAAGAATGGGAGGAAGTGCTGGCGGTGAATGTCATCGGGACTTTCACATGCATTCGAGCGGTAGTGCCTACGATGAAGTCTCAGAAGCGGGGCAAGATCATCAACGTGGCCTCAAATGTGGTTCACAAGGGACTGCCGTACTTGTTGCATTATGTTGCTTCGAAAGGCGCCGTCATGGCCATGACTCGCGCCTTGGCCCGAGAGCTCGGGGCATTCGGGATCACGGTCAATGCGATTGCTCCGGGGTACGTCCT
>QHYU01000164.1 GCA_003224235.1 Acidobacteriota bacterium
CGCCACGGTGAACATTACTGACAATGCGGCAGGCAGTCCGCAGAGGGTCTCGCTGAGCGGCACCGGCAAGTGAGGTTGAGCTGCGCGCCCCCGCTCACCTGGTTCGAGTAGAAGTCGGAGAGGGTGGGGGAATACCTGCAATATGGAGGTATGCCGAGGTCCGGCGACGGAGCTGTTTGTTCGTCCGCATGGGACTTGCGCTCGGCCTTCTGGTACGCTTCTGCGCCCGTCAAGACAGTCCCTGGGTGGCGAAAAGAAAAAATAGAAGAGATACTCTACCAAGCTATTGCCCGAGCCCGCGAAAGCGTGCATCTGCGCATCTAGTAGACTGAATTCCTGCCTGAGAAGTCGGCGAGCTCGCTCCGCCGAAAATACTTTGTCAATGCTTGGCGCAGCTTTTGCCGGCCGCGAAGCGCTCGGGACTTCACGGCGGCAATCGACAGCCCCAACATCCTTGCCGTTTCCTCGGTCGAGTGCTCCTCTACTTCCCGGAGACGTAGAACCTCCCTGAAGGTCATTGGAAGCTCACCCATCGCCTAAGCGAGAATGCGCTGAAGCTCCTCTTGCGAGTAGCGTTGTTCGGGAGTCGGAGTGTTGTCTGCGACTTCAGCGCAGAAAGGAGTATCTCCGGTGGTAGCGGGACCGTCGAAGTGCAACTCGCGCAATCGGCGCGCGCGCAGTTTCATGAGCGATTGGTTGATCGCAATGCGCGCGAGCCAGGTATAAAAGCGGGAGTCTCCACGAAATGTGTCCATGTGCAGGAAAGCCTGTGCAAAAGAATCCTGAGAAACGTCCTCGGCATCCTCGCGGTTCCGGGTAATCTTTTGCGCGAGCCGGAAAATGCGCGGGCCGTATCTTGTCACGAGCTCTTTGAAAGCTTCCGGGTCGCGTCTCCTGGCAGCGTCCAGGAGCGCGGCGTCGGGTTCCTGCGAGTTCAACACTGCGACGTTCGCCCTCAATGTGCTCGCTTCATTCATAACAATAGACATCAGGTGCCTCCGTCATGTGTGCGCTATTCACTCCCTGTCTTGCTCCGGTGTCGATGGTCATTTTTCTGCGTTCTTCAAGCATCTGGTCTCCTTCCACACCAGAGAATAGTGCACTGCGCCTGCCAAAGACGCGTTCTAACTGAGACCGCGGCAACTGATTGAAGACAGAAGAGCTTTGCTTTGTGAGACTGCGATTCCTGGTTCGACACTTCTCTCGACAAGTGTCGAGCGTCTACGACACTTGAACAGGCGTCACCGCTTACCAATAAGGCCACGGGTCTATCGGATATCCGATCCGCAAACCAGCCATGGATCATGATGCAGGGACGTAGACGACATCCGGAGTGGCAGGCTGAATGACGATCGGAGCCGAATGCACCTGGTGCAGCAGCTTCATGAATTCCGAACGCTGATTGGGTCCGAGGCTGACTCCAGCATAAGCGACCTGGATGATGGGTACGTTCTTGCGCTGCGGGTCCCGAAAAAAGGGAAAAGGAGTTGGGGCTCCCACGGCCCAGAAGAAATCCGCCTGGGCCCCCCGAAGATCGTCGGGCAGATTAAAGTAGTTGATTGTCTCCTGGTCGAGTGGAACCTGCCCTTGCGCTTCAAACACATAGAACGTTAGTCCGCCCGATTCAACTTCCTCCATGGGGGCAAGATAGAATGGGCGGAACATACCGTCCACGCGCCCGGCCTCGGTCGGCCGGTAGACCGCGCCCGCGCTCACCTGGTTCGAGTAGAAGTCGGAGAGGGTGGGGGAATACCTGCAATATAGAGGTATGCCGAGGTCCGGCGACGGAGCTGTTTGTTCGTCCGCATGGGACTTGGGCTGGGCCTTCTGGTACGCTTCTGCGCCCCCGTCAAGACAGTCCCTGGGTGGCGGAAAGAAAAAATAGAAGAGATAGTCTGCCAAGCTATTGCCCGAGCCCGCGAAAACGTGCATCTGCGCATCTAGGGACTCGGCGTCACGCCCCATGAACGGGTTGTTGGAGACGGCGACTTGCAACAAGGAATGAGTTCCGGCGTTCTCCACGACCACAATTTCCGAGAAACTCACCTGCGGGGCAGAGGCGGCCAGACTCGGCGGCGGCGGCAACCGGACCGGTTCGCGGGCCGCCCAATCGTCAGGAAGATCAATAAGAGTTCCGCTGGGCAGCGAGAAGCGATGGAGCGGCGGACTCTGGGAAGCGACTTCAAATGCTGCCGGAGCAAGTAGGAAAAGCCCAACCATCCCAAGTAGCAGCATCGAAACTGCTCTTCTTTTCCTATTCATTTGACTGGGTACCACTGTCCGCATCTTGGCACCCGCAACGCCCGGATAAGCGATCATCGCCAAGATCCCGTTCCTTTCCGGGGCGACGCCGTTCGCGGGCTGAGATGGGTCCGCAACAAGACCGGAGGGAATGTCCGCAGCCTGTTCTGCTCTCCTGCGGAACTGGACCAAGACGTGGATGAGGAAAGCGACTCCCACGCCAGCGAATGCAACGAAGGTTACAGTTGTCATGACCTGTCCTTCCTCCCGCCTACCGTCCGGCAGGAACATAGACTTGGTCGGCTGCTACAAGCTCAGCGTTTGGCACTTCGGTCTCCAGTTTGACCCGCTGGAAGCCGGCCTTCTTCTCAGCCTTGGCGAGGAACGTGAGCAGGTACTGGTGATTCAGTTTGTTCGTCAAGTCCTCCAGGTAAGGTGCGAAGGCGATCGGGGTTTGGAAGCCTTGGAAATAGGCCTCGCCGCCGGTCTGATCAGCGAGCCGCGAGAGGTTATTCTGTCCCCAGTTGAACCTCCAGAAGCTGTGCCCGAAATGACCCGCACCAGTGGCGTAGATGGTATAGATGAGGATCCCTGCTCGTTGAGCATGCTCGATCGCCGAATCCACATATGGGTCAGACGGTCCGCCGTCGAACCGGTCGATGCCATCGGAGACCATCAGAATCTCGTGGCGCGCCGGGCCTTCCGGCCAGCGTTTGATCAGGTCCACCAGGGAGAAGTAAGGGCTGGCCGACGCGCCGGGAGAGCCAAGGGGCAACCGAAGCGCCTTGGCCGCCAGGGCGTGGTCGGTGGTGAAGTTCTGAGCGATGTCCACGGTCCCGTTACGCATGTAGCCGACAGCAATAGCCGTGGTGACCGGCTGCGCGTTAATGAATTTACGAATATCCTCCAATTGCAAACCGAGACTGGTGTCGGATCCGTCGTCCAGCAAGAGGAACAGCTCCAGCCCGGCATGGTCCCCCCCGAGTGCAACCCAGTTAGTTACCTGAGCCCGGTCGTGACCTTGATGCACGTTCACATCCTCGCGGTGGATTACCGGAATGTCTTTGCCATGACGAGCTTCGACCGTGACCACCATGTGCACCGGCACCCCAGCGGACGGAGTGGCCACCTGAGCTGACAGAGACGGCGCATTCAAACTGATCCCAGCCACCAGGGCGAGAACCGTTTGGATTGCGATGGAGTGGATCTTGATCTTGGTTACGAGAGCCATGTTTGCCTCCATTTCGTCAAGAGGTTCGCGGGCATCTACATCAGTTTCCGCTGATTACTCCCTTCGGCCGAGCGTTGGCTAGGCTTGGTGAGCCTGCGATTTCGGCGTGGTGCGCCAAAGCGGCAACGTGATCCTGCCCGCGCACTTCAGGCCCCTCGGGCAAATCCGCCGTCAGCGACGCTGCGTTCGATGGGCCCCCCGGGAACGCTCCTCTGAGAGCCGAGGCTGCTTCCTCGATGGCCGTCTTGCCGGCGTCCACTGCTCCGGCCATCAGCACGAACCCGTGGATCATCCCCGGATAGCAGGTCGCCTTTACTTGCACACCAGCCTCCTGGAGCCTCTTCGCATACTCTTCGCCTTCATCCCGCAGGGGATCCTGTTCGGCGGTGATCACCAGGGCAGGCGGCAGGTTTTTCAGGCTCTTTGCGAATAATGGGGAAATATAAGGGTCTTGCAGGTCATCCGTTGCAGTCAGGTAGTTGCCCAGTAGGGAGACCATGGCCTCTTTGGTGACGACCGGTCCACCCACTTCCCTCCAAGAGCGACAGCTCATGGTCGCGTCGGTGTTGGGATAGATCAAAACCTGATAAGCGAGGGCTGGGCCAGTCCGGTCCCGAGCCATCAGGGCAACCACGGCGGCCAGGTTGCCGCCTGCGCCGTCACCTCCAACAGCAAGGCGCTTGGCGTTGCCGCCAATTTCCGCTGCGTGCTGGGCCACCCACTTGGTCGCCGCGTAGGCGTCTTCCGGAGCTGCCGGAAACCGGTGCTCCGGAGCCAGGCGGTAGGCCACGGAAACGATGATGCAACCCGTTCGGTTGGCCAGCGCGCGAAGCAGAGTGTCGTGCGTGTTGAGGTCGCCGGTTGTGAATCCTCCCCCGTGGAAGTAAACCAAGACGGGCAAATCGTTAGCGGCGCGGGGGGTATAGACTCGAATGGTGATCCTTCCTGCAGGCCCGGGAATTTGGCGGTCCTCCACCTTGAAGATATCTTCTGGAGCGCCAGCAAACTGTAGAAGGGAAAGGTAAGCCTTACGAGCTTCTGCGGCGGTTGTCGGATTGAGCGTGACGGAAGCAGCTATCTTGTCAAGCACCGCCTGGGCTTGTGGATCCAGTTGTTCCTTCACTCTGTTTTCCTGTCCCGGAACCTGTGGTGTGGTTGGCACGTCGCCCGGAATCTGTTCGGAAGACTGCAGGGCCCACAGTGACGCGCGCCGCGGAGTAATCTCCTCTTTGCCAGACGCACTGCGCGCCTTTTGGGCTCCTTGCGCAAGGAAAACCATCATCAAAGCGAGCCACACTGCCGTTTGAACTGGACTATGAGTCTTACCCACGATCCTTTGGAACATACAGAACTCCTTTCCCGCCGTAGTGCAAAGCCTGCGTGGCTTTAGAATCCCATCGTGCCCAGCATTTGCGTTCCATCGCGCCCGTCTCCTAAATCCCTGAACCTGTTCTCCCTGTGCCAGCGCCAAAAAAGCAAACCAACAGCCAAGAAAGGTGCAAAGACGCCCAAGGCCACGAGCAGCAGAATCGGAATCAACATTAAAAATCCGATTAGAATCCCAGTCATCTTCGGGTCCTCTCCTCCCAGCCACTAGGGGTTGTCATACGTCCTATCCGATGCGCGTGGTGGATTGCGCTTTTGCCACAGACGCAAGCGCTCCCAGGCCCGTGATGGCAATCAACAAAGGGAGAACCGGGAACCACTTCATGTGAATAGCTAGAATTTCCGTCTTGCCATTTGAGGATGGCCGTAGCAATAAGCCAGAGACAGACCAAAAGTCATTTTTCTGCGTTCTTCAAGCATCTGGTCTCCTTCCCCACCAGAGAATAGGGCACTTCGCCTGCCAAAGACGCGTTCTAACCGAGACCGCGGCAACTGATTGAAGACAGAAGAGCTTTGCTTTGTGAGACTGCGATTCCTGGAAGAGAGTGTCGGGATTTCGACACTTCTCTCGACAAGTGTCGAGCGTCTACGACACTTGAGTGGGTTACCAGCTAGGATTCGAAATAAATCAGGACGAGTTCCGGGGCTGCGCCAAGACGCATAGGCGGACCCCAAGTGCCGGTGCCGCTAGTGGTGTAGACCAGGAGACGGCCCAGCCGTTTCAACCCATACACGAACGGTCCGTAGATGCGAGAGGTGATCCAGGTCCAAGGGAAGAACTGACCCCGGTGCGTGTGCCCGGAAAGCTGCAGGGATATGCCTTCCTCTTCCGCGATCCGCAGCTGCTCGGGAGCATGCGCCAGCAGAATGCTAGGGCGCTTGGGGTCGAGCGAAGCCTTGCGCAGAATGGAGCGGAAGGTCTCGGGATGAACAAGAGCGCCATGGTGCACACCGACCAGGTCCAAGCCATCAAGGGATACCTTTTCGTTGTCTAGTACGCGAATACCGGACGCCCGAACCGCGTCGAAGTATTTTGAGTGGCCAGAGAATTCTTCGTGATTTCCTGCAACGAAAAACGCGCCGAGGGGTGGTGCCAGGTGCACCCAAGGCTTGGCCACCCTTTCGAGGTTCGCGGACGTTCCGTCAAATAGATCACCGGTAATGAAGACCACGTCGGGTCGAAGGCGCAAAAGCATGTGGACGATGCGCTGCATGAAACCGCGGCCCCGGACGTGTCCAAGGTGCACGTCGCTGACCAGGGCTGCCACTCGGCCCCGCCAAGATTCCGGGAGGTTCGGAAGCTTCACGGAGATTCGTCTCACGCGAACCCGAAGGGCATTGATGATGGCGTACGCGCTAGCACACGCGGCGAGGCTAAAAAGCAAAAGCGCGATCGTTTGTTTGTGAAACGGGAGGCCAAGAAGCACTGTCGCAGCACGCGTAAGCCAGGATAAGGACGCTGCCAGGAAGAAAAAGCTCAGCATCCCAAGCCAGACGGCAGAGATCGTGTAGAAGATTCGAATCAGCATATTCGAGTAACGGAACGCAAGCAGAGAAGTGATGACAAAACTGACCGAAAGCAAGACCAGAATGATCTTCGCCGCCGATACGCCTGGCGCGTTTGCAGCTCCCGTGAAACTCATCCAAGTGGCGTAGACAAACCAGTGCACAGCAAGAAGAATCGCCTGAATGACGCTGATGAATATCGCAATACGCGCACGCATTTGTGAAGCCTCGTTTGCGGCCTACCCTCGCCGAGCTAATAACGAACAGCCGAACATTGCCGCACCCACTTGCCATTCGTTAGATGTCTGAAAAATGAAATCAGCCACATCCTCAAAGGAAATCCTCCTGAGGGTGTTTGTACGCAAGCCGGTCCCCGAACGGCCCTTACAGGTGTGGTAATAGATTGGACCGCGTTATCCCAGGCTGGGCGCGCTCGGCGTTGATGCGCTCCGTCGCCAATTGAAGGTCGTAATTCTGCTTCAGCGCTGTGCGAATGAGCTCTTGCAGTTGCGACTCCTCGAAGACTTGCCACCAGGGAAGGTCTGCGTAGGACGCTGCCTGTGCTTGGGCCTGCGGGTTTTCTCTCAGATCGCGGTACGCCGTCGGAGGTTGAACGACGGGTTTATGAACACTCCCGCGCGTTCCGGAGGGACGAAGCGGCCCGCGTGGCTGGGCTGGAGAGATTTAGCAATTCCGCGACAAGTCGTCAAGCCCTTTATTGCCCATATCGCATTTCACCTTCCGCGCCCCTGCGCCGATCTAGCGCCTTCGGGTTCTCCTGGGCCTCTTCCACGTCTTCGACTTCGTCAGAGCCTCGATGGCGCGCCGAACATCCTTGGGGGACCACAGCCGCATTCTAATGCCACGTACGTTAGCGAGGGGAGGAGCGGGGATCGTGCCTCGCTTGATGGCCCGCTGGAAGTTTGGCTGATGCATGCCCAGTAGTTTGGCGACTTGAACCGTGGAGAGCTTTGGCATTTCGTTATAGACCCAGAGCGCAACCGCGCACGACATCCAACCCTTCGGCCTTTGGGAGTTGCATCACACAGACAGTGGCAGGCCGGGACCAAGACCGCTGTTGTCCGCGGTCTGCGGCACCTGCCCTGTTCCCTTTCGTCGTGGAAACATCCAGCATGACCCTGGTGCTCTCCATAGTTCATAGGCTAGCTTGCGCAGAGAGTTCTTGCCTTACTTATCGTTCGTATGCTTAGTACCCCAAGCAGGAAATACCTGGCGCTGCGAGGATGCGCCTCATCAATGGAAACGCTCGGCGGCGCTTCGCAAGAGCAAGTTGTGCAAGTGATTCAGATCAAGATCTTCGGCGGGCCACCTTAACCTCGTTTGAAGGGGCGCAGATTACGCACCGGGGCTACTTCACATACCATCCGCGTGTCGCTGCCAGAACTGAAGTTGTGGTCTGACCTGACCGCACTGAGGCACGCCTACCGGGGCTTTCATGGCGCTCGGTACCGGGATGGCCCGCCAAGAGTTTCTCGACCCACTCGACAGAGTGGCGAGCGGCGGACACGGCCCCAGAGGTCAGCGATTCAGGTCCTTCGGAATCCGTGTTCGCGAAGAAGATGCGTTCCATCGGCTGTCTGGCTACGGGGATGATGCGCGTGTATGTGCCCGGCGTGGCCATAAACATGGGGTGGCCACGCCGGTAGATGTGCACCTCGGTCGGATCAATGTTGAACCCTGGCATCAGCCCCTGAAAATCACGGAGCACAGCGCCGGCCAACTCGCGGCAGCCCTCTTCGCTTAGCAGACGAGCACGTTCCGCTTCGGGGAGCGGGGTATAGAACGTCAGGATGTTCTGTTCTTGCCGGTAGTCCGGCTGATTGCGCAGCACCCAGTCAGCCACAACGAAATCCGTGAATGCCTTGCCCGGCGCCCAGGTATCATACCCGCGACTGTAGACCGGCCGGTCGAAAATCACGTTTACAACAGGATAGGGCGCGTAACGGATTTTCTTCATCGCCTCTCTCTGCCTTTCCGGCAGACCCATCACCAGCCGTGAGGCGATGAACTTGGGTGTGGCCATGATCACGGCCTTCGCGGCGATCGTCTGCGGCTTTCCTTGATGCACGAAAGTCACATGGACTTCGTTCTTCTGGGGCTCGACGACCACAACAGTGGCCCCGCCTAGCATTTGCTCGCAGTGCCCTGGCATCAGAACTTCCGTCAAGCGCCTGCTGATGGCGCCCAGGCCCCCGGGCAGTGTGACACGTTGGTCGGACCCTTCCCCGGCGATGGTCTGGAGTTCCTCGATGGCCACCAGCGCTGAGGTTGCTTCCGCCCGCGCACCCCAGTTCGATGGGCCAAAGCAGTCCCACCACTTCTGAACCTGCGTGGCGTAGCCGGCCGTATACTTCGTCAGAGGTTCGTTATCCAGTTCCTTGCGGCGCTTGTCGATGTTGATCGCTCTCATCGCTTCACGGAACTTCTTGAAGCTCTCGCGCACACTGGCTGGGTAGGGAAGCTGGTCCAGCCCCTTCCGCCAAGTGTCCTCGACGAAAACCCCCTTCACAATGGTGGGGTCGGGACAGTTGACAGGGAGCAGCTTCAGGCCGATTTCGTTTGCCAATTGGTCCCCGGCCTCACCAGCGAATTCAAATGCGGATCCCGTGGCATAGGCCTCGCCTTGGTGCTCCTCCAGATAGGCATTCCCGCCCCAATGGTTTTCTTTTTCGAGGAGGAGAAATTTATAGTTCTGCAAGAAGTAGGCGGCGGAAAGCCCGCTCACTCCTCCGCCGATGATGGCGACATCGTGGCGACCCGAAACCCTCGGGCGCGCGAACCGGTGGCCGTCGCGCACTTGGTGACAGACATTGTAGTCTTCGCCGTTGACGTCTGCCGGGTGTCCCGCCGGGATGGCCAGCAGTAGTTCGTCCAGCGGACAGCCGGCAACCACCGACCCAGCCACTATGAACTTAATGAAATCCCTGCGAGTGTGCTTCATGTTTAGTCTCCTCGGAGCGTGGCCGGGACCATTTCGGCGGCGGCCTCAGGCCTTAGCTGCGTGTGCGCAGGCGATACCACACCAGGATCAGGCCAACTGAGGCCAGGAAAATGATCGTCGAAACGGCATTGATTTCCGGGGTCAAGCCGCGGCGCAAGCGTCCCCAGATTTCCAGCGGCAAGGTGTTGTCCCGTCCGATCAGAAAAAAACTCACCGCGATCTCGTCCATCGAGAGGGTGAAGATCAGCAGCCCCGCGGCCACCAGCGGCAACCGCAGGTTTGGCAAGGTTACGCGCCAGAACGTTCTCCAGTAGCTCGCCCCCAGATCGAGCGAGGCTTCCTCCTGTGCCCGGTCCATCTTCTGCAAGCCGGCGGAGATTTCCGTGGTGCCCACGGAGATCAGGGCGGTCCCGTGGCCGATGATGACGGTGAGCAGACTCAATTTCATGCCCGCGAACACCGCCAGCATCAACAGGGAGAGCCCGGTGATAATCCCCGGCAGGATGAGCGGCAGCAGAACCAGCCGTCGGAACAGCGCCTTGCCTGGAAACGCCACGCGGTCGAGCGCCAGAGCCGCTGGCAGGCCGAGCGCTAGGGCGATCGCGACCGCGGCCAAGGCTACGAGCAGGCTGTTGACCACGGCGTCCAAGATTGCCCCGTCGCTCGCCAGCATCCGGTACCAATCGAGCGTGAGATGGCGGGGTGGGAACCCGCCAACGCCTTCGCGATTGAACGAATACAAGATCAACACCACGATGGGCAAGTAGAGGAATGCAAACACACCAGCCGCGTAGGTCGCCAGCCACCCGAATCGGCGCCGAACGGAACTCTGCCCACTCACGTGAAGGTCCACTTTTTCTCGGTTCGCTCCACCGCAAACAGCATGCCCAAGACCAGGAGCATGATGCAAACAGAGATGGCCGCCCCCAGCGGCCAGTCGAACGCCGCGCCAAACAGGCTGACCACTATGTTGGAGATCATGATGCCGCTTGCTCCCCCAACCAGCAGCGGCGCAAGGAAATCTCCGAGCGTCAGCACAAAGGCAAATGTAGCACCGGCCAGCAACCCGGGTAGTGAGAGGGGAAAGATTACTCGCCAGAACGTCACCCGCGGCGAAGCGCCCAGGTCCTGAGAAGCCTCGACCAAATGCCGAGGAATGTGTTCAAGCGAGGCGTAAATGGGGAGGAGTGTGAACGGCGTATAGATATGTGTCAGCACGAGTACTACGGCAAATGGACTATAAAGGAAGAATCCCACAGGCTCGCGAACCAGGTGGAGATACTGGAGGAAGCCGTTCAGGACGCCGTCGCTGCCGAGAATGGTTTTCCACGCGTAGCCGCGCACGAGGTAGCTGACCCAAAGCGGAACGATCACCAGTTGGTAGAGCAGGTCCTTCCGCGCCCCAGCGTGGAATGACAGGTAGTAGGCCAACGGATAGCCCAGGACCAAGGCAAGCATCGTGACAGCACCGGCGATTTTCATCGATCGGAATAGCACCTGCAAGTACATCCAGTTCCGCCCGAGGTCGCGATAATTTTCGAGGTTCCACTGCCGCATGATCGTGCCCGAGGATACAGTCCAAAAGCTATAGCTGAGCAACAGGGCATACGGGACTAGTAAGAACAGCGTTACCCACAACAGCGGCGGAATTGCGACGGCCAATTTATACGCTCGCGAATACACGCTCAGCTCTCCTCTGCGTCGTGCAGCCGCACTGCGTCGCTCGCCGAAAAAGCGAATGCGCATTGCCCCTCGAGGATCCTGCGGCTCGGAGTCCGCACCTGGAGCACGCGGCCGTCCGCACAGGAGATCTCGATCAGGTCGGTATCGCCGCAGAAGGTCTGCTGCCCGATGGTCGCCAAGAATCGTACGGTTTGTTGGTCGTCCGGGTCCGCCGGTGAAACGAGTCGGATGTGCTCCGGTCGCAACGAGAAAGTGGCCGGCCCGGGGCGGCCTTCGCACGGCCAGGAGAAGGCGCCCCATCGCGCCACGCCGTCCACAACCTCGGCGCGTAACAAGTTGGTCTGTCCGACGAACTGCGCGGTGTAGGCCGTCGACGGGCGGTTATAGATTTCGCGCGGCGCAGCGATCTGCTCGAGCTCTCCGGCCCGCAGCAGCGCGATGCGGTCGGAAAGAGCCATCGCTTCGTCCTGGTCGTGCGTCACGAACAGAAACGTGATGCCGACCTCGCGCTGGAGCATCTTCAGCTCCCACTGCATCTGCCGTCGCAGGTTTGCGTCCAGTGCCGACAGCGGCTCATCGAGCAGCAGCAGCAGCGGCCGGTTCACCAGGGCGCGCGCCAGTGCGACCCGTTGCTGCTGCCCGCCGCTCAATTTCGACGGAGCCGCGCCGGCATACGCGCTCATCTTGACCATGGCGAGGGCCTGCTCAACCCGTTGGGCAATCTCGGCTTTCGCCACACCTTGCGCGCGCAACCCATACGCGACGTTTTCGAAGACGGATAGATGCGGAAAGAGCGCATAGTGCTGGAAAACAGTGTTAACCTGCCGGCGATGGGGAGGCAGCCGGTCCAACCGCTCGCCCCCCATCCAGATCTCTCCCGTGTCCGGCCGCTCGAAGCCGGCGATCAGCCGCAGCAGCGTAGTCTTCCCGGAACCGCTCTCCCCCAGAATGGTCAGGAACTCTCCCGGCGCGACATCGAGTGAGACGTCGCGCAGCACCGTGCGGGGCCCGAAGCTCTTGGCAACCGAGCGAATCTGAAGCAGTGGCTCGCCGGCAGCCGCCTTCTCCGGCGCCTTCGGGGCTTCTTGAGGTTGGGTCAAGTGCGTGTCCCGGTTCTGGATTGACACCCCGCGGAATTTTGTCGGCCAGTTACTGCGCGGCCTTCACTTCGTTCCATATCTCGTTGTACTTACCGCGCCGGGGCACGTGCCTCCAGAAGAAGATGCGCGCCATATAGGCATCGGGGTCATCGAGGTGTAGGTTCTTTTTCTCCTCCAAGGACATCTGCTGGGCAGCCAGGGGGTTCGCCGGGACGTAGCCGGTCACCTCGGTCACGAGCTCCTGCGTGCGCGCCTGGATCATGTACTCGAGGAAGGCGTGCGCGAGCTCCTTGTGCTCGCTTGCCGCAGTGATCATCAAGTGGTCGATCCAACCGGTGGTGCTTTCCCGTGGGATGATTTCGCCAATGGGAAAGTTGAGCTTGCGAAGCTGGTTGGTCATCAGCGGCCAGCCCATGGCCGCCACCACCTCGTGGTTCTGGAATAGGTTGGTGAGTTCGCCTCCGGTCGCCCAGATCTTTCGGATATTAGGCTTCAGCTCGAGCAGCTTCTGCTTGACACGAGCGAGCTGCTCATCGCTCAGGTTATATAGCGCGGCTGGATCGGGCTTGTCGTACCCCAGGACTTGCGCGGCCATGTAAACCGTCGAAAGGTCATCCCACACGGAGATCTTGCCCCGATATTTCGGATCCCAGAGCACGCTCCAGCTCTCCGGCGGCTTCGCAAAAAAAGTCGCGTCGTAGAGCAACGGGTTTGGCCCCCACATGAACGGTACGCCGTAGACTTTGTCGCCTGCGCGGACCAGTGGCAACGCGCGCAATTTCGGCGAAAGCTGCGGGTAAGATGGCAACTTCGAAGGGTCAAGTGGCGCGGCCAGGCCCGAGGTCGCAATCATTGTGGCCACATCGCTCGAAGGGGAAATGACATCGTAGTTCGAGGCGCTTCCCCCGCGAAGCTTGGCGACCAGTTCGTCGCTCGAGCCCATGTAGGACGCGACGATCTTGCAGCGGTGCGCCTCCTCGAATCCGCGCACGAAGGACGGGTCGGCATATCCTTCCCACACCAGCAGGCTCAGCGTGGGAACCTGCCTGCGGCACGAATCTGTCGTCACCACCGCGAGGGCGATCAGGGCGACAAGCACAGCTCGTTTCATCGGGTCGCCTCGGGCTGCGCGGCTCCGCGGCTAGCCCAGCAGGAAGCCTGATAGACTGTCTTCCCACCCACCATAGTCAACAGGACTGTGGTCCGGCGGACGGCGTGGGGGTCGATTTCGAATAAATTCTGCGACACGATTACGAGGTCGGCGAGTTTACCCGGCTCGATCGATCCTTCGGTTTTCTCCCGTCGGCCGGCGATTGCCGCACCGAGAGTATACGCCTCGATGGCCTCGGCCATCCTGAGCCGCTGCTCGGGTACCCAGCCCCCTGGAGGGAGGCCTTGGACGTCTTGTCGTGTGACTGCATTTTGAAGTCCCGCCCAAGGGTTCAAGGTCACCACGGGCCAATCGCTTCCGAAGGCCAGCCGGCCTCCCCCGCTGGCCACGCTGCGCCAGGCAAACGCGCGTGTTTCGCGCTCCGGGCCAACGTTGCGCACCCAAACATTCAGCGTATCTTCGTCAGGATAGGCGTGCAAGGGCTGAAAGCTGGCGATGACGCCTAGCCGCCCGAAGCGTGAGATGTCCGCCGAGCTAATCGTTTCGATATGCTCGATGCGCGGGCGGGCGTCACGGCTGCCGTTGGCCTGAGGTGCCTGTTCATAGGCGTCCAGGGCCAAGCGCACGGCCGCGTCGCCAATGGCGTGCGTGAAAATCTGAAAACCGCGGCGGTTCAGCTCCGCCACAGACTGCTTATACTTGTCAGCCTCCCAAAACATCTTTCCGCTTACGCTGCGGTCGTCAGCGTAGGGCGCCAGCATCGCCGCCGTGTGCGACTCGACGACGCCGTCGAGCATCGTCTTGACAGCTCCGGCCGAGAGCCACTCGTCGTTGAACCGGCGACGGGCTTCTTCAATGGTTTCGATCGTTTCCGGCTTGAGGGCTGGCGGATTCAGGAAGTAGGCGATGTACATGCGCACGGTGAGCGCTCCGCCGCCCCGGAGTTCGTCGTAGAGTTCGAACTCTTCAAAGTCTCCGCCGGCGCTGTGCACGCGGACCAGCCCGTTGCGATTGGCCTCAGCTATCCCTTGCTGTAAGGCTGCCAGCTTCTCGGCGCGCGTCGGCTTCGGCACAACACGCTCGATTAATTCGGAAGCCGCTTCCTTGAGCGCGCCCGTCGGCTCGCCGGTCTCCGAGTCGCGCACGATCTGGCCATTCGGCGGATCCGGCGTGTCGCGAGTGATGCCAGCCTTCGCCAGCGCGCGGCTATTCGCCCAGTAGGTGTGACCGTCAAAGCCCTCGAGCAGCGCGGGACGATCCGCCAAGATCTCGTCAAGGAATTTCTTGTGCGGCAGCGCCGCCTGTCCAAAGACCGGGTAGGTCCACCCGCGACCCAGTATCCACCCCCTGCCAGGATGAGAAGCGGCATAGTCTTTGACCCGCTGCTGGATTTCGGCCACGGTACGCGCGCCCTCCAGGTTCACCTGGCCGAGGGCAAGCGAGCCGGAAAGGAAATGGATGTGGCAATCGGTGAAGCCCGGCAGCACCAGGTGCCCGCGCGCGTCGATCACCCGCGTCCCCCGCCCTCGAAACCGCTCGATCTCTCGGTTGCTTCCGACAGCCACGATTTTGTCGCCGCGGATGGCCAACGCTTCTGCCCACGGCTTTTGTGCGTTGACAGTGTAGACTTTGCCGTGGACGATGATGGTGTCTGCTGGCGCGCTCTTTGGCTTGGGAACTGCCGCGGAAGCCGCGCCCAGCGAAAAAAGGCACCCGATCACCAGCGCTCTTCGCCAATCTGACATCGACGATCTCCCAGGGCTGCTTGGGCGGAAGTGAGAGTTCGACGAGCGACACCAACGCCTAGAAGGTAGGCGGCGTGTTCACCCACAGCAGCCACGTTTCTCTCCGCCCCGGATTCTGCCAGCGATGAGGCGTGCTACTTTCAAAGTAGAAGCTGTCACCCGGCCGGAGCCTGTAGCTCTCCTCCTCGTTGAGCCGAATCTGAAGCTGGCCGCGCAGAATATAGAGAAATTCCTCGCCGTCGTGCGCGTAGGCCTCGCCGCTGCCCGCGCCGGGGGCGATGCGGAATAAGTGCGGCTCCATCGCGGTATTGCCCCAGGCGAGCAACTCCATGCGCACGCCCGGCCCGGTTTCCAGCACTTTGCGATTGCCGGGACGCACCAGGCGCGGGTTTTCGGCGGAGGGATCAAACAGCGCGAGGATGCTGGTGCTGTAGAAGCCGGCCAGCCGACGCAGGGTGGCAACTGACGCGCTCATTTGGCCGCGTTCGAGCGCGCTTAGGAAGCCGACCGAAAGGTCGGTGGCCCGGGCAACAGCCGCGAGCGAGACGCCGCGACTTCTCCGCAGGCGCCGCAATTGCGGTCCTAACAAGCGGGCCGGGGCCGGCGTCGTCCTTCGCATCCTCCCCTGACGTTTTAACAGGTGGATTATGGCGGCAGGATTCAAGCCGCGGACACGCCGCCAGAAGTACGCGCGCTTGAGCAGCTGCACGTCCTGCTGCGTATATAGCCGATAGCGGCTCCTACTGCGCTGAGGTTGAATCAGCCCCAGCGCTTCCCACGAGCGCAGCGCCGAGGAAGATATCCCCACCATCCGGGCGACCTCGCCGATGCGCAGATAGCCGCCCACGCCCAAACGGCGTGGGGTCGCCCGCGGCAAACTCTTTCCGCTTGACAGGGGCATGGGGTTTCTCTAAGTTTGCGGGATTATAGTAAGGTTCCGTCCGGGGGGCAACCACGAATTCTCGCTCGGGAGTGGGGTGATGAAAACACAAGCTGAGTGTGGGCAGCCAACCGGCTGTCGCCGAATCCCTGCGCGTTTCCTTTTTGCTTCTCTGTTCGCGCTGCTGCTTTGCGCGCCTGTGAGCCTGTGGGGCCAGGCGACTGGCGGCCGCGTGCGCGGCACGGTAAGCGATCCTAGCGGTGCGGTGATTCCGGCCATCAAGGTTTCCCTTGCCAGCGAGGCCACGCGCGCTACGCGCGATACGCAGACCAACTCGAACGGAGACTACGCCTTCCTCGAGGTCCCGGTTGGCACCTACACCATCGAGTCAGGTGCCACGGGGTTCAAGAAGTACGTCCGCAAGGGCATCACCGTCGAACTCAACCAAGTTGTGCAGATTGATATCGTGTTGCAAGTGGGTACTGCGAACGAGGTCGTGGAAGTGACTGCCGCTCCGCCGCTGGTGGACACCACAACGACCCAGTTAGGAGCCGTGGTCAACGAGCGTGCGGTGACCAACCTGCCTTTGGCCTCCCGTGACACCTATCAGCTTTTGCAGTTGCAGCCAGGGGTTCAGTCTCCAGTCGGCTCCGACGCCTTCTATGGAAGCGATCGTGCCGGGGTAGTCTCCGTCAACGGTGGCCGGGGCCGCGACAACAACTTCTCTGTAAACGGTGGCGATGGCAACGACCTGTTTGCCAATCTGCCGGTCGTACAGCCCTCGCCGGACAGTATCGCCGAGTTCCGCGTGCTGACCAACACGTTTGACGCCGAGTATGGCCGCAACTCCGGCGCCGTCGTAAATGTTGTGACAAAGTCCGGCACCAACAACTTCCACGGCAACCTCTACGAGTTCTTTCGCAACCAGGCGCTCAATGCTCGCGGCTTTTTCGACACCACGAAGCCCGATTATCTGCAGAACCAGTTCGGCGCCACCTTCGGAGGCCCCATCCGCCCGGACCGCACCTTTTTCTTTGTCTCCTACGAGGGCAGCCGCGTCCGCCGCGGCACGCCTTCCGACACTGTGACCCTGCCAACGGATGCCGAGCGCATGGGTGAGTTTTCGAGCGGCCCGATCTTCGCTGGCACCCTGACCAATCCCACCGTGGCTGCACTGTTGGCCGGGCGTCCTGGTTGCCAGGCAGCGATTGATGCTCAGCACGGAGGGTCTTTTCCCATCACGGCCAATACATCCTATGGGGCCACCCGAGACTCGCGGGGCAACATCCTCACCGCCGGCTTGTTTACGGATACCGTGCGCAATCGGGACAATATCATCCCTGTGGCCTGCTTTGACGCCACCGCGCTCGACTTGCTCAACCAGTTCGTGCCCCGCAGCAGCACCGGCTCTTTCCAGTCGGTGCCACTGGGACACCAGCGAGATAACCAGTTCACCTTAAAGATGGATCATGAAATCACGAAGAATCAGCACCTGACTGGCTACTACTACTTTACGAACGAGTTCCTGGCTAAGCCGTTCGCGCGGTTCCAGGCCGGCGGCGCCAACCTACCCGGCTTTGGCGACCTGACCGATCAGCGCATCCAGCAGGTCAACATCAGCCACAATTGGGCGATCAATGCCAACACGGTGAACGAGGCTCGCTTCACCTTCTTCCGCGAAGGCCAAGGGACATTCCTGCATCCCCAGCGCACCAACCCGGTCACCGCCTCGTGCACAAGTGCAGCTCGGGCCTTCTGCTTCACCGGAACCAACAACGGGCCTCTGGTGGATGGCAACGGCAACCCTATTTCCCCCAACCCAAAGCTGGGAATCACCCCCAGCCTCGGCGCCGGCCGCGAAGGGGTGCCCTTTATTTCAATTTCGGGTGGCCCGACCTTCGGCAATAACTTCGAGGGTGAGCTGCCGCAGACCGGCAACACATTTCAGTGGTCCGACGGTTTCAGCAAGGTCATCGGCAGACACGCGCTGAAGTTCGGCGGCGATCTCCGCTATCAGCGGTTCGACCAGGAACTCTTCTTCGACATCAACGGCGAATTCCTCTTCACCGGTGGCGGGCCCAACGATGTCGGTGGCGCCAATCTGTTCCCCAACTATCTATTGGGGTTGCCGGAATCCTATCTTCAGGGCTCAGCGCAGCAGGAGCTGATCCGCAGCAAGTCCGTCTACCTCTTCACTCAGGATAGCTGGAGCATCCGGCCCAATGTGACGCTGAACTACGGTTTGCGCTGGGAGCTGAACACGCCACTCGCCGACGCGGGCCTTAAGGTCCAAACATTCCGCCCCGGCCAAAACACCACCATCTATCCTTGCCAACTCGCTCCCGGCAATCCCTTGATCGCGACGTTCGGAACAAACAACTGCAATCCGGGGAGCCCCGGCGCATCAGTCTTTCCCACCGGCTTGGTCGTTCCCGGCGACAAAGGCATTCCCAACGGTCTCACGCAGACTTACTACAAGGCGTTTGCCCCGCGGATCGGCCTGGCGTGGAGTCCGGGTTGGAAGGACGGCTGGCTGAGCAAGCTCACCGGAGGGCCCGGCAAGACCAGCGTCCGCATGGGCTGGGGCATGTTCTACAACCCGGTCGAGCAGCTGGTGCTCGAGCAGTTCAGCGCCGAACCGCCGTTCGGTGGCAGCACGAGCCTCTTCAACGTTCTATTTAGTACGCCCTTCCTAGGGCAGAACGGGATTGTGTCCCCCAACCCTTTCAACGGAATCCTGAATCCTCCGCGCGGCCGGCCAGTGGATTGGTCAGTCTTCCGTCCCGTCGTCCTGTTCGGGCAGTTGCAGGCGCATGAGCGCACGCAGTATGCGGCCCAGTACAACCTAACCATGCAGCGCGAAATCACCAGGAATGTGGTTCTGCAGATCGGCTACGTAGGCCGCCAAGGCCATCGGCTGCTGGCCACGCACGACCTGAATTTCGGAATCGCTCAGACCTGCCTGGATCTGCAGCGGCTGTCCAGCACCGCAAACCCCGCTTATACCGACCCGGCGCAAATTTTCGGTCCGCTGACGTGCCAATCCTTCTCGACAGAAAACGCCTACGGCTTCGTCCTGCAACCGGGCGATAGACTCACCTTGCCGAATGGAAGAGTGATCACCGGGGCAGCGGGCGGCACTCCCATTGGCTTGGTGGGGCTGCGGCCCTTCTCCTCCCCCAACTGCGACCCACTAAATGGCTGGAACCCAAGCACAGTCAGCTTCAGCAACGGCTGTCCACCGGACGGCGTGCCGATCTTCGGCAGCATCTTTGCCCAGGACAACATCGCGAATTCCAGCTACCACGCGCTGCAGGTCATGGTCGAGAAGCGCTTCTCCGCGGGATTGCAGTTCCAGGCGGCGTACACTTTTGGCAAGTCGCTCGACAACGCTTCGAGCTTTGAGAACCTGCTCAACCCCCTCAATTCCCGGGCCAACCGCTCGCTGTCGCTCTTTGACGCGCGCCACCGTTTCGTCTTCAGCTACTACTGGGAGTTGCCAATCCCCAAAAAGCAAGGCTTTACCTCCAAAGTTCTCAATGGCTGGGCCTTGTCCGGAATCACGACCTTTCAATCCGGCTTCCCAATCCGGATCACGTCCCAGAGTGACCTCGAGCTGCAGAATAGCTTCGATTTTGAGACACCGGGCGAGCCGAACCTTGTGGGAACGTTCCGGAGCCTGGATCCGCGCCAGAGTGTCTGCGCTCTCGGCACCGGCCCCAACGCCGGCCGCAACACGCCACCCACAGGTCCAGTGCCCTGCGTTCCGATTGCAGGTGGCTTTGATCCCAACATCTTCACGAACGCTACTGTGCGGTTGGGAACTATCGGCAACGCCCCGCGCTCAATTTGCTGCAGCAAGGGCATCAATAACTTTGAGATTGGCATCCTCAAGGCCACACCGCTTACTGAGCGGACGCGGCTCGAGTTCCGCGCAGAGTTGTTCAACGTATTTAACCACGCGCAGTTCTTCGTCCCGGACGGCAACATTACCAACGGGAACGACTTCGGCCGGGTGAAGCGCGCACGCGATCCCCGCTTGGTTCAGTTCGCGCTCAAGTTGTTTTTCTAGGGGGAAACCGGAGGGCCGCAAAGTACAATCTTGGCCGTGGCAGGTCAATGGGCCGGGTGGTGCGCCCCAGCCAGCATCTCGTCACCAGGACGCCACCGGGGCCTTGGATCGAGGATACCCATGCACGAAGGCTTGAAGAAAGAGCTAGAGATCTACGAGAAGCGCACACCGCGCTCTCGCCTGGCCCATCAGAAGGCCGTCCCACGCATCCCACTCGGCGTAGCGAGCAATTATCGTGCCTATGAGCCGTATCCGCTGTTCGTCCGCGAAGGCCGAGGTGGGCACATCTGGGACCTCGATGGCAACGAGTACGTCGATTTTAATCTCTGCTTCGGCGCGCTGATGGCCGGCCACTGCCATCCAGCAGTCGTCCGCGCCGTTAAAGAGCGCCTGCACATCGGCACCATGTTCGGCATGCCACACGAAATGGAGTGGGCTCTGGCCGAGGAGATTTGCACGCGCTTCCCGGTGGAAATGGTGCGCTTTGGCAGCAGCGGCACCGAGGCCACCATGCACGCCATTCGCCTGGCTCGCGCGGCCACCGGCCGCGACCGCATCGTCAAAATGGAAGGGGCGTACCATGGGCTGCACGACTCCGCCCTCGTCAGCGTGAAACCGAAAAGCGACCAGTTCGGTGACCCAGCCGCACCAACACCCGTGCCAGCCGGCGCCGGCGTGACGACCGCGACGCTCCAGAACACGCTGGTGGCGCCGTTCAATGACCTCGCCGCTGTCGAGCGGCTGTTTGCTGCACATACGGGCCAAATCGCTGCGGTGATCGTTGAGCCCATCCTGATGAACATCGGCATCTGCATGCCCGTCCCGGGGTATCACCAGGGTCTCCGGGAGTTGACGACCCGGCATGGCGCGCTGTTGATCTTCGACGAGGTCAAGACCGGCGCAAAGCTTGCCCGCGGCGGCGCCTGCGAGTATTTCGCAGTGAAACCGGACATCGTCTGCCTGGCGAAATCTATTGGCGGCGGCTTCCCCCTTGCGGCGTTTGCTGCACACAGAGAAGTTATGGACTTGATCGCTCAACACAAGGTGTTCCACGGGGGGACGTATAACACGAACCCGGTGTCGATGGCCGCCGGTCTGGCCATGTTCCGAGAAGTACTCATTCCGGCGGCCTACGAGCACATCAACCAAATGAACTCCCGGTTGGTCGAGGGCTACCGGAAGACGATCGAGAAAATGGGGCTCAATGCCTACGCCATCGGCGCGGGGGCGAATGGAGCGTTCATGCTTTACCCGAGGGAGATTCGCAACTACCGCGACTGGATCACCATTGATGTGGACCTCTGGCGGCATTATTGGTTCGGTATGGTGAATCGCGGTGTGCTGCCTCAACCCTATTGGTGGGATGAGCAGTGGACCATATCCGTGGCCCACACGGAGGAGGATATCGACCGCCACTTGACCGCCTTCGAGGAGCTAGCGCCGCAGTTGGCGCGAGCGCAGCAGGAACGCATGGCCACTGCGGCCCCCTGAGCTATCTTGTCCGGCAGGAGGTGGGCTTGTCCACCCCGGTGTCAAGCTCCGAGGAGACTTCGCACCTTCGGCGCGTGCTCGGGCAGCGCGACCTCGTCCTGCTGTTCGTGGTTGCCGTGCTGAACCTTAACTTGGTGCCCGTGGTAGCAGCCGACGGCCCGGTGACCCTGTGGCTCTGGCTGCTCGCACTATTACTGTTCTTCTGGCCGCAAGCCATCGCCGTAATCGAGCTCTCGCATCGCTATCCGAGCGAAGGGGGGATCTACCTGTGGGCCAAGGAGCTGTTCGGCGATTTCCATGGGTTCCTCTCCGGCTGGTGCTATTGGACGAACAACGTCTTCTATATTCCCACCCTGTTGCTCTACGCAGTCGGCATTTCAGTCTATGTTGGAGGGGAACGCACACGGTTGCTGGGTGACGATCGGCTGTTCGTATTGATGTTTTCGTTGAGCTTATTATGGCTGATGGTGGGCCTGCACATCCGCGGTCTCGGTGTGGGGAAGTGGGTGAACAACCTGGGGGGAGTCGGCACGGTGATTACCGCGGTGGCGCTGATGAGTCTCGCTGCTTATGTGTTGCGCAGCCAGGGAAGCCGGTTGACCCTCGCCAGCTTCCGCAGCGCGGGTGCCGACTGGCGGCTGGTTTCGTCGTTCGGCGTGGTGTGCTTCGGGCTGGTCGGACTGGAGTTGGCCTCGGTCATGGGCGATGAGATCCGTGATCCGCGGCGAACCCTACCGCGCGCGGTCCTGTGGGGTGGCATCATCTCCGGGGGGCTGTATGTGGGGGCGACTCTGGCGTTGCTGCTGGCCCTGCCGCAGCAGGAGATCGGCGTGGTGCAGGGCGTCCTGCAAGCGGTGGACCGGATGGCCCAGAATGCCGGCATCGCCTGGTTGGTTCGCCCGCTCGCGCTCCTGCTGAGTTTGTCGATTGCCGGGGCCACCTCGGCATGGCTGGCGGGCTCGGCACGCATTCCATTCGTCGCGGGAATAGATTGTTATCTACCTTCGGCACTGGGACGGCTTCATCCGCGCTATGCAAGCCCGCATGTGGCCCTGCTGGTGCACGCGGGCCTTTCTTGTGTGTTCTTGGCCATGAGTTTTATTGGCGCCACGGTGAAAGAAGCCTACGAAATCCTGCTCCACCTGGCGGTCATCCTCCAGCTCATCCCTTTCCTTTACATGTTTGCCGCGCTGGTGCGTCTGGCTCGACACGGCGATCCAACTCAAGCGTACTATCGGAAGGGGCCGCTGTTGACGGCAGGGTTCTCGGGCTTTGCCATCACGGCCCTAGGAATCGGATTGGCGTTTGTGCCCCCGCCCCAGATCTCGTCAATCTGGCGGTTTGAAGCGAAAACCATGATCGGCTCCGTTTTCTTTGTGGGACTTGGGGCGATGCTCTTCCGCATCTATGCCGCCCGCAAGCCGGGTAAGGCTTGGAAACCGGACAGACCGAAATCTGTCTACCCGGGAGAGGGACTATGAAGAGTTACCGCATGTATATCAACGGCGAATGGGTCGAGAGTTGCCGCGGAACATACTTCCCTGTCCATGACCCTTCAACCGAAGAGATCATCGCCGAAGTGCCCGACGCCAACGCGCAGGACGTTGACCGCGCTGTCGCCGCAGCGCGCGCGGCATTTGACTCCGGCCCTTGGTCGCAGAGCACCGCGCAGGACCGAGGACGGCTCCTGTTTCGCTTGGCCCAGAAGGTGCGCGATGAGACGCCACGGCTTGCCGAACTCGAATCACGCAACTGCGGCAAGCCCATTGTCGAGTCCGAATACGACATGGCGGACGTGGCCACCTGCTTCGAATACTATGGCGGGCTGGCAACAAAGGTACTGGGCCATGTGAATCCCGTCCCTGCCAACGCCCTGAGCCTTTCGCTGCGCGAGCCGGTCGGAGTAGCCGGCCAGATCATCCCGTGGAACTACCCGCTGCTGATGGCGGCATGGAAGCTCGCGCCGGCGCTGGCCGCGGGGTGCGCCTGCGTGTTGAAGCCCGCCGAACAAACCCCGCTGACGGCGCTAGAGATGGCCCAATGGTTCGAGGAGGTCGGGCTGCCGCCCGGGGTGGTGAACATCATCACTGGTTTCGGCGAGACGGCTGGCGCACCGCTGGTCCAGCACCCACAGGTGAACAAGATTGCGTTCACCGGCAGTGCCGCAGTGGGCAAGCAAATCGTCAAGATGGCCGCTGACACAGTGAAGCGCGTCACACTCGAACTCGGTGGAAAATCTCCAAACATCTTCTTCGCCGATGCCGACTTCGAAGCGGCAATTGACGGCGCGCTGTTCGGCGTGTTCATCAACCAGGGCGAGGTCTGCTCGGCCGGCAGTCGAATTTTGGTTGAGCGCACGATCTATTCCCGTTTCCTGGAAGCGATGACCGAAAAGGCCGGGCGCATCAAGCTCGGCCCGCCCCTGGAGCGCGAGACGAAAATGGGACCGCTGGTCAGTAAAGAACAGTACGAGCGCGTCAACTCCTACGTCGAAATCGGCAAGAAAGAGGCGAAGTTGGCGATCGGCGGCAGTCGCCCGGCAAGCCCAGCCCGGGGCTATTACGTCGCGCCCACCATCTTCTATGATGTAGACAATAGCGCCCGCATCGCGCGAGAGGAGATCTTCGGACCCGTGGCTGCGGTCATCCCTTTCAATAACGAAACCGAGGCGATCCGCCTCGCCAACGACACTCCCTATGGCTTGGCCGCGGCCGTCTGGAGTCGCGACATCTTCAAGGTTTTCCGCGTCGTCAAGGCGCTGCGGGCGGGCGTCGTCTGGGTCAACCATATGCAACCCACTTACGTGGAAGCGCCCTGGGGCGGATACAAGCAGTCGGGCTTCGGCCGCGAACTCGGCCCCTGGGGCATCGAAGAGTACCTGGAGACCAAGCAGGTCCACATCAATCTGGACGAACAACCGATTGGATGGTACTGAATGACCGCGATTCAGCTGCACACGCCGATTCCTGGGCCTCGCTCGCAGGAGTTGATGCGGCGCCGCGCGGCGGCGGTGCCGCAGGGAGCCTACCACGTCACGCCCATTTTCGTCGCTCGTGCTGAGGGCGCCGTGCTCGAAGACGTTGATGGCAATCGGCTAATCGACTTCGCCGGGGGCATCGGCTGTCTCAATGCAGGGCACCGGGCCCCGCGGGCCGTGGCGGCGATCCGCGCGCAACTCGAGCGGTTCTTGCACACCTGCTTCCACGTGACGCCCTACGAAGACTATGTGACTCTGGCGGAACGCCTGAATGCGCTCGTGCCGGGTGATTTCCCCAAGAAGACCTTGCTGGTCAATAGCGGCGCCGAGGCCGTGGAGAACGCCGTGAAGATTGCGCGCGCCTATACACGCCGGCCCGCGGTGATCTGCTTCGAAGATGCCTTTCACGGGCGCACCTTGCTCACGCTCTCCCTAACCAGCAAGACGCATCCCTACAAGAGCGGCTTTGCGCCCTTTGTCGGCGACGTCTACCGCATCCCCTACGCGTACTGTTACCGCTGTGCCTATTCGTTGCGGTACCCATCGTGCGGCGTCTTCTGCGCTCACCACCTTGAGGACACTTTCAGGCGTAGCGTGGCGGCCGAATCGGTGGCCGCCCTCGTCGTTGAACCGGTGCTGGGCGAAGGGGGATTTGTGGCGCCTCCGCCGGAGTTCTTTTCGATCCTGCAGGGGATTTGCCGTCGCCACGGTATCCTGTTCATCGCCGATGAAGTGCAGACAGGTTTTGGACGCACGGGCGCTTTTTTCGCCTGCGAGCGCTATGGCGTCGCGCCGGACATCCTGGTAACTGCGAAATCGTTGGGGGGCGGGCTGCCGCTGGCCGCGGTTACCGGCCGGGCGGAGATCATGGATACGCCGGGTGTCGGAGCCCTGGGCGGAACGTTCGGGGGAAACCCATTGGCGTGCGCCGCGGCGCTCGCAGTGCTTGAAGCTTTTGACCATGACGGCCTCCTTCCCCGCGCCGAACTGATCGGTGAGCGTTTTCGCGCGCAGGCTCGCGCTTGGCAGCAGCGTTGGTCGGCCATCGGCGACATCCGCGGGTTGGGCGCGATGCAGGCCATCGAGTTGGTGCGCTCACAGGCCTCCCGCGAACCATCCGAAGAGGAAGCCAAACAGATTGTGCGCTATTGCTACGAGCATGGTCTCATCGTGCTTTCCGCTGGCAGCTATGGAAATGTGATTCGGCTGCTTGTGCCCCTAGTCATCTCCGACGAGCAGCTCACTGAGGGGTTGGGCGTGCTGGAGGCCGCATTCGAGGCCGTTCTGGAACCTAGGTCGCAGGTGGTGTCGCCCCCCACGTAGCGCGCGCGTGCGCCGAACGAACTCCGCCGTGACCCCTCGGCGCCCCTTCGAGCACACGTTTCTAGTTTCTTCTCGGATTGGCTCGCCCGCACTGCTCCCCTTGTGCTCTGGGAATCCTCACGTCCTTAGCGAAGGGGCGACGAAGAAATTTATGGAATTTTCGGGGCGTGTCATCGTAGATCGCGATTATTGGTTAGAACGCCCACCGCAGCGAGAACTGAATTAGCCGCGGCGTGCCCACTGTCTGAGTGATCTTGCCGAAGGTGGCCGGGTTTTCCACGTCGGCCTGCGCCGGGTTGGAGAAGTTGGCGTGATTCCAGATGTTAAAGAAGTCGGTCTTGAACCGGACCGTGTTCCGCTCGGTGATCTTGAAATTCTTGATCAGGGAGAAATCCCAGTTCTGCTGAAACGGCCCGCGGTAGATGTTCCTCCCGAGGTTGCCGAAATCGGTCGTGCAGAAATTCGGATCGGACTGACACTGGACGGGATACAGCAGCGGCGCCGTCGTGAAAGTATTTGGATTCAGGTAGCCGTCGATGCGCTGGCGAATGTCACCGCTCGTCGTGCCGGCCCCGATCGACCCGCCGGACGCCAGGCTGGCGCCCAGGGTAAGCGGCGTGAGCCCGGCCCCGAGAAACGCCGTGCCAGCGCCCGAATCGGTGACGGAGAAGGGAGAGCCGGACTGGAAGATGGAGATTCCACTAATAGCCCAGCCGTGGAGCAACGCGCCCCTTAAGCCGGTCGCGTCTCTGTAGAAAGGCAGGTCGTAGCGGTAGCTAACGCTCAGACGATGCGTGCGGTCGAAGTCAGACAACCCGCGCGAGGCATCTAGGGTTGATTCGTCGTTGAACGCAGTATTCAGCGCCGTGTTGCCGCTCGAGGTCGCGTCGGTCGAGCGCGAGAACGTGTACGCGCCCAGGAAGTAGCCCCCAGCCCAGCGGCGCGACAGCGTCGCCTGCAACGAATGGTAATGAGAATAGGCGTCATTGGCAAAGAGCTGGAAGCCGCTGTATCCGTTGATGCCCTGCGCCCGCGTACGCGCCGGGCCGTTGGCAAGCGTGTTTGTCGTGATCGTGAACTGTTGTCCCCCCGCGCCCGTCTGGACAATCGGATTGGATGGACTGGCGCGAAGTGCCTGCAGGCTTGTGCGGGTCTCCCGCAGATGCACGGCGTGGGTACCCACGTAGCCGACCTCGAGCACCCACTGTTTCCCGAGAGCACGCTGGATCGTGAGGTTCCATTGCTGCGTGTTTGGCGCGACAAAGTGTCGCGGCACCGTCAGGCCGAAAATGAACTGCGACGGAAGCACACCGGGGCCGCTGCCACATACGTAGTTTGGCGGCTGCGTCGTGTCCCCGCCCGGAAAGTCTTGTAACACACCGAGGCAAGGAACAAAGGTCTGGTCGAGGAGACCGCCCCGCGGTAGGGCATTCGGATTGGGATTGGGGCAACCAGCCAGTGGCGTCGCCGAGAAGAAGGTACCCAGACAGCCCGGCGGTCCGCCGCCGAAGGCTACCGGAAGAAACGGCGCCTGGAAGCTGAGCTGATCCACCGTGCCGACGTCTTCGCGGACAAAGTAAATACCATAGCCGCCGCGGACGGTTGTGGTGTGATGGCTGAAGAGGTCCCACGCGAAACCGAATCGGGGCCCGAGGCCCGTCGTGTAGTCATTGCCGTAGGTCGTATTACTGCCGGTTGGATTCAAGCCTGGCACGTTCAGGCTCTTCACGCAACCACCGTAAATAAAGGGGTACTTACCCGCATTGGACAGAACCGGATCGAGGTTGCCGATGTGGCAGAGATTGTCGTGGAACGCGCCGAGCATCTCGACACGAAGACCAAGGTTCAGCGTCAAATCGCGCCGGATTTTCCAGTCGTCCTGGCCGAAGAACGCAAAATTGTTCGTCCGGTACTCGTGGTCGAAGACGCCGCCGCCGCCGAAGCTGAAGTCCGGCGCACCGATCAGCCATTTCTGGAAGTCGGTCAGGCCGCCGCCGTTGACGAAGAAGAGCTGGCCGTTGAAGACCTGCGGGAAGAGCTTGTCGAGATTGACGCGCGTGTACTCCCCTCCGAACCGCCACACGTGTGCGCCTTTCACCCAGCTCAACGTGTCCACGAAGCTGAAATTGTTCTGTGTCTGGAACTGCTCGGCCGGTGGCGTGGGTCCGATCTGAAAACCCGAGCTGCCAAGGGTGAACTTGTAGATCGACTTGGTTACGTTGTTCGTCGGACGGTCGATGCCGAGGTCCGCTGCGGTCACTGGCGCCACGTTGATCAAGCTGTTGTTGATACGTACAAAGCCGAACCGGAAGTCATTCACCAGCGCCGGCGAGAAAAGGTGAGTTTCATTCACGGTCAAAAACCGCCCGTTCACCGGCAGGTCGTAGGGGAAGTTCAGGTCCGTGGCGCTGATGCTGCTCGCCAGCGTTCCGCCGAGCGAGGCCTGCAGGCCGCCCGCGCCAAAGGGCAGCAGCGATTCCGAATTCGAGAAGAAGAACCGCGCGGAAACCTTATCCTGCGCGCCGCGGAATTCGCGGTCCCAGTTCGTTGTGAACTGGTCGTCGGTGTACCTTCCCGACCGGCTGACGGTCAAAAGTCCCGTGCCAGTGCCGTCGTCACGCACGCTGGGGATCAGGAACCCATTGGGGTCGCCGAACTGGTTGCTCTTAAACTGGAGCAGCTTCAGGATCACAGGATCAATCGTCGTCGTTGTGTTGTTGAAGAAGGCCTGCGAAATGGACTGCTGCGAGCGGTTCGTTGGAATCGCTGGAATGCGCGTGCTGATGAATGTCCCCGGCGAAATGCCGCTGCGCTGCCGCGTCCCCTGATAATTCAGGAAGAAAAAGCCCCACTTCTCCGTGCCAACTGGTCCCCCCAGGCTTCCGCCAAGAATGTTCTGCTTCACCGGCGGTCGCGGCTGGTCGGCGCGATTCAGGAAGAACTCGTTCGCGTTCAAAACATCATTGCGGAAGAACTCATACAGGTCGCCGTGAAAATCCTTTGTGCCGGATTTCAGAATCGCGTTGACGTTGCCGCCACCGTTCCGTCCCTGGCTTGCGTCGTAGAGCGACGTCTGGACCTTGAATTCCTGAATCACATCCGGGTTTGGCAGCGGCACGTTGGTCGCCTGGGCGACGTTGTAGTCGGTGGCGCTGATGCCCTCGATCAGATAATTGTTGTTGTCCTCGCGCTGCCCGTTTACGACGATGCGCACATTGCCGCGGCCGAGCTGCGCCGAGGCGTTTAGTTCGCTCTGTGCACCCGTGGAAAGCGTCAGCAACTGCTGGTAATTCTGTGTCGCAAGCGGCAATTCGCGCACCGTAGCCGTACCAATGGACTGGCCCGTTGTGGCATTCGTGGTCTCAACAGGGATGATATTGGCGGTAACTTCCACCTTCTCCGCCAACGCCCCCGGCCGCAATGTGATCGTGACGCGAGTGGTTTCTGTAACCCGGACCTCGATATCCGCAGCCTTGGCCTCGGCAAATCCGGTCTTGTTCACGACGACAGTGTAGGTCCCTGGCGGCAGCAGCGGAGCGGTGAACGCCCCGTCCGCATTTGTCGGCAGCTTGCGCACGAGCGTCTCCGTGCGCGCGTTAATAATCTGTACTTCCGCATCCACAATGGCGCCGCCGCTCGTATCCAGCACCGTGCCGCTGATCGCGCCTGTGGCTCCTCCCTGGGCGTATGCGCGCACGCCCCCGAGGGCCACGATCAGCATGGATGCAAAGGCCAATAATTTCACCGCGACTCGCATGGTTCTCCCCCAGCTAAAGCACTGCTCCCCGGTGGCGGGGCCACTCCGGCGGATACACCATAACCGCCTCAGGACACAGCCCGCAAGCGGCTCACCCCCGAACTGTCAAGTTCACTGGCCCGGATACTATCACGCCTGTAGGTATTCCCTTGTCAACGGAGTCGTCGAGTGTTGAAAGCGGGAGTCTGGCTTGATACCATCCGCGCAAATGGTCGAGGATAGGGTCCGCCTCCACTTCAGCGACTATCTGGGCAAAGCCGAAGTGGCCATTTATTCCATTCTTGCCGTGTTGCTTTCTGTCACGGCCCTAGCGGCGATTGCGAGCGCTGGCAAACTGCTCTGGGATGGCCTCAGCCACTGGGCCATGGCGACCGAGACACTGCGAGTGTTGGACCAATTACTGCTTGTGCTGATGCTGGTGGAAATTCTGCATACGGTGCGCATCTCCATCCGCTCGCATATTCTCTTTACCGCCGAGCCATTCCTGGTGGTGGGCCTGATTGCCTCGATTCGGCGCATCCTCGTGATTACCTTGGAGGCGGCCACCCTCACCAAAGAAGGAAAGTGGTCGACTGAAGGCGCCAGCATCTTTCGCGCTTCCATGATTGAGCTTAGCTTGCTCGGGATACTCGTCCTCGTTTTGGTATTCTCTATTTCACTCTTGCGTCGTTATGCTCCTGCCCCGAAAGACCTCAAGGTCATCTGAAGCCTGAATATCATCCCCACGCCTACCGGAAACTCCAGGAGCCTCCGTGCGGTCCTCGGCCAGCTGAACCTGACCCACCCGCCCCCAATGCAGATTCGCTCGCCCCCAGGATCGATGAGGGTGGTTGGACTGCGAACACCGTTTTGGCAGGCCAGGCCTTCTGGGATGCGACTGCCGATCACCTATTCCGAAGGCACCGCAGATGGTCAGAGAAGTGCTAAACAGGTTCCCTACTTGTATATATCCGGCTCGAGGCAGACCCATGTGAAGTAGAATAATTCGTTGAAAACAATTGTGGCTCCCGAATTTAATTCGCGAAAAAGGATAGAGTGAGATGAGATCAGGCAAGACGCCTGTGGTGCTGATGGGAAAGTTGTTTCTGTGCCTTTGGGCCCTGGTTGCATGCGCCCAGGAGCTGCACTGGGATAAGTCTATGGCTGCTGCCGGAAAGGCTCGTCAGGAAGGCCGCTACTCCGAGGCTGAGAGACTGTTTATAGACGCAATCAAAGAAGTGGAGGGATTCGGACCCGGAGACCCACGCTTGCCCGCTAGTTTAAACAGCCTGGCAGAACTCTATCGTACGCGCAGCAAGTATGCAGAGGCTGAGGCGCTCTATAAGCGGGCGCTGGCGATCCGGGAGAAAACCTTGGGGCCAGACCACCCCGAGGTGGCCACGAGCCTAAACAACCTTGCGCTTCTCTACCACGACGAGCGCAAGAATGCCGAAGCCGAAGCGCTCTACAAGCGGGCGCTCGCGATCCGGGAGAAAACCTTGGGCACAGACCACCTCGAGGTAGCCTCGAGCCTGAACAACCTTCCGGTTCTTTACCACGAAGAGCGCAAGAATGCCGAGGCCGAACCCCTTGACAAGCGGGCGCTAGTGATCTGGGAGAAAACCTTGGGGGCAGACCACCCCCAGGTAGCCACGAGCCTGCACAACCTTGCGGTTGTCTACCACGACGAGCGCAACTATGCCGAGGCCGAGCCGCTCTACCGGCGGGCGCTCGCGATCTGGGAGAAAGCTGGAGGGATGGAGAACCCGGAGGCAGCCGCCACTCTTAACAGCTTAGGGGAGCTTTACCGCACTCAGGGCAAATATGCCGAGGCCGAGCCGCTCTACAGGCGGGCACTGGCGATCTGGGAGAAAGCTGGGGGGCCGGAGAATCCGGAGGCGGCTGCCACTCTTGGCAGCTTGGGGGAGCTTTACCGCACCCAGGGCAAATATGCCGAGGCCGAGCCGCTCTACAGGCGGGCACTGGCGATCTGGGAGAAAGCTGGGGGGCCGGAGAACCCGGAGGCGGCCGCCGCTCTTACTAGTTTGGGGGAGCTTTACCGCACCCAGGGCAAGTATGCCGAGGCCGAGCCGCTTTTCAAGCGAGCGCTGGCAGTCAAGGAAAAGAGCCTCGGGCCGGAACACCTCGACGTGGCCATAAGTCTGAGCAACTTGGCGCTGCTCTACAATTATGAGGGCAAGTACTCCGAGGCAGAGCCCCTCTACAAGAGAGTGGTGGCGATCCGGGAGAAGAACCTGGGCCCAGAACACCCGGACGTGGCGCAGTCTCTGGATGCTTACGCCGCGCTGCTTCGCCAGGCAGGCCAAAAAGCTGACGCAGAGAAAATGGAAGCCCGGGCAAGGAAGATCCGAGCCAAGCGCCCGCGAGAACCAGGACGAGACTTGCATTAAAACTCAGAATGACGATAGTTCTTTTTTGCCTGCACTGTCCGACTCTACATCGGCGCACGACGGGCCGGAAGCCGGTAGTGTTTTTGATTTTTCCCTGAGAAGCCAAGAGCAGTGCGTCGCCAGGGCACGGCAGTCGCTAAGGGCTCCTGCGGATAGGTCAGTCGAGCGGTGGAAGTGCGTAAAGTTTCTTAGCTGCTAAACACAGCGCAGGCACTTCACGCGGTAGGCGGAAAAGTCTCCCTCGTGCTTCGTGGGAATGCAGACGTGCTCGGCCTCTATCTGCTTCCAGACACGTTCATGCATTTCGGGGCTGATGATCACTTCTCTGGCATTCGCGCCTGAGCAATATCGCGCCGCGCGGTTAACTGCATCTCCAATCACGGTGAACTCCATGCGGTCTGTTGTGCCGATGAATCCGTGCACCACCTCCCCGCAGTGGATGCCAATGCCCATCTCGCAGGTTGGCAGTCCGCGAGCCTTTCGGTGTGTGTTCAATTCCACCACCACGGCCTGCATAGCCAACCCAGCGCACACGGCTTGTTCATGTTGCTGCGGATCCGGCTCGGGACTGCCGAAAACCGCCAGAATCGAATCTCCGACGTACTTGTCCACGGTGCCGCGGTGGGCGAAGACGATGGGCACCAGGGCGCCAAAATACTGGTTGAGCATTTCGACGACGTCGTCCGGTTCCATGTCTCGCGCGAGGTTGGTAAAGCCGCGCACGTCGGAGCAAAGGATAGTCACCTCGCTGCGCTCGCCGCCCAGTCGCAGGCGTCCGCGATGAGCCAGCAGGTGCTCGACGATCTTTGGAGAGAATTGCCGTTTCAGGTTGCCCATGGCGATCGATTCGCGCCGCAGCTTCTCCTGCATCTGATGGCTGGCCACGGCCATGGCGGCATACTGGGCAACCACCAACATGAGACGCAGGTCGATCTCAGTAAAGGCCGCTTCCTTGCCGGGATGGTCCGCGCAGAGCACGCCGAGGGCTTCTTCCTGCCAGACCAGCGGCACATACATGCCGGATTCCATCTGCTCCCGCACGATGCTTCTGCTTGGTGCGTCTTCCGTACGACGCTTCCAGATGAATCCTTTGCGCGTGGTTAGAGCCCGCCGGGCCAGCGTTTCGCTCACGGAAGGCTGTCCCGCGGAGTGAAAGGCCTTCAGTAGCAAGGCATCCGTGCCGGGTTCGCGGAGAACCAGGGCCCAGCGCGCCGCTTGCGGGATGACCTCGACAAGCCGATCCACAATGGTCAGCAGCAGGGTATCGAACCGCGTTTTGGAAGCAAATTGCAGCGGCAATTCGTAGAGTAACTTCAGCCGCCGCTTCGCGCCTCCCGTGGCTTTTTCCACGGGCACAGAGGGCGCGACCGTTGCATCCACGTGTTGGGAGATGGCAACGGCCTCTTCTTCGTGTGGCTCGCCTGCCGCGAGGGATGTCCCCGTTTCCAAGTAGCTGGTCTGGGTTGTCGGAGCTCGCGTTTCCAGCGTTTCCACACAGAGGGTCGTTTGCCCCGCTTGGATAACATCTCCGACTTTGAGCTCGCGCTTGCCTTGGCCCTTGATCTCCACGGCGCTCAGCAGCGTGCCACGCGAGCTGTTCAGGTCTTCAATCCAGAATTGACCGTTCTCCTCCCAGATGCGTCCGTGTCGCCGCGACACCTTTAGATCGGGGGAGAGGTCCAGATCGATGTGCTGTTTATCGTCGGGCCGCCCGAATAGCACCTCGCTCTTCGGCGTCTCGAAGACCCTCTCCGTGCCGCGATAGGAAGATACGATTCGCATGGCGGATCAAATGAAGCGCTGACGGGCCCCGGAGAAAAGCTGCATGAACCCATGGGGCGGTCTCTTGTTCCCTGCTTGCTTTGAGATCATTCGACGGGCTGGCCTGCTAAAAGTTATAGGAAACGCCCACGAGAGGCACGGCAAGGGCGCGGAGTCCGGCATTGTCCAATTTCAGCAGCACGTTCGCCGTGATCACCAGATTGGCGAACAGCCGGAGCTTGAGGCCGAGCGATGCGTTGGTGATGTTGTAGTCCGTACGCTCTTGATCCACATTCGGATGAGTCGTCCCCGGGGT
>QHYU01000008.1 GCA_003224235.1 Acidobacteriota bacterium
CATCAACGTCGTGGTGGACCACATCTCGCTCAACGAAATCCCGGCGCGGGCCGCCGCGGAAGTTTCGGCGAAGAAGGGGCACGATCTGGTCATGTTCCTCTCGCCGCCGGCGGCGTATGAGAAGCAGGTGATCGACCACAAGGAGATCTACCAGCAAGTCGAAAAGAAGCACGGCAAGGCCATCGCGCTGGGGCACAAGTCCACCTACAATCCGAAGACGAAGAAATACTTCGCGTTCTCGGACTCCTACGTGCCGGACCCGGGCAACTGGCGCAAGGACCTGTGGACCGAAGTGGGCTATCCCAACGGCCCGGATAACTACGACGACTTGCGCGCCGGCGCGAAGAAGATCCGCGACAAATTCGGCAACCCTTGCGGCCTCGGTTTGGCGCAGGAGCTGGACACCAGCATGGCCATGCGCGCCATCCTGTGGTCGTATGGCGGCTCCGAGCAGGATGAGGAAGGCAACGTCACCATCAATTCCAAGCAGACCATCGAGGCCCTGAAGTACATGCGCGCGCTGTTCAAGGAGTCGGAGACCGACGAGGTGTTCACCTGGGACCCGTCCTCGAACAACCGCGCCATGTTGGCCGGAAAGGTCTCCTATGTGGCCAACGCTATCTCCATCACGCGCCAGGCAGAAAAGGACAACCCCAAGTACAACCCGTTGATCATGCTCTGCCGGACGCCGAAAGGCCCGGTGCGGCGGATTACGGCCGAACACGTGATGGATTGCTATGTCATCTGGCAGTTCGCCGAAAACATCGATGGCGCCAAGCAGTTCCTGGTGGACTACATCGACAACTTCCCCACCGCTTTCAAGGCCAGCGAGTTTTACAACTTCCCCTGCTTCCCCAGCACCGTTCCGGACATCAAGCAACAGCTCGCGAGCGATCCCAAGGCCAATCCGCCGGGGAAGTACAATGTGCTCGCCGACGTGCTCGACTGGGCCACCAACATCGGCTATCCGGGTTACGCCACCGCGGGAATCGACGAGGTGTTCAACACCTGGGTGATTCCCACCATGTTCGCCAAGGTGGCGAAAGACGAGCTGAGCGCTGAGGACGCGGCGAAGGCCGCCGAGACCGAAATCAAGCGCATCTTTGAGCGTCGCAAGGAAGGCTAACCGGAACGCCGATGGCGGTGGTCGAAACCAGGGGTCTGACGAAAGTCTTCAAGGAAGGCCAACTGGGGGCAGTCAACAACGTTGATTTGGTGACCCGGGAAGGCGAGTTCCTCGTCTTCCTGGGGCCATCCGGTTCCGGCAAAACCACCCTGCTGCGCATGATCGCCGGCCTGGAGCAACCCACGGCCGGCGAGATCCTCATTGGCGGCAATGTCGTCAATCACCTCTCGCCTCGCGAGCGCCGCATTGCCATGGTCTTCCAGAGCTATGCGCTCTACCCGCACCTCTCGGTCTATAACAACATTGCCTTCCCGCTGAAGGCGCAGAAGATCAAAAAAGAGCTGCACCGCGAAAAGGTGGAGTGGGCCTCCTCGCTGCTTGGGATCGGCGGCCTGCTGGACCGCAAACCTCGGGAGCTTTCCGGAGGCGAGCGCCAGCGCGTGGCGCTCGCCCGGGCCATTGTGCGCGAGCCTACCGTCTTCCTGTTGGACGAGCCGCTCTCGAACCTCGATGCCAAGCTCCGCGCCTCGGCGCGCGAGGACCTCGAGCAGTTCCACAAGCGCATCGGCACAACCACGATTTACGTGACGCACGACCAAGTCGAAGCCATGGCCATGGGCGACCGCATCGTTGTGCTGCACCAGGGCTTCGTCCGCCAGATCGGCACGCCCAAGGAGGTGTACGACGACCCGGCCGACACCTTTGTGGCCACCTTTCTTGGCTCGCCTCCGATGAATCTGCTCGAGAGCGACGACGTCGTCGTGGGCTTCCGGCCCGAGCACTTCCTCCCCGCTGATCGCTTACGCGAAGGGTCGCGCATCCCGCTGCGCTTCCGGGTGACCTACCTGGAATTCCTCGGCGCGGAGCGCATCCTCTACGGCTCGCTTGCGGGCAGCCGGTTCGAGGAGAAGGAAGTGCTCTCCCGGCTGCCGGCGGCCGTCTCGGAGGCTTTCCAGGTCGCGTCGGTCTATGACTTCGGCGTCGCCAGCGAGAGCCTGAGGTTCTTCGACCGCCAGTCCGAGAAGCGAACCCAGCCCAAAGCGATTGCTTGGCAATGAAGCCTGCGGAACATAACGTCGAGCGGTGCGGTGGAGCATCGGCCACTCCTCCGTCGCCTCGGGAAAGGCCGCGGGTAGCGCGGCGCCCCGGCGGGCGCTGGCTCGGCGCAGCGATGTTTCTGCCCGCCATCCTGTACGTGGTAGCCATCATTGGCGTTCCTTTTCTGATGGCGTTCCTCTACGCCGTGGGCGACGTCAGGGTGGGCAGCGTCGGCTACCACTTTGTCGGGCTGGAGAATTTTCGCAGCGTGTTGCACAGCCCGGCGTTCCGGCGGTCCCTGTTCAACTCCGTGATCTTCACCGTCGGCTCGCAGGTTCTGGTCATCGTTGGCGCCTTCACGCTTGCCCTGGCCCTCCGAGATAAGTTCCGAGGCCGCGGCGTAGTGCGATTCCTGGTGATGCTGCCGTGGGTCGCGCCGGTGTCGCTGGGCGCCATCGGATGGAAGTGGATCCTCGACTCGCTCTATAGCGTGATCAATTGGTTGCTGGTAGCGATGCATTTATTTCGGCAGTTTGACGCGCCCCAGTGGCTGGGCGAACCCAAGCTGGCCATGATGTCCGTCATCTTGGTCCACACTTGGCACGTGCTTCCCTTTTCCACCGTCATCCTGCTGGCCGGACTCACCGCCATCCCCCGGGACATCCCCGAGGCCGCCGCAGTGGATGGCGCCGGATTCTGGCGCACCCTCGTTCACATCACCATCCCCATGATGCGCCCCATCCTCAACGTCGCCCTGCTGTTTGGGATCATCTTCACCTTTACCGACATGACCGTCGTGTACATCCTGACCCGCGGCGGGCCGTACGACAGCACGCAGGTGGTGCCGTCGCTGGCGTTCTTCACCGGCATTCTGGGCGGTGACTTGGCCGAGGGCGCGGCCATCTCGCTCTTCCTGGTGCCGATCCTGGTGATTGTGGCTTACCTGATGCTGCGCGTCGCGCATCGTGCGGAGGTCACCTGATGGCGCGTGCGGGGAATCGGAGGTGGGGTGCCATGCTCGGGCACTGGTCCGTGATCGTGGCCTTTTCGGTTGTGTTGGCCTTCCCGTTCTACTGGATGCTGATTACCACCTTCAAGCAGACCAGCGACCTCTACGACATCACCAACAACCCCTTCATCTTTAACGCCCGGCCCACGCTTGAACACCTGCGGCTGCTCTTTGGCGAAACCCTCTATCTCCGCTGGGTAGGCAACACGGCCCTGGCGGGCGCGCTGGTGGTGTTCATCACGTTGCTGCTCGCCTTGCCCGCAGCCTACGCGCTGGCCCGACTCACCGGCAACTGGGGCCAGCGGCTGGGCATTGCTATTTTCCTCACCTACCTGGTGCCGCCCACGTTGCTGTTCATCCCGCTCTCACGAGTGATTTCGCTGCTGGGCCTGCAAGACACCATCTGGTCGGTGGTAGTCGTCTATCCCAGCTTCACCATTCCGTTTTCCACCTGGTTGCTGATGGGCTTCTTCAAGTCCATCCCCAAAGAGCTCGAAGACGCGGCCATGGTGGATGGCCTGACGCGCTTCGGAGCTTTTGTGAAATTGGTGATCCCGATTTCGGTCTCCGGAATCCTGACGGTGGTGATCTTTGCGTTCACGCTGGTGACCCAGGAGTTCGTGTACGCGCTGACGTTTATCGCTCCGGAAGCGCACCAGATGGTGGGCGTGGGCGTGCCGACTTTTCTGGTCCGCGGCGACGTCTATTACTGGGGCTCGCTGATGGCCGCCTGCCTGATCACCAGCCTCCCCATCGCGCTCGTTTACAACCTGTTCCTCGACCGGTTCATCGCCGGCTTCACTGTCGGCGCCGTGAAGTAGTCCTCCCTGCTGGATCATCGGCAGTGAACGTCTGTCATTCCCAGGCTCGGGTTTGTCGAGCCGAGGAATCTCTCTGACACCCCGCTAAGCCGGCCTCGAAATGACAGCCGCGCCCGCCACCCCGCCACGCAAAATTGACTGACGGCTGACCGCGGCCTATGCTATTGTCTCGATCCCATGTCACACAGCGCTCAAGTGCGTCCGCCGGCTGACGTTTTCGGCAGGCCGCTGCGCAGCCTGCGGGTCAGCGTCACCGACCGCTGCAATCTGCGCTGCCGCTACTGCATGCCCGAGGAAGAGTACGTCTGGCTGCCGCGAGAAGAGCTGCTCACGTTTGAGGAGATCACCGCGGTGGTGGCCCTGTTTACTGAGCTGGGCGTCGAAGATGTTCGCCTCACCGGGGGCGAGCCGTTGCTGCGCAAGGACCTGCCGCTGCTGGTCCAGATGTTGGCGCGGAATCCGCGAATTAAGGACTTGGCCCTGACAACCAATGGAGTCTTGCTGGCCGAACAGGCGCGGGCCCTGCGTGAGGCGGGCCTGCATCGCGTCACCATCAGCCTGGACACGCTCCGCCCCGAGCGCTTCAAGGCACTAACCCGCAGAGATGCTCACGCGCAAGTGCTGCGCGGCATCGAAGCGGCGCGCGCAGCCGGTTTCCGCAGGATCAAGATTGATACGGTGATCCTGCGCGGGACCAACGAAGACGAGCTCGCCGGCATTTTGGAGTTCGGTAAGCAGGTGAGCGCAGAAGTACGCTTCATCGAGTACATGGATGTGGGCGGCGCGACGCAGTGGTCCATGGACAAGGTTTTTACACGCGCCGAGGTGCTGGATCACGTCAGCCGGCGATATGGGCGCGTCGAGCCGGTCTATGAGGATAGCTCAGCTCCGGCGGAGCGGTTCCTGCTCCCCGATGGCACCGTTTTCGGCATCATCGCTTCGACTACGACTCCCTTCTGCCGGCGGTGCGACCGTAGCCGATTGACCGCCGATGGCATGTGGTACCTGTGCCTCTACGCGCAACAGGGTCACGACCTGCGTAAAATGCTGCGCGGCGGCGCCGCAAAGGAAGAGATCAGATCTACGATTGTCTCGGTGTGGCAGGGGCGCAGCGACCGCGGAGCGGAAGACCGCAAAGCCCTGGGCGCACGCGGCACTCTGGTCCCCATCGAGCAACTCCGCAAGGATCCCCACCTCGAAATGCACACCCGCGGAGGATGACGCGGGCATTCCTTCCGTACCCTCGTTGCGAGAAAGGCCGAAATAGTTGGAACGGCACTAGCTCGTCTTCCTCTGCGGGGACGTGGTTTTCTTCGTGTTGCCTGCCGGCGGGCTTTCTTTGAGCAAGCTATCAATCAAAGTGCGGAGCGAGCCCTCGTTCTCGAGTTTTGGATCGCCGCCCTTGCCTCCGCTCAGGGCACGAATGACGCCGGAGCGGTCTATCACCACCACCTGGGGAACATTTAAGATTTCATGGCCATGACGGTCCAGGTACGCATCTACCTGTTCCGAAGAAGCGTAGCCAACCGGATAGGTCAGTTTCAAGTAGTCTACCAAGTACGTCACCATCGGCCCGGTGGCGTCGGGGCCGAAGGCTATGCCAACAGGCTGAAAGCCTCGCGGTCCCAATTCATTTTGAAGTTTGTTCATTGTCTGTGCCACGCGCAAACAGTGCGGGGACTGGATGAAAAGAAACTCGATCACCACTACCTTGCCCTTGAAACTGGAGAGCAGTGTCTGCTTGCCGGAGGGCTCGACGATAGTGAATTCGGGCGATTTGCGGGGCACCAGCGTCGTGGCCAGTGCTGAGCCGGCCAGCGTCAGGACAGTGGCGAAGGAAGCGAGTTTTTGCATACTTATAGTGTAGCGCGCTGAAAACGCTATACTCAGACCTGTTTCCACTTGTCGGCGATACGCTGCACTTCCGCGGCTGCCGCGTCCATGGCGTCCGCCGGACTCCGCTCGCCTTTGACGACGCTCAAGAACATTCGGGGGATGACAAAGGTGTTGAAAACCTCCATAAACGCCGGCGTCGGGTATCCCGGAACGCCGAGATAATGGGTCCAATGCCCCGCGTCCTTCAGCATCTGGTACTTCCAGGAAGGGTCGGCGTGCGGGTCGTTGGAGAGCCGGACGATGAGGTCAGGAAGCGTTTTCTGGTAAAAGGGGAAATTGCAGCCTTGGGATTGCTCGTAGATGTTTTTGGAATTGTCGATCAGATCGGCCAGGAATTGCTTGGCCCCTTCCCTGTTCTCGGCGAAGTTCCAGACCACAGAGCAATTGGTGACGTGTGGTACTGCCACTATGGTGTTAGACCCCTTGAGTGGCGGCGTGACCATGATCTTCTTGGCAACTTCGGGGTCCTGTTTTTCCGCGGCGCGCAAGAGACTGATGGCATTGATAGTGCACGAGGTCTTGCGCGCCAGCATGGCCTTGACGTTGCCCGAGGGACCCCAGGTGAGCTGCTCCGGAGTTCCCGCGCCCTGAAACAGGTCTTTGACGTACTGAAGGGCGACAAAGGTGCGAGCGTTCCTGATGATTACCTTCCCCGCCTCGTTAAAGACGCCGCTCGTGAACCCGTACAGGAGGGTCTGCAAAGTGATGTTGCTCTCCAGGCTGGGCGCGAGCGCTAAGCCGCAAGGGATGCCCAGCTTTTCTCGAAGCCTTTTCCCGCCGCTGCGCAGGCCATCGTAATGGACCGGGCCCAAGGAAAGGTTGACCTCGCTCCAATAGTCTTGAAAGAAGAGAAAAGGGGCCGGGATCCAGGAGTCAGCGAAGGCGAAGTATTTCTTAGTCTTCATATTGACGCTTGATCTGTGCGCCATCCACTCGATGCTTCCGTGCTTGGAGGCTACCTGTTGGACGATCTCCGCGTGGTCAATCACATGCTGTTGGAACTCGGCCGGCGGCCAGGGAAAGATAAAAACATCGTGGCCTTTGCCAGCCTTGACCTCGGCCGATGCGCGGGCGTAAACCTGCTCCACCGGAATGGAGTCCAAGATGACCTTGGTGTCATTCTTCTTGCCCCATTCCCTGGCCACCGAAGCCTCGAACCAGGAGTCAAACTCGGGCAGAAAATGGGCCCATTTCGCGATCTTCAGCGTCTTTTGGCTGGCGAGCGCCCGCTCGGGAAAAACGAAGAATGGTCCAAACGCGGCTGAGCCGGCTGCCAGTCTAAGGAAATCTCGCCGGGAGGTCTTGTTATCCGTGTTTCTGCTCATTTTGGCAGCCGTGCGGTTGAGAGATTATCATCCAACGGAGTTATTTTTTGAAGGCTGATGTTCCGTAACGTCTCTGCGCGGAAAACCCGGCCGCGGTGAACATAGATTCTGAGCCTTAGAAAACGCACCCCTGGCCGGAACGTGCCAGCCAGGGGTGAAAGCGTGAGATTCCCGGTAAGTTTATTTATGTCCCGTCGCAGAATAGTCCCGCGCTCTTCAAGCACTTGAAGTTATTGATGAT